>JBPYFB010000061.1:0-16524 GCA_051986465.1 Rugosimonospora sp.
CGGCGCACTTGTCGGTCATCGAGGCGGACAGTCGCAGCACGTCGGTGAGCGCGTCGCGCCAGTGCGGGTACGCGGCGAGCCGGCAGCCGCCGACCGCCTGACCGAGGACGGTGGAGTGCACGGCCACGAGGATCGGCAGGCCGGAGCGGGTCCCACGGACGATCCGGATCTGCTCGTGGGTGAGGGCATCGTGGGCGAGGGCGGAGGTCGGCTCCATGGGCATAAGCTAGCCGCTTGAGTGGGGTAGCAGGGCAGATGCCGAACGATATTCGGAGTACGGAGGGGATTGACGACCGTGGACGAACTTGATTCGGCGATAGTCCAGTATCTGCAGCGCGATGCCCGGCAGACCAACCGGGACCTGGCCCGTACCCTTGGCATCGCACCCTCGACGTGCCTGGAGCGGGTACGCGCGCTGCGCGAGCGCGGCATTGTCACCGGGTACCACGCGGAGGTCAGCCTGCCCGCCCTGAACCGGCACGTGCAGGCCCTGCTGCACGTACAGATCCGGCCGCTGACCCGCCCGGTGATCCAGGGCTTCAAACGGTACGTGTCCGGCCTGCCGGAGGTGCTGTCCGTCTTCGTGGTGGCCGGTGGCGACGACTTCCTCATCCACGTCGCTGTGTCCAGTGTGGACAGTCTGCACGCCTTCCTGATGGACAAGGTAAGTAAGCGGCAGGAGATCATCGGCTTCCGCAGCTCGATCATTTACCAGCACTCGCGCAATCAGGTCATCGAGCCGCTGCCGTAGCGGTAGTCGTAGATATTCGGACGAACCAGATAGTTCGGTGTAGATCCGACACTCAAGCTGCGGGCCTCGTGCTCCTCTGTTTGCATGGCTAATGACCGATAAGCGTGTCCCGCCCCGGCGCAAAGAGGCGCCGGGGCTGGGCGCGGAGTCCTGACTCCTCCACAGGACTGTGGCTGAGGAGTTCAGTGTGCGCTCGTTTAGAACGTGGCGGCGCCTTGCCGTCGCGGCCCTCGTCGCCGTGCTGGCGTCCGGTTTCCTTGCACGGCCCGCGTCAGCGGCACTCCTGGGCGTCCCGCAGGTCTACCTGCGGGTGCTCGTTGTCAGCGACGGGTCCGTCTGGGTGGACGCGATCCGCCAGGAGCTCGCCGCCGAAGGTGTGCCGACAACCGTCATCGACCTCAACAACCCGTCCCGGCAGAAAATTACCCAGGGCTTCCTGTCCAGCACGCCGCTGATCGGCATACAGAAGGCCTACTACCAGGGCGTCGTGCTGCCCAGCAACTACACGCCCGCGCTCTCCGCGGACGAGCAGAGTGCGCTGGCGAAGTACGAGACAACATTCCAGGTACGGCAGATCGAGGGTTACAACTTCCCGAACGCCGACATCGGGATGAATACGCCGACCTACTCCGGCTCGCTCGACGCGGCAACCGTGAACGTCACGGACGTGGCAAAGTCGGGGGCATTCCGGTACCTCAACGGCTCGTTCACGTTCGAGGGCACGGCCGGCGGTACCGAGTCGTACGGCTACCTCGCCCAGCCGTTGCCCAACACGGCGACCGCGTCGTACACGCCGTACCTGACGGCCACGACACCCAGTGGCGCAACCGGGGTGCTCGCCGGCGTGTACACGACCTCGGGTCGTGAGCGCCTGGACATCGACTTCGCCTACGGCTACTTCCAGAGCCAGTTCCAGTACCTCGCGCACGGGCTGGTCGACTGGGTGACGAAGGGTATCCACCTCGGCTCCTGGCGCAACTACTTCAGCGTCCACATCGACGACGTGTTGAACGACGACGCGACGTGGAGCACCGTCGGCAAGTGCACGCCGGGCGACAGCGTATGTCCACAAGGGATACCGGACACGACACCGTCGAGGATGACCGCGGACGACGCGCGGTACGCGGCGAGTTGGGAGCAGGCCAACGGAATGACCCTGGACATGCTCTTCAACGGCGGGGAGGAGGAGCGGTTCCAGGACAACGGTACGGACCCGACCTTCGCCGCGCTGCAGTCGCTCGCCGGCGACTTCCGCTGGGTCAGCCACACGTTCACGCACGAGTACCTCGGCTGCGTGCAGGACTTCACGGTGGATCCGTGGCGATGCGCGACCGACAGCCAGGGCAACATCGCGTGGGTCAGTAAGGCCACTGTGGACAGTGAGATACAGAACAACGTCACATGGGCGAAGGCCAACGGGATCCCGATCGACCCGGGCGAGCTGGTCTCCGGCGAGCACTCGGGACTGCGCAGCCTGCCGCAGCAGCCGGTCGACAACCCGAACTTCGTGAGCGAACTGGACGCGAACCACATCAGCTACATCGGTACCGACGCGTCCCGGGAACCGGCCCTGCGCCCGGTCGGCAACGCACTCGGCCTGCCGCGCCACCCGCTCAACGTGTTCTACAACACCTCGACCAAGCAGCAGGAGGTCGACGAGTACAACTGGGTCTACACGTCGAAGGCCAACGGCGGGAGCGGGCTGTGTGAGAACAACCCGACCTCGACCTGTATCCAGCCGCTGGACCTGGGTACGGGGTGGGACTCCTACATCCGGCCCCTGCAGGAGAAGATCGCGCTGTCCTACCTGCTGCGCAACGACCCGCGGGTCTTCTACATGCACCAGTCGAACCTCACCGGCGACCGGCTCGCCTACCCGGTGGTCGCCGGGATCCTGGCGGCGTACCGGAGCGTCTACGCCGCTAACACACCGCTGGTCAACGATTCCCTCACGGCGGCGGGTCAGGCGCTGAACGCACAGCAGGTGTGGAGCACGAAGATGGACACGGTCACCGCGTACGTGACGGGGCCCACGGTGGTCATCACCGCACCGGCCGGAACCCAGGTACCGGTCACCGCACCCAGCGGTACCGTCGTGGGCACCTCGCTGTTCGGTACCTCATACGGTGGTGAGACCTCGGCGCAGCTCAACCTCCTGCCGATCAACCCGTTGGTGATGCTGTCCAGCCCGTACCCGGCGCTCCTTGTCGCGGGGCTGCTGCCACCTCGCAGCGCCGTCGCGCCGGATATCGCGGACGCCCCGCACGTGTCGATCGACCCCGGACTCGGGATGCTCTTCCCGCCGTTGGGCCGATCCTGACCGGTGCTGGACAACAGATCGAAGGCCGAGGCGAGATGAGGTATCCGTGGCCGACATCGTGCTGCTGACCGAGGGCACCTACCCGTACCACTACGGCGGCGTGGGCGTGTGGTGCGACCAACTGGTCCGCGAGATGCGGGAGCACACATTCCGCGTCGTCGCCCTCGTCGGGGCCGGGACCGAACCGGTCGTGTGGCCGCTGCCGGCAAACGTTGTCTCGATCGAGCCGGTGCCTATGTGGGGGCGCCCTCCGGCCGGGTTGAAACCCGGCCGGGGGGCCCGCGCCCGGTTCCAGCCGGTCCTCGCCGAACTCATCGACGTGCTCCTGCGTCCGGCGCGTTCGGACAGCGGCCGGTTCGGGGAGATATTGCGGACCCTCGCCGAGTACAGCCAGCGAGAAAGCCTGACCGGATGCTTCACGAGCGAACAAGCGGTCCGGCTGCTCATCGATGCCTGGCATGACCGGGGACACCGATCCGGCTCGGACGAGGCAACCGAGGAGGGCCTGCTGCCCGCACCCACGCTGCACGACGCGCTGAGCGCCCTGGAGTTGCTCGAGCACGCCCTGCGGCCGCTGCGCTACCCGACGCCGCGCGGCGACATCCTGCACGCATCGACCAATGGGCTCGGCGTGCTGCCGGGGCTGACCGCGAAGTGGCGGTACGGCACGCCGATGGTGATCAGCGAGCACGGCGTGTACCTGCGCGAGCAGTACCTCCACTCGCGGACCGGACCGTACCGGTGGCCGGTCAAGGCGCTGTACCTGAACTTCGTGCGGCACCTCGGCGCGCTCGCGTACGAGGAGGCCACCTCGATCACGTCGTGCAACATCTACAACCGCCGCTGGCAAGAGCGCCTCGGCGCACCCAGCTCGGTGATCCGGACTGTCTACAATGGAATCGACCCCGCGAATTTCCCGGAGATCGACGACGAGCCCGACGTACCGACCATCGTATGGGTCGGCCGGGTCGACCCCATCAAGGACGTCGAGACGCTGCTGCGGTCGTTCGCCTTGGTACGCAAGGAGTTGCCAGAGGCTCGGCTGCGGATGTACGGCGCGCCACCGTCGGGCTTGGAGGGCTACCTCGAGCGCTGCCGGCGGCTCGCCGTCGAGCTGGGTGTCGCCGATGCCGCGACGTTCGAGGGCAGGACGGAGGACCTCTGCCAGGCATACACCTCCGGCCACGTCGTGGTCCTGTGCAGTGTCTCGGAGGGCCTGCCGTTCACCGTCATCGAGGCGATGACGCTGGCCCGTCCATGCGTGGCGACCGACGTCGGCGGCGTGGGCGAGGCGATCGGTGACACGGGCGTCACGGTACCGCCGCGCCAGCCGGAAGCCCTCGCACAGGCCTGCCTGACCCTCCTGCGCGACACCCCGCTTCGCCGGCGCCTCGGTGCGGCGGCGCGGGTACGGGCGCTTTCCATGTTCACCGTCGACCACGTCGTATCCGCGTTCACCGAGATCTACAACCTCGTGGGTACCGAGGGCGACGAGGAAGGCGCGGCGGACGAGCAGGATAAGGAGAACGAGGAGGTAGCGGCGTGAGTGCGGAGGCCGCGCTCGGCGCGCACGGGACCCGGAACCCGACCCTGCCCGCGCGCCGCATCGGCGCCTACCCTCTCGTCGACGAGCTGTGTGCACAGATGGCGGAGGTCTGCGCATCGGCGGTCGACCCGCTCGAGGTCGCCGCGGCGCTGGAGTTCGAGGGCCTCGGCGACGAGGCGGTCCGCGAGCGGTACGGCTACCCCGACGTGTTCGCCCTTGCCAACGAATTGTTCAACCGGGTGCCCCGGGCGCCGGCGGAGCCGGACGTGGCCCACCGAACCGAGCGCACCCCGGTGCAGGCCGTGCTGCGCAGCCTGCTGTACGGGCTGCCAGCGGTGTGCTTTCCCGCCGCCGGCGGGTTGCTGTCCGGCCGATCGGCGCTGACCGTACTTGTGGTATCCATTCTTGCCTCGTGGTCCATGAGCCAAGGACTGGCCCACCTGGCTTATGTCCGCCTCGGTTGGGCCGGGCCGGCGCAGGCGCACCGGCTGCTGTGTGCCAGCCTCGCGATCGGGCTGCCGGTGATGGCACTCACCATGGCCCTCACCGCGCTCGCGGTTCCGGCCGGCGTGGCTCCCTTCATCTTCGGCTTCGGCCAAGGGGTGTACGTGCTCAGCGCCAGCGCGATGATGGTGCTCGGGCTGGAGCGGGTGGTCCTCGCGGCACTCGCTCCCGGCGTGTTCGCCGCGTCCCTGTTCCTCCTGCTCGGCCAGCCGGCGGCGCTGCGGTACCCGGTATGGGTTCTGCTTGCGGCCACCCCGGTAACGGCGCTCTGCCTCGCCGTCGGCTACCCGCGGCGGCGGTCCGGAGTGGCCGCGGCGGGCGGCCGGCTGTTCGTCGCGTCGGACCTGCTCGCGGCGGCACCGAGAGTCGCATTCGGATTGCTCGCGCCCGGGCTGGTCGTCCTGCCCATCCTGACCGGACTGTTTGTCCCGGCGCGCGCCGGCGGCCCGGACGAGGCGCTGATTCTCGCCGCGATTCCGCTGTCGCTGAGCATGGGTGGCGCGGAGTGGTGCATGTCGTGGTACCGCGGTACCGCGCTGCGCCTGCTGCGTACCACGAGACTGCCGGGCGGGTTCGGGCGCCAGTCTCGCCTGGCGGTGCTCGGTTCGCTGCTGCGGTACCTGTGCATCGCGGCGATCCTGACCGGCGCCGCCGTACTGGTGACGCTCTGGTTCGGGCCGGTATCCCTTGGCGGCTCAGCCATCCTGGGCCTGCTGGCCTTCCTCGCGCTCGGCGGCGCCATCTACCTGTCCTCGCTGCTGCACTCGTTCGACCGGTGCTGGGTGAGCGTGCTGGCGTGTGCCGCCGCGCTCGGCTGCGAGCTGGCTTCGCACGGCTGGGGCGTCTTCGCCCAGGTGATTTCCTACCTCGGACTCCTGGCGCTGCTTGCCACCTACGCCGCGACGGTACTGGGTCGGGTGGCGGCTCATGCCCGCTAGCCAGTTGCGGGCGGTGGTACCCGCGTACTTCTCCCCTGCCACGGATCCGGTGGCGTGGGACCGGCTCGCCCGGTACGCCCCGCTGGTCCGGCTGGTCACGGTCAACGTGGCGAACGGGCCGGGCCAGCAGCCGAACCCCAGGTACCGGGACGTCATCGCGCGACTGCGACAGTCGCATGTGGACGTTGCCGGGTACGTGGACACCGGGTACGCCCAGCGCCGCACCGATACCGTCGTGGCCGAGGTCGCGCGCTACCTCGACTGGTACGGCGTCGACGCGGTCTTCCTGGATCAGGTGTCGAGTGGGTGGAACCACCTGGACCACTATGCGGACCTGGCCGGGCGGGTACGAGCCGCGGGCGCGCGGCTGCTGGCGTTCAACCACGGCACGTATCCTGTCCAGGAGTACTCGAAACTCGCCGAGTTGCTCGGCACGTTCGAGGGTCCGTGGCGCAGCTACATGGCGGCGCGGATACCCGACTGGGTGAGAATGTGGCCGGCCGAGCGCTTCTTCCATCTCGTGTACTCGGTACCCGCCGCGCGCCACGGTGACGTGTACGGTCTTGTCGCGCGCCGCGGCGCCGATGGCGCGTACGTCACCGAACGCGGCGGGGCCAACCCGTGGGACTACCTGCCCGACGCTCTCTTCGACTGCCTAGGCAGCCTGCGGCCGGTCATCGAGGCGCAGCCGTTGCCGTAGCGGTCGCGGGGCGGCGGCGGCCGGCGGCGGCGCTCCACCACTGGGCGAGGCCGATGCCGGCGAGCAGGAGTACCGCGCCGGCGAGCGCGAACCACACGGTGATCTCCATCTTCTTGTGCTGCAGGACGATCGCCTTGGGCAGGCTCATCAGGACGTCCGAGAGCGCCTTGGCGTCCTTGGCTTGGAAGTACTTGCCGCCGGTGATGTTGGCGACCTGGGTCAGCGTGGCCTCGTCGAGATCCCGGACGTTGCGCCCGCCGAAGCCGCCACCACCGAACCCGCCGCCGCCGAAGCCACCGCGGGGCGGACCGAAGCCGCCGCCACCAAAGGCACCGCCGCCGATCTGGTCGGGCGTGCAGACAAACGCGGCGGGCTGCGTCGTACCAAATCCGATGGTGTATATCCGCAGATGCCTCCCGGCGGCCTGCTTCGCGGCGGTGACCGGGTCGACGCCTTGGGTGTTCGCCCCGTCGGTGAGCACCACGATGGTGTCGGGTTCGAAGCCGGCGAGTGGGTTGGTCTGGTTGGCCGGCTTGTCCACGCCACTGGGCGCGACGTTGGGGTTGATCTGCGCGATGGCGTCGATGGCGGTCAGGATGCCCAGGCCGATCGCGGTGCCGCGGTTGGTGCGCAGGCTGCCGATCGCCGCGATGAGCGCGTCCTTGTCGGTGGTTGGCGGCACCTGGAGCGCGGCGATGCCGGTGAACACCACCAGGCCGATTTTGGTGCCGTTGTGCTGCGCCCGGATGAAGTCGCGGGCCGCGTTCTCGGCGGCGGTCAGCCGGTTGGGCGCCACATCGGTGGAGCACATGGAGCCCGATACGTCGATGGTGAGCAGGATCGCCGACGAGTCCGACGGCACGATGACGCGCGCCTGCGGGCGGGCGACGCCCACGCCGAGGACGACCAGCCCGGCCGCGAACAACCACAAGGGAATCCGGCGCCGCCACGGCGACGGCCCTTGCAGCGCGGCGCGAATCACCGCGAGGCTCGACATCCGCAGCGCGCCGCGCCGGCGGCGCCGGCGCATCCACCAGCGGTAACCCAGCAACAGGGGGAAGGCCGCCAACGCGGCCAGTGCCCACGGCCATGACAGCGACATCAGAGGATCCGTCCGTACCAGTAGACCATCAGTATCCCGCCGATCGTGAGGAGCAGCACCGCAACGCCGACGGCCACGCCGGTCAGCTCGACGAACTCGGGCTTGGCGGTGATCCGCAGATCGAGCGAGCGGTAGATGCCGTCGAGCGCCTTGGCATCGCCGGCGCGGTGGTAGGAACCGGCCGTGGTCTGCGCGATCTGCGTGAGCAGGTCCTCGTTGAGCGAGGTGGCGACCTGGAACCCGTCGACCGAGATGGTGGTGCCGTCGACCGTACCGAAGCCCAGGGTGTCCACGTGCACGCCGGCTCCCGCGGCGAGTTCGGCGGCGCCGACCGCGTCCGGACCACCGGTGTCCTCCCCGTCGGAGAGCAACACAATCGTCGCCGAACCCCAGTATCCGAGGCTGGGCGGCGGCGAGTCCGCGGACGCGTCGGCGGGCAGGCTGACCGGCCGCCCGACGATCGCCGTCAAGGAGGCGAGGATCGCCTGCCCGATCGAGGTGCCACCGGCCGCGTGCAGCCGGTCGATCGCGCCGAGCACCTCGTCGTGATTCTTCGTCGGCGGGTGCGTGGTGATCGCGCCCTGGTCGAAGGCGACCACGCCAATGTCCACAGTGTCCGGTTGCGCCTGCACGAAGCCCTTGGCGGCGGCTTGCGCGGCCGCCAGCCGGCTGGGCGTGGCGTCCTTCGCCGTCATGCTGTTGGAGACGTCAAAGGCGAGGATGACGGTGCCGGACGCCCGCGGGATCCGCACTGTCCCTTGTGGACGCGCGACGCCGACCAGCAACAGGGTCAACGCGATGAGGAACAGCAGCGGCGGAAGGTGGCGCCGCAACGCGGCCCCGCGCGGCGCGAGGCCCGCCGCGGCCAGCGTGGCGGTGCGGCGGCGGTGCAGCATCCGGTAGCCGAGCAGCAGACCCAGGCAGGCCGCCGCCGCGACCACCACCATGACTGGGTACTGAAACTTCATGCTCTTCGCCGTTTCGACTGGAGCACCATGGATACGAGAGCCTGCACCAGATCCTCGTCGGTGCCCACCCGGTGCGATACCACGCCGCCGCGGCCCAGCGCTTCGGTGAGCGTCGCCTCCTGGGCCCGCGCCTCGGCCCGGAACCGCTCCTGGAACGCCGGGTCGCCGGTATCGGCGAGCAACTGCTCCCCCGTCTCGGCGTCCTCGACGAAGACCAGTCCGAGGTCGGGCAGGTCGAACTCCATCGGGTCGACCACCCGGATCGTGACCACCTCGTGCCGCTGGCTCAACCGGGCCAGCGCCGGCTCCCAGTCGAGCTCGCCGAGGAAGTCCGAGATGACGAAGACGAGGCTACGCCGGCGCGCGGTGGCGGCGGCGAGGTGCAGCATCGCCGCCAGGTCGGTGGTGCGCCCGTCGGTACCCGGTTGGACCGGCCGGGTGATCTCGTGCGCCAGGTACAGCAGGTGGGTGCGGCCGGTACGCGGCGGAATCACCCGCTGGTACCGGTTGTCGTAGAGGATCGCGCCGACCCGGTTACCGGTACGGGTGAGCAGGCGGCCCAGGCACACGGCGAGCTCGGCGAGCACCGAGTCCTTGCCGTGCTCGCGGGCGCCGAAGCGCATCGAGGCCGACTGGTCGAGCACCAGCCACGCGGTCAGCTCACGGTCCTCTGTGTACTGGCGGACGTACGGCTCGTCCATCCGCGCGGTCACGTTCCAGTCGATGTGCCGGACGTCGTCCTCCGGCGTGTACTCGCGCAGTCCGGTGAAGTCGATGCCGGAGCCGCGGAACACCGTGCGGTACGAGCCCTGCAGGCGCCCGTCCAGCCGGCGGACCACCTGCCATTCCAGGCGCCGCAGGAGCCGATCCGGTGGGCTGCTCACGCCCGCCGCCGCCGGCCGTGCGGAACATCCGGTACCGGCAGCGCCCCGAGCACCTCCGCCAGTACCGCGTCGGCGGTGACCTCGTCGGTGAGCGCCTCGTACGAGAGCACCAGCCGGTGCCGGAAGACGTCGTACGCCAGGTCGGTGAGGTCCCGCGGGATGGCGTAGTCGCGGCCCCGGATGAACGCCAGCGCACGCGCCGCGAGTACCAGGTTGATGGAGGCGCGCGGGCTGGCGCCGAAGGTGACGTACCGGGCCAGCTTCGCCAGCCCCACCTCGTCGGGGCGGCGGGTCGCGTTCGCCAGCGCCACCGAGTACTCGATCAGCGCCGGATCCACGTACACGTGCTCCACCTGCGCCTGCATCGCGGCGAGCTGGTCGAGGTCGATGACCGGCTGGCCGCCCGGTACCGAGGCGATGGCCCGCTCGACGATCACGAACTCCTCGGTGGGGCTCGGGTAGTCCACGAGCACCTTCATCATGAAGCGGTCCACCTGCGCCTCGGGCAGCGGGTACGTGCCCTCGGACTCGATCGGGTTCTGGGTGGCCATGACGAGGAACGGCCGGGGTACCAGATGGCTCTCCCGGCCGATCGTGACCTGCTGCTCCTGCATCGCCTCCAGCAGCGCGCTCTGCACCTTCGCCGGCGCCCGGTTGATTTCGTCGGCGAGCAGCAGGTTGGTGAAGACCGGGCCGAGCGATACCTGGAACTCCCCGGTGCGCTGGTGGAACACGCGGGTGCCGATGATGTCGGCCGGTACCAGATCGGGGGTGAATTGGACGCGGTGGAACTGGCCGCCGATGGCCGCGGCGAGGGACTTGACGGCCAGCGTCTTGGCGAGGCCGGGTACCCCCTCCACCAGGATGTGCCCGTGCGCCAGCAGCGCGACCAGCAGGCGCTCGAGTAGCACGTCCTGGCCCACGATGGTCTTCTTGACCTCGTACAGGACCTGCTCCATCGGGTGTGGGCCAGGGGAAGCGTCCATCAGTCCATCCTCGGTGCTGTGGGTTTACTGCTGTGGGCCGCGGCCACCGCCGCCCGCGGCGGCGGACGATATGGGTACGGCGAAACCGACGCCGATGAACGTGTCCTCGGCTGTCGGGTTGGCCAGTGCCACAACGATGCCGACCGTCTCACCCTTGCCGTTGAGCAACGGTCCGCCGGAGCTGCCCGGGTTCACCGCGGCATCGAACTGGATGAGCCCGCTGAGCGTGGAGCCGCCGGTAACCGTGGCGCGCCGGTCGAGACCGGAGACGACGCCGGTAGTGGTGCTGCGGGTCAGCCCCAACTGGTTGCCAATCGCGACAACACTGTCTCCAATGGACAGTCGACCGGAGTTGCCGAGCACGGCGGGTACGAGTACCGACGGGAGCGTGGCCGGGCCCACCGTGGCGATGTCGATGGCCGGGTCGGCGGAGGTGACCTTCGCCGCCGACTGCGTGCCATCGGCGAAGGTGACCCGCAGCGCGGTGGCGCCCTTCACGACGTGCAGGGCGGTCAGGATCGTCCCGTCCGCGTTGACGACGACTCCGGTACCGGCGTCGCCCGCGCCTCCGGCGTGCGCGGCCTCGATCAGGACCACGGAGGGCGCGACCGCGGTGTAGATGTCGGCGGCGGTCGGCGCCTTGCTGCTGGACGCGGAGGGCCTGGGCGTGGCGGCTGAGGACGCCCGCGATGAGCCGGCCGAGCCCCAGCGGAAGGCGACGACCGCGGTGAGCGCCAGCACCGCGACGGCGGCGGCCGCCACCACCACCGCGCGGCCACTGCGGCTGGCCTTCCCGTCAGGGCTCACCGGCCGACCGTACCCGAGTTGCCTGAAAATTTGATAAAGACCAACCCCAGGCCGGGCTGCCTCGGGTCACAGACCCTACAGACGGTCGGAGCGCCACCGGGCGGCGCGGGGCCGCCCGGTGGTGGTGAGACCGATGTGCCTCAGCTCGCCGCGCAGGAAACCGCGGGGACGCTGTTGGTACCGTTCCAGGAGCCCAGGAACCCGAAGCTCGTGCTCGCGCCGGCGCCGAGACTCCCGTTGTAGCTGACGTTGCGCGCGGTCACCGCGGACCCGCTGTTCGTTATGGTGGCATTCCAGAACTGGGTGACGGTCTGCCCGTTGCCGAAGGTCCAGGTCACCGCCCAGCCGCTGATGGCCGACGAGCCCGCGGTCACGTTGACCTGACCCTGGAAGCCGCCCTGCCACTGGTTCGTGATCGAGTACGTGGCCGAGCACCCGCGGGTACCCGCCGGGCTGCTGGATGGCGGCCGGCTGGCGGGCGCGCTGCTCGCCGGCGGGCTGCTGGGCCGCGCACTGCTCGGCGCCGCACTGCTGGGGCGCGGGCTGCTCGGTGACGAGCTGCCCGTGCTTCCACTGTAGACAGTCGCTTCCTTGGCGGTCGCCTTGATCCCGTTGGTACCGTTGAAGATCCGCTGGCCCCACGTGGTCAGCTGGTTGGGATCCCAGTTCTGCACCATGTCCAGGATCGGGTCGTTGTTGCCCTGCCAGGACCAGCCGAGGTAGCCGATGCCCCGGGAAACCGCCTGGGCCATCACCGTCTGGTCGTCCACGTTGCTGGACTGCGCCTGCCAGCCGAACTCGCCGATGACCAGCGGCCAACCCTTGCTCTGGAAGGCGTCCAGGTACGAGGTGATCGTCGAGGCGGTGTTGAAGACGTCGTACATGTGGATCGACAGCACCGTGTTGTGCTGGCTGTCCGCGTCCAGCACGGTCTGCGCGTTGTCCCGCATGACGAAGTTCCAGTCCTGGCCCCAGTTCGGCGCGTCCACCATCAGCAGGTGCTCGAAGCCGTTGGCGCGCATCTTCTGGATGGCCGCGGTGGTCGCGCTGATCCACTGGCTCGGGTTGTTGTTGCCGATCGGCTCGTTGCCGATGTTGATGATGATGTAGTTCTCCTGGCCGGCCAGTACGCTCTTCAGGCTGATCCAGTAGTTGACCGCCTGGTCCAAGGTGAACGCGGCGCCGTCCTCGCCGAACCCGGTGGTGTCGTGGTCCTCCAGGACACAGATCAGCCGGTTCTGCTTACACAGCGAGACCACGTTCGCCACATCGCTCGCGCTGTTCGCGGTCCACCGGCCGCCGGAGAGCACAACCCGGACGGTGTTGGCCTTCAACGACTTGATGTTCGCGAACGAGCTCGTCTGGTTGCTGAACCAGGTGTGTTCGTGACTGACTCCGCGCATGATGAACGTCGAGCCGTTGGCCTCGACGATGTTGCGGCCGCTGACATGCAGCCCCACGGCCGCGCCGGCCGGCCTGGTGAAGACCAGGACCGACGCGACGACCGCGAGCACGGCGGCGCCGAAGACGGTGAGTTGTCGCTTCATGACCTACCTCAAGGGGGAGATGGGGGCCCCGGGGTCGGGGCAAGACACGCCGAGCCACAGGCATGGCTTCGACGATCACTACCCGGCTCGCACCGCCATCAGCGTAGGTGAATACATTGGTGTAACACAACTTCGTGGGTTTCTTCGAAACTTCCATCGAAGATTGCGCTTTCCTGACGTGAAAGGTACGTCCGGCCACCGCGATGCGACATCCGGCACGGCCGGTACGCTGTCGCGTGCTGGCGCACCCCAAGGAGGAGTCGCCTGCCGGTGCACCCGAGGAGGACGAGTATGGCGCAGGACGACGAGTGGGACGACATCGAGGACGAGGGCGTGCTGGACGCCTCGGACACGCTCGACGACGACCGCGTCGGGGATCCCCTCGACACCGGCGTGGCCCCCGCTGACCGTTGGTCCGGCGCGAACCGGTTCGGCACGACCATCGCCGAGCAGCGCGCGGGTGAGTCCCTCGACCAGCACCTCGCCGAGGAGGAGCCGGACATCGACCCGTACGCCGATCCGCGCGACGACGACGAGGACGAACTGACCCGCCGCGGGTACGAGCGCGAGGAGCGGGCCGGCCGGCTGGTCGCCGAGAACCAGGGCTTCGGCCCGGACGACGAGGGCGACGAGGTGGCCTTCGACGCGGGTATCGACGGCGGCGGCGCGAGCGCCGAGGAGGCCGCCGTCCACCTGGTCGACGACTTCGACGGCGTCGGCGACGGGCCAGTCAGCTAGCGCCGGGCTTCAGCTCTCGCGCCGCCGCCCGCAGACGGCCCGGAGCGAAGGAGCGCAGCGACTGAGTCGGAGGGGCGTCTACAGGGCGGCCTTCCGGGCGCGAGAGCCGCGCGAGCGAAGCGAGCGCCAAGGCTTCAGGCGAGCAGGGATAGCGCGAGCCGCGCGCCGCGATGCTGGCGCAGCACGTCCGCCAGGCTGGTACCGTCGCGCACGGCCTGCTGGAAGGCGCCCCAGGCCGGCGGCAGGCGGGTCACCGCGGTATGGAAGACCAGTGGCCGGCGCTCGAACGCGGCCAGCAGCCGGTACCCGGCGCGCATCTCCTCGCCGAGCGTCGACTCGATCGCCGCGCGGTATCCGTCGATCACCGCGCTCCCGGTCATCGGCGCGTCCGCGATTCCGGCGGCGTACTGGCCGGCCAGCCGCCCGGAGCGCAGCGCGAACGAGATGCCCTCCCGGGTCCACGGCTCCAGCAGTCCGGCCGCGTCGCCGGCGAGCAGTACCGAGCCCCGGGACAGCGGCGAACCCTCCTCCCGGCAGCGGGTCAGGTGTCCAGAGTGGACAGACGGGGGTAGGTCCGCGAGGCCCAGCCGGGCGGTGAAGTCGGCGAGGTACTGGCGGGTCGGCTCGCCCTGGCCCCGGGCGCAGATCACGCCGACGGTGAGCCGGTCGCCCTTCGGGAACACCCAGGCGTACGAGCCGGGCAGCGGCCCCCAGTCCAGCAGTACCCGCCCCCGCCAGTGCTCGGCGACCTCGGGCGGCACCGGTATCTCGGCCTCCAGGCCCAGATCGACCTGGCGCAGCCGGACCCCGACGTACCCGCCGATCCGGCTGGCGCTGCCGTCCGCGCCCACCACCGCCCGGGCGGCGAGCCGCTCGCCACCGGCCAGAGTGAGCTGGACCGGGCCGTCACCCGGCTCCTGCGCCACCCCGGTCACGGTGACCCCGGTGCGCAGCGCCACGCCGGCCTCGGCGGCGCCGCGGGCCAGCGCGGCGTCCAGGTCGGCCCGGTCCACGAGGCCGAACAGCGGGCCGCCGGCGCGGCGGGCCCGGCCCCGGCCGCCGCGGTGGGTGAACTCCACCGTGTGTACCTGATCTTTCAAGGGCAGCGCGAAGCCGGGCGGCAGGGCCGCGGCCGAGGCGCCCACGATGCCCCCGCCACAGGTTTTGTATCGGGGCAGCGCGGCCTTCTCGACCAGCAGCACCCGGCGCGGGCCGGCACCGGGCTCGGTCATCGCCGCCAGCGCGGCCGACGAGCCCGCCGGCCCGGCACCCACCACGATCACGTCCCACACGTCGCCCACCCAGCGACTCTACGGCGCCGCTAGCTGATCAACTTCCACGGCCCCTCGGGCCGCGTCGGGCCCCGTCTAGACAGGTGACGGCCCGCACCCCGTGCCCCCCGGAGTGCGGGCCGCCAAACTCTGGACACCTTAAATTGTGCAACGCGCCGCGGACCCGACCGGTTCACCGCGATCGTGGTCGCTTTTCCCGGCGATAGCCGGTATCCCGTACCACGATCGCGATGCTCAGATCGCCGGTGCCTCGGTCCGGGCCGGGTCGCGCAGCAGCGGCCCGGCGGCGGCCCGCAGCTCGACCCGGCGTACCTTGCCGGTGGCGGTGGTCGGGTACCCGTCGACGAAGACCACCCGGCGGGGGCGCTTGTAGGACTCGATCCCCTCCCGGCAGAACGCGACGAGCTCGTCCTCGGTGACGCCCCGACCGGCCTTCGGGATGACGAACGCGACCGGCTTCTCCAACCCGTCGGTATCGAGCGCGCCCACCACGACGGCCTGTGCCACGGCGTCGTGGGCGAGCAGCCGGTTCTCCACTTCGGACGGTGCGACCCACATGCCACTGACCTTGAGGATGTCGGCGGTACGGCCGAGGCAGGCGTAGTAGCCGTCGGCGTCCCGGCGGTACGTGTCGCCGGTACGCAGCCACTCGCCCTGGAAGACCTGGCGCGAGGCGGCGTACCGCGACCAGTACCCGGTGGCGCTCGACTCGCCCCGTACGAACAGCGTGCCCGGGGCGCCCTCCGGTACCTCCTGCCCGGCGTCGTCCAGGATGCGCAGGTCGTACCCTGGCACGGCGACACCGGTGGTGCCGGGGCGCACCTGCCCGGGTCGGTTGGACAGGAAGATGTGCAGCATCTCGGTCATGCCGAGGCCGTCGATGATGTCGACGCCGAAGTGGCCGGTCCAGCGCTGGTACAGCTCGGCGGGGAGCGGTTCGCCGGCCGAGGCGGCCAGCCGCGCACCGGCGAGGGCATCGGCGGGCAACTCGGCGCGCAGCATGTTGGCGAAGAAGGTGGGGCCGGCGAAGAAGAGCGTGGCGCCGTAGGCCCGGGCGCGCTCGGCGAGAGTCTCCGGTCTGGACGGTGCGGGCTCCAGGATCGCGCACGCGCCAACGGAGAGCGGGAACAGCAGGGAGTTGCCGAGCCCGTACGCGAAGAACGCCTTGGCGGCGGAGAGACACCGGTCGTCGGGGCGGATGCCGAGCACCTGGGCGCCGTACGTCTCGCAGACCACCCGGATCGAGCCGTGCCGGTGCATCGCGCCCTTCGGCCGGCCGGTGGTGCCGGAGGTGTAGAGCCAGAACGCGGGCGAGTCCTCGGTGGTGGGGTAGCCGGCGTCGCCGTCCGGCTCGGCGTCGACCGCGGCGCCGTCGAGGACCGCCACGAGCTCGGGCGCGCTGCCCGCCGCCGCGCCCGCCAGCTCGGTGAACTCCCCGCTC
>JBPYFB010000062.1:0-11275 GCA_051986465.1 Rugosimonospora sp.
TGGCATCAAGGTGCACGCTGGCGCGGTATGGGTGAGCAACACGGACCAGGGCACGGTGCTGCGCATCCCGGTACGCCGGGACGGCGGCCCCGGTGCCGTCGCCTCCGCGGTCACCGGCCTGACCGGCCCGGACGACTTCGCGTTCACCGGGCGTGCGGGCGATCTCCTGGTCGCCCTGGACGCCGCGAACGAGGTTGCGTACGTCGCAGCCGGCCGGCCGCCGGCGATCGTGCTCACCGCGCAGGACGGCCTGTCCAACCCGACCTCCGTCGCGGTACGCGGGACGACGGTGTACGTGCCGAGCGCCGCGTACCTCACGCAGCAGGACCCGAACCTGCTCACCGCGCGATTGGACATCCCCCGGAACGGCTGATGGATGAACGTGTGTAACGCCCGATGCCCATGAGCCGATGTGAGGACCATGAATCGTTCGCTTGAGGAACTCGCCGGGGCGCTGGCCGCCATCGACACGGGCGAGGTCGCGTCGCTCCTCACTCCGTCAGCCGACTTCGCGCAACTCGCGCAGCAGTGCGGCTACCCGGTGAGCGAAGCGATGGCGGGCCTGGAAACGCTGTACGAGATCCGGCCAACCAGTGGGGTTCGCAGCTGAACCAGCGAAACGCCGACCGCTCGGTTTGACAGTCTCCGTCGACCTCGATAGCTTAGGATTACCTTACTTAGGCTTACCTTGGTGGATGGGCGGCGTCGTGAACAGTACGGGCATCGTCGGTCTCGGCGCGATAGCGGGCTTCACGATCTATCTCGGCCTGCCGATCGGCCGGCTCCGGCGTGCTACGACCGGCCTGCGGGCCACGCTCAACGCCGTCGCCACGGGCATCCTGCTGTTCTTGCTCTGGGACGTGTTGAGCCACGCGGTCGAGCCGATCGAGCAGGTCCTGCCGGGCGCGGGCGGTGCGCACCCGAGCTGGGCACGCTTCACCGGACTCGCCGCGATCTTCGCGATCGCCCTGGCCGTGGGGCTGCTCAGCCTCGTCTACTACGAAGAGTGGATGGCCCGGCGCGGCCGACCCGCCCTGGGCACCGCCACGGCGAGCCCGGTCCGGCACGGTCCCGGCGCGATGTCGGTCAAGGAGCGCCCGGCACCGAAGCTGTTCGACCTGGCCGACCCGGCGCGCCGGCTGTCGCTGCTCATCGCGATCGGCATCGGGCTGCACAACCTCGCCGAAGGGCTGACGATCGGCCAATCCGCGGCCAGCGGCGAACTCTCCCTCGCCGTCATGCTCATCATCGGCTTCGGGCTGCACAACGCGACCGAGGGATTCGGCATCCTCGGGCCGATGGTGGCGGTCGGCAACCGTCCGAGC
Organism: Rugosimonospora sp.; assembly: GCA_051986465.1. Classification (GTDB taxonomy): domain Bacteria; phylum Actinomycetota; class Actinomycetes; order Mycobacteriales; family Micromonosporaceae; genus DATEJJ01. The sequence continues at coordinate 1,326 of JBPYFB010000062.1, forward strand.
TGGCCGCTGCTGGGCGTGTTCGGCCTCATCGGCGGCGGCCCCACCTTCGTCGGTACCGTCATCGGCCAGTCATTCGTCAACGACGAGGTGTACCTCGCCTTCCTCGCCCTCGCCGCCGGCTCGATCCTGTACGTGGTGACCCAGTTGCTCAAGGTGGCCGCGAAGCTCGGCACGCCCAGGCACCTGTACTGGGGTCTGCTGGGCGGTCTGCTGGCCGGCTTCGCCACCGACTTCATCGTCACCGCGGCCGGCGCCTAGGTCCGAGCCGCCTGGACGATTGAGGGGTACCCGATGCCGCGGATCGAGTTCGACGTCACCACCGGAGTCTCGCCGGAGCGGTTCACCGCCGCCCTGACGGACTTCTCTCCGGCACGTGCCGACATCTGGCCCAACATCGACGCGCAGCACCTGAAGGTCCACGAGGTCGGTACCGACTGGGCCGATGTCACCGAGGGCTCGTCCGTGGCCGGCGGGGTGTGGGAACGCAACCGCTACGACTGGTCCACGCCGGGCACCGTACGGGTCGAAACGATCGAGTCGAACACGTGGCGCCCGGGCAGTTCCTGGCTGTACCGGATCGAGCCGGCCGGTACGGGTAGCCACATCCGGGTCACGGTCGACCGGCAACCGGCGACGCTGCGGGGCAGGCTCGTGGCGGTACTGCTGGTGCTCGCCGGAGGTCGGGTCCTTCGCGGTGCCACGGAGCAGGTCCTGCGGAAGCTGGCGCAACCGACCTCCTGACCCTGTAGCGAACTCGGCACTGCCGACGATGTGCCTATAGACGTCCCGGGAACCGGGCGGGCATCGCGGCGAGAGTTCGGAGGGGTGTGCACGTGTCGATGAGCCGGCGGGGACTCATCTACACCACTGTGGTGTTGATGCTGGCCACGATTGCTGTAGCGGTGGATTCACCCGCCTTCGCGGCCGGCGTCGGGGTGAGCGTCACCAGCCGGTTCACCCGGTTCGAGCCCGGGGACACGCAGCGGCTGACGCTGACGGTCAGCAATGGTGGTGCGCCATCCGTGACTGTCTCGGTGTCCGGGCTCAGCGACTTCACCGCCGGGGACCCCCGAGGGTGCGCTGACGGCGGGGGCTCGACGTGCACGGTCGCGTTCGGACCGGGCGAGACGTCCAAGTCCGTCAGCTTCAGCATCGCGGCCACGGGAAGCGTGCCGGCCGGCCAGTCGAAGACCGACCGGGGCACGGTGACGGCCCGGCAGAACGTACTGCTGGGCGGGGCGGACAGCGCCGGGTTCGGGGTCACACTGGCCGGGCCACAGCCGACCCCGGCGCCGGCGGCGGCCAGCGTCGCGTCCGTGTCCGGGGTGGTCACGGACGCGACCACCGGCGGGGCGTTGGGCGATGCCGTGGTGGTCCTTGCCGACAGCGGCGCGTGCGCGCCCGGCGGCGGCCGGCAGCCGTGCCAGGCGCTCGCCGACGGCAATGGTCAGTTCACCTTCACCTCCAGCCCGAGCAGGCCGCTGGCACCCGGTCCGATCTCCGTCAGTGCGAGCAGGAACGGATACCGCCAGGCGCGGGTGGCGGTCAGCGCGCGGGCCGGCCAGTCAGTCCGGGTGGCACTGCGGCTGCAGCCCGCGGTAGCGGCCAGCTCTTCGGTACCGTCCGACTCGTCGCCCGCCGCGGATGGGCTGCCGCCGGCGACCGACCCGACAGCGGCACCGGTAGCGCGCGCCGCCGTGGCAGCGCGCAGGTCCGGCGTACTCTCGCCGGTCCTCATCTTCGGTGGGCTGCTCGTCCTCCTCGGCGTCGGCGCGCTCGCGATGATGCTGCGTCGCCGGGGCAGCGATGACACCGGCTTCGACTGGCCGGCGGCGATCACCCCGCCGGCGACGAGCCGCTACGACAGCGCCGACCAGCCGACCGTCGTACATCCTCCGGTAGCCGGCGACGTCGCCGAGCACACGGCCGTCGCGCAGCCGTGGGATCCCGAGGACGAGTTCCCCGATCCGTACCCGGCTCGGGATCCGGCCGGACCTGCCAGCGGCGGTGAGACCGAGGGGGCGTACCGCGCCGCCGCCGAGTACTGGGTTGGGCTGCGCGGCAGCGAGGGCCGCGACTATCGCGGGTAGGGAGTTTTGTACGCCGGCTCAGCCATCTGCAAAGATCACCCGGTGCGGCGGAGCAGGGCGGAATCGAGGCCGGCCCGCACCCGTTCGCAGCGCAAGAGGCGAGCTTGGGCGCTCATCCTCCCGCTGCTACTCGCGCCCATGCTGGTTCTCAGTCGCTACGACCTCGGCTGGGCCACCGCGGAGTTGGCCGCGCTCATCGCCTGGTGGCCTCCGGTCGTGCTCATCAAGCCGGCGACTTGGCGAAGAGGGCCGTGGTGGGCGTTTCCGTTCTTCGCATTCGTCATGACGACGCTCTTCTTCGCCGTCGTGGCCCTGCTCGTCGGAGTTTGGCTGCCGCCATGGTGGTCCCTGGCAATAGCTCTCGGTGCCGGGATACTGGCCGTCGCTTCGATCTGGCCGACCCAGCTGCGGCATTACCGCCTACAGCGCAGGTTGCTCGACGCGGAGCGGGAGCACGCGTCCTGATCCCGCTCAGGGTACCCGGACGGTCGCGGTGAGCACGCTGTAGTTGGTGGGCGGCGGGCATTTGGCCACCGTGCGCAGGTCGAATCCGGCGTCCGACAGCAATGCGCCGAACTCGCCGGCGGTCCGTTCCCGGCCGCCGGTGCAGACCAGCATGTTGAGATCGCTGTACACCATCCGGAACAGCTCGTCGCCGCTGGCCGTGTCGCGCAGGACCGGCTCGACGAGCAGGAGGGTCGCCTCCGGTGCCATCCGGCGCCGGCAGGTGGCGAGGATGGCGGCGGCCCGCTCGTCGTTCCAGTCGTGGATGACGCTCTTCATCAGGTAGGCGTCGGCACCCGCGGGTACGTCCGCGAAGAAGTCCCCCACGCACAGGTCGCACCGCTCGGCGACACCGGCGTCGGCCAGTACCCGTGGCGCGTCGCGCAGCGGTTCGGCGAGGTCGAGCAGTACCCCATGCAACCCGGGATGGGCGGCCAGGATCGCGGCGAGCAGGATTCCCTTGCCGCCGCCGACATCGACGACGGCTCGGAAGCGCGAGAAGTCGACGACGTCGAGTACGCCAGGAGCGGCGACGCGGGTGCCCTCGGCCATCGCCTCGTTGAACATCGCCGCGAACTCAGGACGGACCCGGCTCGGCCCGAACACCGATCCGAACAGCTTCTCCCAGGCGGGTATGCCGGTGCGTACGCCCTCTTCCAGCTCGCCCCACGAGCGCCACACCTCGTCGCCGCAGAAGAGCATCGCATAATTGCGCATCGACGACGGTACGTCCGATCGCAGCAACTCACCCACCTCGGTGAGCCGGTACCCGCCACCGTGCCCATTGGGCTCGACCGCCTCGACGAGGCCGAGCAACGCAAGCGCGCGCAGCAGTCGAGCGATGGCGTCTTCGTCCGCGCCGGCCGCGCTGGCCACGTCGGCGGCGCTGCGCGCGCCACCGGCGAGCACGTCCGCGAGGCCCAGGCGGGCTGCGACCTCAATGACTTTCGCGGGGAAGTATCCGAACAGCATCGACATCAGCGTGTCGCGGTGGCTCACCTGGACCTCCTCCTCGCAAGGATGCCGGCCGTCCACAAGGGACTCTCTACAAAGGACGGCCGGCTACGGAAGGGCGCGCCCGTCTGCCTCGGACCCGATCGGCGCGCGCCGCCACGCCTGGGCGTCGTCCGGGTCCTGCGGCGCCTCGGTCACCCACCGGTACCAGGCCGGTGCCCGGACGTCGTGGCGGTCGCGGGTCTGCTCGACTGTCCGCCTGTGCAGGTCCGGCCAGGACGGTGGTACGGCGCTGTGCAGGTACCCGACCAGGCGGTGTTCGCCGGGCAGCTCCGGCGCCTGCTCAACGAGGATCGTGCCGCGGTCGCCGCCGGTCACCTTCTGCCACAGAGTACGGACGGCCGCCAGGTCGACCCAGCCCGTACCGAGCCACGTCCAGTTCGGGCCCCGGGATACCGGTACGACGCCGGTCACCCGGCCGATGTCGGCGCTGGCCACATCACCGTCCTTGGCGGCGGCGACGAGCAGGCGCTCCATCCCGTGCAGCAGTGCCCGGATCGCCTCGCGGGACAGGAACGTGGTGTCGCAGGACAGGAGCAGCGGCAGGTCCGGCCCGTGCTGTGCGGTCAGCAGCAGCCTGATCTCCTTCCTGGTCACCTTCGCCTGCCAGGACTCGTCCCATCCCGGCCAGGTTTCCGGGGGCGGCAGTGCGGAGCCGTCCGCGACCAGATCGGCGAGTGCCTCGTCCGCCGACTCCGCCTGGTCCGCTGGGTCCTGTGTGCTTTGCATGTCGTTGAAGTACACACCCAGGTCCAGGTACGCTCCGACCCGCTGCTCAATCTCCTCGCGCAGCCCTTGTACGGCTTCGGGGTCGCAGTAGGCGAACTGGTTCGCGGCGCTGATCGACCGGACGGTGTCAGCCGCGATCGACGCGAAGGACCGATCGCGGAGGTCGATGTGTAGCAGGCCCTCGGAGATCAGCGTGCCGAGCATCCGCCGGCGGCGCCGGTCGGCCCGGTTCGCCGCGAACATCTGCACGATGACGTCGGGGTGTCCGGTGTAGTGCCCCAGCACGAGCGCCATCGCGGCGAGTACCAGCGCACCGCCGGTCACCCGCCACCGCCGGCGCAGCAGGCGTACCGCGCGGGCCAGCTGTGCGGATTCCATCTGCGCCATGACGTACCGCATGTCGTCGGGCGCGTTGCGGGGAAAGTCGAATATGGACGGTGGTGCGTCGCGCAGCCCGCGCTGCCAGTACTCCAGGGCCCGGTCGTTGTCCGCCACGCGCTCCGCGGACTGCTCGTACCGGGTCTCCTCGACACCCTGCCATCGGGCCAGCACGCCCTCGGGCTGCCCGCCGGCGAGCTTGGCGACGTCGTACATCAGGTGGTCCATGCTCTGCGGGTCGAGCACCAGCCGGTTGTGGGACATGACGAGGAACGCGGCGGATCCGCCGGCGACGACGATACCGGCGCGCAGCGGCCACTCGCGCAGCGTCCACGGCTGGTCCGACAGCTGCTTGGCGACTTCCTCGGCGACCGCCTCGGCATCCTGCGGATCGGCGTCGTACACGCTGATCGTCACCTCGCCGCGCCCGTGGATGACCTGCCCGGTCAGTTCGCCGCCCGCGATGCGCAGCGTGGTCCGCAGCGCGTCCTGCGTGTGCAGCACCTCCGTGATGGCGCCGACGAGTGCGTCCAGTCCGCAGCCGTCCGGCAGGTGGTCGGCGACCCTGAACGACTTTCCGTTGTTGAAGTACGCTTCGTCGCCGACCAGGCCGTGCCACTGCCAGATGGACTTCTGCCCCCACATCGGATCCAGGTCGGCGGCGACCGCACCGCTCACAGCGATTTCTATCGATCTCGATGGCTCCAGCACGTCTGCACCCCACCCAGGTCATCGCGGGCCGCGGCTTCGGCGGCTGCGGTGCCTGCAGTCTGTCGAACGCACCTGATCTCGCCGAGACGTGTATTTGAACGGCTGTGCCGGCAATGGATCGCAAGCGACGATAGGCGGCGCGCGCTTGCAACTGCGGAGGTGCCGCACTTGAACAGTTGCGTGCCGGCCGGGTGAGTTACCCGTTCCGGCAAAAGGAGATGTTGCCCGAGGCGCGGAAAGAGGAGATGCCGCAATGAGCGAACGTGCCGAGCAACTGGCCACCCAGCTCGACACGGAGCTGTCCCGGATGGTCGAGTTCCTCACCGAGCTGACCAGTGCGCAGCTGGCCGCACCATGCAAGGATCCGCAGGGCGAATCGGTCCGGCACGTCCTGGCCCACCTGCGCGAGGGGACCGAGCAGGTGGTTACCTGGGCGACGAGCGCGGGCGGCGACCAGCATCATGCGCACGGCCACGACCATGCGCACGGCCACGGCCACGCCCACGCCCACGGCCACCCGCACGGCCACGGCCATGCGCACTCGCACGAGCCTCCTGGCCTGGCCGCCGGCGACCAGCCGGACGAGCCGAGCGCCGAGCTCACGCAGACGGTAGCGGTGATGCGCGAAGGCCAGGCGGTCATCGTGTCGGCGGTGCGCCGTCTGTCCGACGAGCAACTGGATGCCGTACCGCCGCCCAGTCCGGGGCTGGCCGACGGGGCAACCCCGATGCACCGCATCGTGGCCTTCATCGCCGAGGACGTGGCGGGGCACCTCGCCCACCTCCGCGAGGCGGTCGACGCCAGCGCCGCCGCGCCCCGGGCCGTCGCGTGAGTGAGCTCGCCGACTTGGTGGGTCGGCTGCTGCTCGCCAACGAGGATCCGTACCCGGTCTACGACCAGATCCGCGCGGGCGGCCCGGTGCTGTGGGTCGACGGGCTGAACCGTTGGCTCGTCACCGGCCACCAGGAGGCTCTGGCGGCGCTCACGCACAGCCAGGTGTCCGTGGACCGCCGTCGCGACGAGCCGGCCGCGGGCGAGGGTGCCGGCTTCCGCCCCGGCGGCCTGCCATTCGTCGACCCGCCCGACCATACCCGGCTGCGCGCCGCCGTCCAGCCGGCATTCGGCCCGAAGGGCGTGGCCCGGCTGCGGCCGCGGGTGGAGCGGCTCGTCGGCGAGATGCTCGACCGGGCCGGCGAGCGCGGCGAGGTGGACCTCATCGCCGACCTCGCGGGACCGTTGCCCGCGATCGTCCTCGCCGAACTGCTCGGCATCCCGGCCCAGGACCAGGAGCTCTTCCGGCACTGGGCCACCACGGTCATCGAGACGATCGACCCGGTCAGCCTGCGCATCGTATCCAGAGCTGGTGACCAGGCCCGCACGGACATGATGAGCTACCTCGACGACGTGGTGGCCCAGCGCCGCCGGGAACCCGCCGACGACCTCATCAGCGAGATGGTGCACGTGGAGGATTCCGGCCAGCGCCTGTCCGGCGCGGAACTGCTCGAGATGTGCCTGCTGCTCGCGGTCGTGGGCATCGAGACGACGACCAACCTCATCGGCAACGGCGTCAGCGCCCTGCTCGCCCACCCGGAGCAGTTGCGGCGCCTGCAGGATGAGCCGGGCCTCATCAAGAGCGCGGTCGAGGAGTTGCTGCGGTACGACGCGCCGGTGCAACTGGCCGGGCGGGTCGCGGTCGACGACATCGAGCTGGGCGGCCAGGTCCTGCGCGGCGGCCAGGTTATCGGAATCGTGCTCGGCGCGGCGAACCGGGATCCGGCGGCGTTCGCCGAACCCGATCGGCTCGACCTGTCCCGCAGCCCCAACAACCACGTCGCGTTCGGCCGCGGCATCCATTTCTGCCTCGGCGCGCCGCTGGCGCGGCTGGAGGGCCCGATCGCGATCGCGGCACTGGTGACCAGATTCCCCAAGCTGCGTGCGGCCGGCACCGCCAAACGCCGGCAGAACGTACACGTACGGGGGTTCGAGTCGCTGCCGGTGGCGCTCACCTGACGTCGGACCGGGTCGCCAGCCGAGTGGTGGGGAGGTTGATCGGGGTGTTGTCCTCATTGCTCGGCGAGCTGGCCGAGGCGGGTGTCACGGTGCGCCGCGTCGATGGCGACCGGCTGGAAATCAGCGCGCCCCGCGGCGTACTCACCAGCGACCTGCGCGAGCGCATCGCGCGGTACAAGCTCGAACTGCTCGGTTGGCTCGCCCGCACCGATGACGCCGTGGCCGGTACCGGTCACGGCGTCGCCGCGTGGACCGCCGACCCGGCCGCCTGGCACCGGCCGTTCCCACCGTCGGATCTGCAGGTCTCGTACCTCATCGGCAGCCGGGAAGGGCTGGAGTACCACGTGCGTCCACACCAGTACATGGAGTGGAGCTTTGCCGAGTTCGATCCGGCGCGCTACGAACGGGCGCTGAACAAGGCGTTGCGCCGGCAGCGGGCCAGCGTTGTCGTCCTGCGCGACGACATGCAACTCCAGCCGGTACGCGACCCGGCGCCGGTACGGGTCGGCGTCTGCGACGTGCGGCACCTGTCGGATGAGGCCGCCGCGCAACAGGTCGAGCGGATCCGGGCCGAGATGCAGCAGCGCGAACTGCCGCTGGACCGGTGGCCGTGGCTGGATGCGCGGGTCACCCTGCTGCCGGGTGGAGGCGCGCGGCTGCACTACAACCACAACAACTTCTTCGTCGACGGCCCGGGTACGAACGCGTTGCTCGCCGCGGTGGCGCACTACTACGACGAGCCGGACGAGCCGCTGGCCGACCTGGAGGTCAGCTACCGCGACTGCGTACTCGCCCTGACCGAGCTGGAGCAGGGTCCGCGGGGCGAGGAAGCGCGACGGTACTGGGTGGACCGGATGGCGGACTGGCCGGGGCCGCCGGACCTACCGTTGGCGAGCGGCACCGGCAGCACCGGGCGTTCCCGGATGAGCCGCCGCGACTTCGTCCTGCCAGCTCCACTGTGGACGGACCTCAAGCGGCGGGCCGGTACCCGCGGCCTGACCCCGACGGTCGTGGTGAGCGCGGCGTATGCGGAGCTCGTCGCCTACTGGAGCGGTTCGCGCCACTTCCTGCTCAACAACATGGTCTCGCACCGGACCGGTACGCACCCGCAGGCCCGCGAGGTGATGGGCAACTTCGCGGCGCTGTACCCGCTGGAGGTCGACTGGCGCCCGGACGAACCCTTCCACCAGCGGGCGCGCCGCCTCTCCGCACAGATCATGGCGGACGTGGCGCACACCGCCTGGAGCGGTACCAAGGTGCTGCAGACCCTGAACCAGGTGCGCGGTACCCCGGGCCGGGCCGCCTGCCCGTTCGTGATCGGCAGCGGGCTGTTCATGGGCCACCTCGACCGGCCCGCGTTCAGCCGGCTGGAAACGCCCCAGGTGTTGCTGGACTGCCAGTTCTGGGAGCAGCGGGACGGCAGCCTGTGGGTGGTCTGGGACCTCATCGAGGCGATGTTCCCGGCCGGCCTGATCGATGCGATGCAGGCCGGCTTCCGCGACCTGCTCGGCCGGCTGGCGGGCGACGACGCGGCCTGGGAGGTCGAGGCGTTCGACCTGCTGCCGGCCGACCAGCGGGCGCAGCGGATGCGGGTGAACCGTCCCGGTCCGCCGGTACCCGACGGTGTCCTGCATCGCGGCCTGGCGGCGCAGGCCCAACGGAGCCCGGACCGGCCGTACGTCGTGGCGCCCGACCGTACCCTCAGCTACGCCGAGACGTACCGGCTCAGCCTGGGCCTCGCCGACCGGTTGCGCGAGCGCGGGGTGGGTACCGGCGACCTGGTCGCCGTGGTGCTGCCCAAGGGCTGGCGGCAGGTGGTGGCGGTGCTCGCCGTACTGACGGCGGGAGCCGGTTACGTTCCCATCGATCCGGAGTGGCCGGACGACCGGATCCAGTACCTGCTCGCCCGGACCGCGGCGGCGGCCGTGCTGACCGGCCCCGCGGATTCCGGCCGGTGCGAACGCCTGGCGGGTGTACCGGTCCTCGACGCGGACGCCAGTGGCGGCGCGGATCCCGGCCCGGCCGCGGTTGCCGGTGGCGGTCCGGGAGATGTCGCATACGTCATTTACACTTCTGGATCGACCGGCGAGCCCAAGGGCGCGGTCCTCAACCACCGCGGCGCGCTCAACACCATCGCCGATGTGAACCACCGGTTCGACATCTCCGCGAGCGATGTCGTCTTCGGGGTCTCGTCGCTCTGCTTCGACCTTTCCGTCTACGACATCTTCGACACCCTCGACGCGGGCGGCACCCTGGTGCTGCCCAGACCGGACCAGACCGATCCCGCCACCTGGCCGCGCCTGCTGCGCCAGCACGGGGTGACCGTCTGGAACTCGGTACCGGCGGTGCTGGAACTGGTCGTCGCGGCGGCGGCGGCCGACGGTATCGAATTGCCGGCGCTGCGCACGGTTCTGCTCAGCGGCGACTGGATCCCGGTCCAACTGCCGCAGCGCATCCGGGAGATCGCACCGCAGGCACGGGTGATCAGCCTGGGTGGCGCGACCGAGGCGTCGA
>JBPYFB010000063.1:0-16329 GCA_051986465.1 Rugosimonospora sp.
CTCGCCGCCGCGCTCGCCGGCGCCGCTGCCCGGCGCGAGCGGGCCACCGTGCTGAGCGGGATGCCCAGCGGCTGGCGCAACGTGGGCGGCGTGCCGCAGGCGGTCGAGTACCTCGGGTCGGACGGACCGGTGCAGGTCCGGTACCAGTTCGACCGCACCGGCTCGCTGGTTCACGGATCGGTGGCTGGCGTCTCGCTCATCGGCGCCGCACCCGACCTGGTGAGCCTCGACGTGAACGGGGTACGGGTCGACCTCGCCGTGCACCAGGTCGGTGAGGTGTCCTATGTGGATGGACCGGAGGGCGCGATGACCCTCACCGAGCGGCCCCGGTTCGTCGAGCCAGCCGACCGTACCGGCGCCCATGCCGAAGCGGAGCGGGCCGGCTCACTCGTGGCGCCGCTGCCCGGTGCGGTCGGCCGGATTCTCGTGGCCCTCGGTCAGCGGGTCGCCGCCGGCGATCTGGTGCTGACGCTCGAAGCGATGAAGCTGGAACACCCCTTGCCCGCGCCGGCCGGCGGTGTCGTCACCCAACTGCCGGTCAGCGCCGGCAGCCAGGTCGAGCCGGGCACCGTACTAGCGGTGATAGACCCGGAGTGAGGATCCACAGTGGACTTTGACTACACCCCTGAGCAACAGCAGCTTCGGGAGGCCGTGGCCGCCCTCGGGCGCAAGTACGGGCACGGGTACTTCGTCGCGAAGGCCAAGTCGGGCGAGCACACCACCGAGCTGTGGGCGGAGGCCGGCCGGCTCGGGTACCTCGGCGTCAGCGTGCCCGAGGAGTACGGCGGTGGCGGTGGCGGCATCACCGAGCTCGCGATCGTCTGCGAAGAGCTCGCCGCGGCCGGCTGCCCCCTGCTGCTCCTGGTGGTCTCGCCGGCCATCGCCGGTACGATCATCGCGAGGCACGGCACCGGGGCGCAGCGCAAGCGGTACCTGCCCGGCATCGCCGACGGCTCGGAGAAGATCGTCTTCGCGATCACCGAACCCGAGGCCGGCTCCAACTTCCACCAGATCGGCACGGCCGCCACCCGAGACGGCGACGACTGGCTGCTGACCGGCCGCAAATGCTTCATCTCCGGAGTTGACGAGGCGGACCACGTCCTGGTCGTGGCGCGCACCGAGGTCAGCGGGCGGCTGCAGCCGGCACTGTTCGTGGTGCCCGCCGACGTGCCCGGGCTCCGCCGATCCCGGCTGGACATGGAGATCGTGTCACCGGAGAACCAATGGCTGCTCTACCTCGACGAGGTACGGGTACCGTCCGAGGCGCTGATCGGCCGCCACAACGCAAACGCGGAACCGCAAGCTCTCCGCGACGGACTCTCGGCCCTCTTCGCCGGGCTCAACCCCGAACGCATCACGGTCGCCGCGATGGGCGCCGGCACCGCCCGGTACGCGCTCGCCCGGGCCAGCGAGTACTCGGCGAAGCGTTCGGTGTGGGGCCGGCCGATCGGCGGCCACCAGGGTGTCGCGCACCCGCTCGCGCACGCGCAGATCCAGGTGGAGTTGGCCCGGCTGATGGTGGCGAAGGCCGCCGCGCTCTACGACGCCGGCCGGGATGTCGAGGCGGGAGTCGCGGCGAACATGGCGAAGTACGCGACGGCCGAGGCGGCGGCGCTCGCCGTGGACACCGCGATCCAGGTGCACGGCGGCAACGGCATGACGACCGAGTACGGCGTGGCGACGCTGCTCGGTGCGGTACGGGCCGGCCGCATCGCACCCGTATCCCGGGAGATGATCCTCAACTTCGTCGCCCAGCACGTACTGGGCCAAGAGAAGTCCTACTAATAGAAGACGGGTTGGTGCAGGCCGTTGATGCCCTTGCCGGCCAGGCAGCGGAAGGTACGCTCACCGGCGGCGTACGCGTCCGGAGTCGGTGGCAGCACGTCGATCTGCCACGCCACCGCGCCGAGGTCGACGAGGCCGAGCGTCACCGAGTTGCACAGGCCCTGTACCGCCTCGGTACCGCGCACCGCCTGATAGTCCACTGTGGCCAGACCGGACGGCAGGGTACCGATCGCGAAAACCTCCCACGTGTGGGTACCTCGGCAGGACAGGCTCTTGGCGCTGGCGACGCCGTGGCTGACCGTCATGCGGCCGAAGCAGGTCGCGCTCGCCGGGCAGGTACCGCCGACCGCGGCGACTCCGCAGGCGCCGGGCGACGGGGCAAGCGAAGTCGAGCGGCCGGCGACCGACCGACCTGCGGCTGGCGGCCGGGCGCGGGCCGCCGCGCGGTGATCCAGCCCGTACCAGGTGGCCCCGCCGACGAGCAGCCCGAGCGTGAGCACGGCCGCCCCGGCTCCGGCAAACGGCCACCAGCGGCGCTTGCGCTGGGTCGCCTCGGGATCCGGCTCCCGCCGGGGTTGCGGCACGATCGGATGGGTCGGGCCCGTCCACTGTGGACCGCTGGCGGATGGCCGGTCCTGTACCGGTACCGCGACGGTCACGGCGTTCAGCGCAGCCGGCCCGACCACCGGGGCGCCGCCGGCCACCGGTATCGAGCCCGCCGACTGGCTGGGCGGGGTACCCGCCGGCAGCGGCAGGCCGGCCAGCAGGTCCCGCAGCGTGACCGCGGACGGCCGTGCGCCAGGCTCGTTGGTCATGCCGCTGCGCAGCACCTCAAGCAGCACCGCCGGTACTCCGGGCAGGTCCGGTACCGGCCGCTCGAACAACTCCAGCAGCGTGACCAGGCTCGGGTTGCGATCGTCCTGCCATCGGGGCGGCCGCCCGCGCAGCAGCGCGTAGAGCGTGGCGCACAGCGAGTACACGTCCGCGGCCGGCGACGGCGGGGTACCGGCGCGGAACATCTCCCGCGGCGCGTACGCCGGGGTCAGCACCTCCAGCGTGATCGACGTGTCCCGGGTCTCGGCGAGCACGGCGAGCCCGAAGTCGGCCAGTGCCGGCTCGCCGAAGCGCGAGATCAGGATGTTCGCTGGCTTCACGTCCCGGTGCAGCACGCCCAGCGCGTGCGCGTCGGCGAGCGCGTCCGCGATCTTCATCCCGACTTCGCGTGCCTCGCCCGCGGACAGCGGCAGCGTCTCGATCCGGTCCGCGTACGAACCGTCGCAGAGCTCCATGATCAGGTACGGGTGCCCGTCCGGGGTCATCCCGGCGTCGAACAGGTCGACCACGTGCGGGTGGCTGGACATCCGACCGGAGGCGCGCGCCTCGCGCAGGAACCGCCGCTGGTCCCGCTCACTCGAAAACGCGCGGTTCTCGACCTTGACCGCGACCTCGCGACCGACCGACTCCTGGGTGGCGCGGTATACCGTCGCGTACCCGCCCCGGGCCAGTACGGTCAGGCCGGTCAGGCCAGGGACCGCCGGCGGGGGCAGCGGGGTAGCGGACTGGTCCACGATACGAAAATACGCGCTGGCCGGGGGTGCGTGTTCACTGTGGTGCGAGCGATGCGGCGGGTACCCCCGAAGGTGCGCCGCCCAGCGAGGCGAGCAGCAGGTCACTCGTGGCGCGCTCGCTCGCCTGTTGCGACCCGTACGCGATGAGCACCGCCTCGGCCGCCACGGACCGCGCCTCGCCCGCGGCGCCGGTCGCCGCGAGACAGCACGCGAGCTCGCGCAGCGCGACGACCTGGCTGCGCACGTCCTCTCCCGGCATGCGCAGCGCGAGGCGCGCGAACGGCAGCGCCTCGTCGGGCCGGCCCAGCTCGCGCAGCGCGCTGGCGTACAGCGCCACCCCCTGCCGGCGCGGGAACAGCAGCGCGGGGCCGTTCGACTGCGCGGCCACCGGCGCCAGCAGCTCCGCGGCGCCGGCCGCGTCGCGCGCCGCCAGCAACGCCGCGGCGAGCAGCACCCGCGGCCCGAGCGACGCCGGCTCGGCCACGTTGTGCGGTTCCATCACGGCGAGGACCGCCTCGGCGTCCGCGCGGGCCGCGGCGGGTTCGCCGCGCTCCAGGCTGACAAATCCCCGGATGGTACGGGCCATGCCGATCAGCAACGGGTGCGACGTCTTCTCCCCGTACCCGAGCGCGTCGCTCAACAGGTCGTTCGCATGGTCCAACTCGGAGAGTCCACGTGCGACCGCGCCGCGTACGACGAGGGCAAGCCCGCGCCCCCAGTCGTCGGCGGCGATCGCGAAGTCCCGGTACGCCCGGCGGGCCTTCTGGTCTGCCTCGGCCAGGTCGCCGAGTTCAGCGGCGGCGAACGCCTCGACCGCGCGCAGCGTGCCCACCGCCCACTGCTCGCCGACCCGTTCGCCGAACGGCAGGAACAGCCGAGCCAGGCGGCGCGCCTCGGACAGCCGGCCGGCGAGCAGCCGGGCAAACGCGGTGGTACCGCGCAGCCAGGCCCGCCCGACCGGGTCGTGCTGCTCGGCGAAGAGGCGGGCGGCGCGACCCAGCGTCGCCTCGGCACCCGGGAAGTCGCCGCGGGTGGTGGCGACCCACGCGAGGTGCTGCAGCGACCAGGCCTGGCTGTGCGGATCCCAGTCGCGCACGGCGACCAGGTATGCGTTGGCAAAGCGCGAGCTGGCCTCGGCGAGCCGGCCGCCCAGGAAGTCGGCCATGCCCAGCCAGCGCATCGCCTCGGCCTGTACGCCGCTGAGCCGGCCCTCGGTCGCCGCGGCCAGCGCCTCCTGCCACGTTGCGTACGAGCGATCCACGTCGCCGAGCAGCCGGTACGCCCGCCCAGCCAGCAGCAGGGCGCTCGCCCGGCTGGCCAGATCCTCACCGGCGTTGGCGCTGATCTTCTCGGCGAGTGCCAGCGCCTCCGCCGTGCGCCCCAGTTCGAGCAGCGCCCGGGCGTGGATGAGCCGGTCGGCCAGCGGCAGCACGTCGACGCCGAGCCGGCCGGCCCGTTCCAGGTAGGTGATCGCCTGCGCCGGTTCGCCGACGCCGACCGCGCGCCGGGCCAGGCGGCCCAGCGCCGCGACGCCGAGCGGGGACACCGCCCTGGCGTCCACGTCCGGGCGTAGCCCCACCGCGTCGGCGAGGGTCGCCGCGCGCTCCACCTGCTCCGCGACGAACGCGTCCGCCGCCTCCGGGCTCATCCCCACCGGCCCGTCGACCTGCACGGCAGACTGCCCGCGGGAGCCGCTGGCGCGCGCCCCCGCCGGAGCCGCCCAGCGGGCGAGGTGGGCGTGGCGCTCGGCGAGGTCGGCCTTGCCGATACCGGCGTACGCCGCCTCGCGCAGCAGCGGCGTGGCGAAGGCGTACCCGCCCCGCGCCCGGCGCAGCATGCGCCGCTGCAGCAGCTCGTCGACGGCCCGTTCCAGCTCGACCTGTGCCACCGCCGCCGGCCGCCCGTCGCGACCGGTACGCAGTTCGCGCAGCGCGGTCAGGGCGCCCTGCGGCACGGTGTCGCCGACGACCGCGGCGTCCCGCAGCACGTTGCGCGCGTCCGGCGGGAGCGCGTCGATACGCGCCGCGAGTACGGCGGCGAGGTCGCGGGAGAGCAGCCGGCCGCCGAGCGACCCGGGTGCCAGCCGCCAGCTCTTGCCTGCCGAGGCGCCCGGCGCCCCGGTCAGTGCGCCGCGCTCGATCAGCAGGGTGACCAGCTCGGCGAGGTAGAACGGGTTGCCCTGAGAGGTCGCGAGCAGCCGATCCTCGTCGACCTGGGGCAGCCGGCCACCGTCGAGATACGCGCTGAGCAGGCGCGCCGAGTCGGCACCCCGCAGCGGTGGCACGGTACCCACCTCCGCGTCGGCGAGCCGGGTCAGCACGCCGGCCGTGCGTACCAGCTCCGGGCGGCCGAGCAGGAGCAGCACCACCGGCCCGGTCAGCCGGGACAGCATCACGCCCAGCGCGTCGATCGTCTCCGTGGTCGCGTCGTGCAGGTCGTCCACGATGATCAGGATCGGCGCCTCGCGGGCGAGCGCGCCGATCAGGTCGGCGACGGCGGATGGGATCGCCTCGACGTCGGCCTCTTCGGCCTCGGTACCGAGCGGCCCGACGCCGGAGCGCCGGGTGCCCTCGGCAACCTCGTGGCCGGGCTCGCCGTACCCGAGCAGGGTCAGCAGCAGGTCGATGGAGAAGCCCGCGGCGTCCGGCGCGATCCTGGCCAGCCGGGCGCCCAGCCGCCGCATGCGCTCCTCGACGGCGGTGCGACTGGTCGGGGACGCGGCGTCGGCGAGGCCGATCGCGATGCGTACCAGGTCGGCCAGGGGCGCGAGCCGGCGCTGATCCCCGAAGGCGGCGCAGTGCACGGCGAACACCCGGGGCGGGCGGGGTCCCACGTCGTAGCGGGCCACGAAGCGCTCCACCTCGGTGGCGAACCGCGTCTTGCCCAGCCCTGCCTCGCCGGTCATCACCAGTACCCGCGGCTCGCCCCGGTCGGCCACCTCGGCCACCCGGCTCGCCACCCGGGCCAGCTCCGTCTCCCGGCCCACGAACGGCGCCTCGTCGCCCAGACCGGAGCGGGTACCCGGCGCGTCGAGCAGGCCGAGCAGCTCGTTCGCCTCGACCGGCTCCCGCTTGCCCTTCAGGCGCAGCGGGCGCAGCCGCCGCCAGGCGGCCACGTGCCGACTGCTCGCCGTGGTGCGCTCGCCCGCGTAGATCGTGCCGATCGCGGCCGCGTCCGCGAGCCGGGCCGCCGTGTTCACCGTGTCGCCGATGACCGTGTACTCCAGGGCGGCCTGTACCCCGGCGACCACCTCGCCGGTGTTCAACCCGACCCGCAGGCCGAGCGGGGCGCCGCCGCCCCGCTCGTCGTCCAGTACCCGGCGCACCGCCCGTTGCATAGACAGGGCCGCCCGTACCGCCCGCTCCGCGTCATCCTCATGCGCGACCGGCGCGCCGAAGACCGCCATGATCCCGTCGCCGGTCAGCTTGTCCACGTGCCCGCCGAAGGTCTTCACCGAGCCGGCGAGCGCGGCGAGCACCCGGTCGGTGACGGCGCCGACCCGCTCCGGGTCGTGCTCCTCCGACCAGGCCGTGAAGTCGGACAAATCGCCGAAGAGCACCGTAACCACGCGGCGCTCGGTCGTGGGCAGCGTGGCGGCTGCCGGCAGCGCGGCGCCGCAGTTGTGGCAGAACCGCGCGCCGGGTACGGCGACGGTTCCGCACACCGGACAGGTCACGGTGTGTCCAACCACACAGTGCCGGGTCCTGATTCCCCGTCGCCGGCGGTGTCACCCGCCCGGGCACCCGACTCCGCGGCGACCTCCGAGAACTCCCGCTCCCTCGCCAGGAACTCCAGCTGTGCCCGTACCGACATTTCAGCTGCGAACCACACGGACCGGTCCACGTCGGCGTAGACGATCTCGACCACCTCCGCCGGGGTACCCGCGCCACCGGCGACCACCTCGCGTACCTGTGCCAGCCGGGCCCGCCGGTGCCGCAGGTAGAAGCTCGCCGCCGCGGCGACATCGCCCAGCGCCGGCCCGTGCCCCGGCAGTGCCGGGATCGGGCCGAGCTCGATGAGGCGCGACAGGCTGGCCAGGTAGTCGCCGAGGTCGCCGTCCGGGTGTGCCACCACGGTGGTCCCTCTACCCAGAACGGTGTCACCTGTGAGCACCGCGGGCCGGTCGATCTCGTCGATACCGGAGACCAGGAAACACACCGAGTCCGCGGTGTGCCCGGGTGTCGGGATGCGCCGGATGCCCGGCGCGTCGGGGACGACCGGCGCCCCGGACAGCTCCTGGAACCGGGTCACCCCTGCCACGTGATCGGGATGCCCGTGGGTGAGCAGGATGCCGGCGATCGGGGCGTACCCGGCGAGCGCGGCGAGGTGCCCCTCGTCGAGCGGGCCGGGATCGACGACGAACGTGCCCGCGCCCGGCAGCCGCAGCACCCAGCTGTTGGTGCCGTCGAGCGTCATCGGACCCGGGTTGGGGGCGCGCACCAGCGTCGCCCAGCCCGGCAACTCCGAGAGTGGCGCGGCCACCGGCGCGGTCACGTGTTCAGGTCCGCCCGCCATGTGAGCGATGTTATGCCGGGCGTACGACACGCCGTTTACCTGGTGATCTCCACGATCACCTCGACCTCGACCGGCGCGGAAAGCGGCAGTTCGGCCACGCCGACCGCGCTGCGCGCGTGCCGCCCGTTCTCCCCGAACACCGAGGCGAACAGCTCGGAGGCGCCGTTGATCACGCCCGGCTGGCCGGTGAACCCGGGCGCGGACGCGACGAAGCCGGTCACCTTGACGACCCGAGCCACGACGGCGAGCCCGACGAGCGACTCGATCGCGGCGAGCGCGTTGAGCGCGCACTGCCGGGCCAGCTCCTTGGCCCGGTCGGGGTCGACCTCGGCGCCGACCTTCCCGGTCGCCGGCAGCTTCCCGTCCACGAACGGCAACTGGCCGGAGACGTACACGTGCGACCCGGACCGTACCGCGGGCAGGTACGCGGCGACCGGGGCGGCCACCGCCGGCAGCTCCAGCCCCAACTCGGCCAGCCGCTCGATGGGATCCATGCGCTACTCCTTCGGGCGCTTCAGGTAGGCCACGAGCTGCTCCTGGCTCGGCCCCGGTACGACGGCCACCAGCTCCCAGCCGTCGTCGCCCCAGTTGTCGAGGATCTGCTTTGTCGCGTGGACGAGCAGCGGTACGGTGGCGTACTCCCACTTCTGCTTCGGCATGCAGACAAAATAGTGCGGTGCCAACCCGGGCCCCCCACGAGGATCAGGTGACGAGATGACGCAGCCGGAGAACCCGCCGCAGGGGCAGCCGGGTCAGGTTCCGGCCTACCCACCGCCGGGCGGGTACCCGACGACTCCCTACCCGCAGCCCAGCTACCCGCCGACCCAGGCCGGGTACCCGCCGGTCCAGCCCGGGTACCCGCCAGCGAGCGCCCCGCCGTACTCGGACCCGACGAGCGCCCCGCCCGGCTACCCGCCTGCGTACCCACAGAGCGCGCCGCCCGGCTACCCGTACCCGCAGAGCGCGCCGCCCGACCCGTACACGTACGGACAGTTCGGCCCGCCGGTACCGCCGCCCGCGAAGAAGAAGCGGGGCGTGCTCATCGCCGTACTCGCCGTCATCGCGCTGCTGGTGCTCTGCGGCGGCGGCGGCACCGCGGCATACCTGATCACGAACAACGGCTCGGGTGGCACCGGCCAGGCCAGCGCGACCGACGCCGTACAGGCCTTCATGACCGCGGTCTACCAGGACATGGATGCGGCCAAGGCGGCCACGTACGTATGCAAGGACGCGCGCGACAAGGCGAAGCTGACCAAGAAGATCAACGAGATCAAGCAGCAGAACGCCGGGTACGACACGCCCAAGTACGACTGGACGCCGCCCAAGACGGAGCGGACCAAGACGAACGAGGCGATCCTGTCGACCACCCTCACCTTGAGCACCGCCAACGACCAGGTAGCCAAGCAGAACCTGCGCTTCGTCGCGACGAAGAACAACGGCTGGTGGGTCTGCGAAATCACGACAGGATAGTTGGCGATACCGTCGTAACTGTGCGCTCCACCGATCGGCCAGCAGGCCAGGGATGGCCGGCCCGCCTGCACGTGGTCACCGGCAAGGGCGGTACCGGCAAGACGACGGTATCCGCCGCGCTCGCGCTCGCCCTGGCCAGCGGCGGCCGGCGCACCCTGCTGGTGGAGGTCGAGGGCCGGCAGGGCATCGCCCAGCTGTTCGGCACCGAGCCGCTGCCGTACGGCGAGACGACCATCGCGAGCGCACCCGACGGCGGCGAGGTACGGGCGCTCGCGGTAGACGCCGAGGAGGCCCTCCTCGAGTACCTCGACATGTTCTACCGGCTCGGCATGGCCGGCCGCGTCCTGCGCAAGATGGGCGCGATCGACTTCGCGACCACGATCGCGCCGGGCGCGCGGGACGTCCTGGTGACCGGCAAGGTCAAGGAGGCCACCACGCGCACCGAGGGCGGCCGGCGGGCCTACGACGCGGTGATCCTCGACGCGCCGCCCACCGGCCGGATCGGGCGCTTCCTCAACGTCACGGCCGAGACGGCGCGGCTGGCCAAGGTGGGCCCGATCAAGCACCAGAGCGAGGGCGTGGCCGCCATCCTGCGCTCGCCGATCACCTCCGTGCACGTGGTCACGCTGCTGGAGGAGATGCCGGTACAGGAGACCGCGGACGCCGTCGCCGACCTGCGCGCCCTCGCCCTGCCGGTCGGGAAGATCATTATCAACGCCACCCAGCCGCCCCTGCTCGCCGACGGCAAGGTCAGCCAGGCCGAGCTGCGCCGGGGCCTGGCCGAGGCCGGCCTGCCCACCGACCGCGGGACGGTCGCGGGCCTGTACGCCGAGGCGCGTACCCACCTGGTGCGCCGCGGTATCGAGGAGTCGCTGCGCAAGGAGCTGGCCACGCTCGGCCGGCCCCTGGTCGAGCTGCCGTTCCTCCCGGACGGAGTACGCCGCGAGTCGCTGTACCCGCTTGCCGAAGCCCTCCGCTGACAGGCGGCCTGCTCCGGATACCCTCGAATTTGTGGATCAGACCCCGTGGCTGGACGTCGACCGGATCCTGGCCGACCCCGGTGTTCGTATCGTCGTCTGCTGCGGCGCCGGCGGTGTCGGCAAGACCACGACCGCGGCCGCCCTCGGCCTGCGCGCCGCCGAACGGCACGGCCGGCGCACGGTCGTACTCACCATCGACCCGGCGCGCCGGCTCGCGCAGGCGCTCGGCCTGTCCGAACTGGACAACACCCCGCGCCAGGTCAAGGGCACCACGGCCGAGCTTTCCGCGATGATGCTCGACATGAAGCGCACCTTCGACGAGGTGGTGCTCACCCATACCGATCCGCGCAAGGCCGAGGAGATCTTCGCCAACCCGTTCTACCAGGCCATGAGCTCGACGTTCTCCGGCACCCAGGAGTACATGGCGATGGAGAAGCTGGGGCAGCTGCGCGCCAAGGACGAGTGGGATCTGATCGTCGTGGACACCCCGCCGTCGCGCTCGGCGCTGGACTTCCTCGACGCGCCGCAGCGCCTGGCGCGCTTCCTCGACGGGCGGATGCTCCGGATCGTGCTGGCACCCGCTCGGGCCGGCGGGCGCAGCATGTTCAACCTCTTCACGGCGTCGGTCGGGGTCTTCGCGCGGGCTGTCCAGAAGATCCTAGGTGCGCAGCTACTCAGTGATCTGTCTGGTTTTGTCGCCGGGCTGGACTCCACGTTCGGCGGGTTCCGCCAGCGCGCCGAGCAGACCTACCGGATCCTGCAGGCGCCCGAGACGGCGTTCCTCGTGGTCGCCGCGCCCGAGCCGGACGCGATCCGGGAGGCGGGGTACTTCGCGGGGCGCCTCGCGAGCGAGCGCATGCCCCTGCAGGGCCTCGTGCTCAACCGGGTACACACCGTCGAGGCCACGGCGCTCTCCGCGGAGCAGAGCCTGGCCGCGGCGGACGCGCTGGAGGCGGGCGGGGAGAACCAGATCACCGTCGACGCGCTGCGGGTACACGCCCGCCTGGCCCGGCAGGTCGCGCGCGAGGCCGTGGTGGCGGCGCGGTTCACGAAGGAGCATCCGAGCGTACCGGTGGCCGAGGTAGCCGCGCAGCCCGCCGATGTCCACGACATCGACGGGCTGCGGGAGATCGGCACCGCACTCGCCGTTGCTGGCTAGCCGGCCGGGCCTGCGCTGGTCAGCCGGTTGGAACGAGCTCTTTGCATTCGTTCTGCGACAGAGCCGCCTCGAACATCTTCCGCCAGCTCGGGACCTGCGGGTGGCGGCGGAGCAGCGCGCGCCGCTCCCGCTCGGTCATGCCACCCCAGACCCCGAACTCGATGCGGTTGTCGAGCGCGTCGGCGAGGCACTCGTACCGCACCGGGCAGCTGCGACAGATGCGCTTGGCTACGTTCTGCTCGGCTCCCTGGACAAACAGCGCGTCCGGGTCCCCAGTCCGGCACGCTGCCACACTCGGCCAGTCGGCGATCATCCCCATCTGTGCATGTCCCCCCTTGTGCTCCCCCCGATCCGCCCGTCCTTGACCCGCCCGTTCCGTCCCCCCGCCCGGGTGAGTACTCGGGCCTGACGGTGCGCCGGGCGGGATGAGTACGACAGCGCCCGTCCGGGCGGCGTAGCCATCGTCCGCGAGGATCTCGTCCTTGTGTTGCCGAATCATCATGCTCCGTAGTTGTACGATTACGCAACGTCGTCCACGAAATTCGCTAACCCGGACACACTCCGCAGATTCGTGGCGTGTACCGGGAATGCCTCCCGGCCGACCGCCGCGCGGGGGAGAATCCAGAGGCGAAGGTCAACCGAAGAGGGGGCGGGTGGGCACCCGCGGAGGTGCGCGCTTAACACAACGACGCCGGGACCGCCAGGACGCGGTCTCCTGCGAGCCGTCGTCTACCCTGTCGCGTACCCTGTCGTGGTGACCTGGATGCGCAAGCGTGATCGCAGCCTGCTGTCCAACGGTGTTGGGCTACTGATCTGTGGGCTGCTCGCAGGCGTCGTGGTGGCCGCCGCGGCGTTCCCCGCCGTCGCGATGACGGGTCTCGCGGCCAAGGCCGGCGCGGACGCCTTCGACAATCTGCCGAACGTCCTGACAGTGCAGCAGTCGCCCCAGGTCACCTACGTATACGCATCCGACGGCCGGACGCTGCTCACCACGTTCTACGACGAGTACCGCCGCGACATCCCCATCAGCCAAGTGGCCCCGGTCATGCAGCACGCCATGGTCGCCTCCGAGGACACCCGCTTTTACCAGCACAACGGCGTGGACATCAAGGGTGTCGCCCGGGCCTTCGTGAACAACCAGTCGGGCGGCAACACCCAGGGCGCGTCCACGCTCACCATGCAGTACGTGCGCCAGGCGCTGGAGTACTCCTCGACCGACCCGCAGCAGATCGTCGACGCCACCTCCGATACGGCGGGCCGCAAGATCCGGGAGATGCACTACGCGCTCGCCCTGGAGAAGCAGCTCACCAAGGAGCAGGTACTCGAGCGCTACATCAACATCGCGCCGTTCGGCGAAGGCACGTTCGGCATCTACGCCGCGGCCCAGGTGTACTTCGGCGTCGCGCCGAAGGATCTGACGCTCGGCGAGGCCGCGCTGCTCGCCGGCCTGGTACAGGCGCCGACAACGTACGACCCTATGGACCCGCAGGGGCGCAAGAAGGCGCTGGACCGGCGCGACAACTACGTGCTGCCCAACATGGTGAAGATGGGGTACATCACCGAGGCGGAGCGGAAGCAGGCGATCAGCACCCCGCTCAAGTTCGTCGGCAAGACCAGCCCCAACGACTGCACCGGCGTCACCAACAACAGCTGGGGCTTCTTCTGCGACTACTTCGAGCGCTGGTGGAGCCAGCAGCCGGCGTTCGGCGCGGACCCCTTCGAGCGGCTCGACCGGCTCAAGAACGGCGGGTACACGATCGTCACGTCGCTGGACGTGAAGGCGCAGTCAGCGGCGGTCAAGAACATCAACTCGCACGTGGGCGGGTTGCGCCAGTCCGACGCGCTGATGCTCGCCGGCGTCGAGCCCGGCACCGGGCACATCCAGCTGATGGCCGTGAACCGGCGGTACAGCAACGACCAGAGCCACAACGGCCTGAGTACCGATCCCGCCAAGCGGGCGCACGGCATCAAGGGCAACTACCCGGCCACCACGATTCCGCTGATCAGCGGTGGTGGTGACGCGCTCGGGTACCAGTTCGGCTCGACGTTCAAGATGTTCACGATGATCACCGCGCTGGAGCAGAACATCCCGCTGGCGTACACGTTCAACGCGCCGCAGCAGTTCGTCTCGGACTACCACATCGCGGCCAGTTCACCCGCGGCGTGCCAAGGCACCCACTACTGCCCCACGAACGCCTCAAAGAACGAAGCGGGCAACTACAACATCTGGACCGGTTTCGGGCATTCGGTCAACACCTTCTTCGTACCGCTGGAGCAGCGGGTCGGCGCGCAGAACGTCGTCGCGACCGCGAAGGCGCTGGGCGTACAGTTCCGCGCGCACGGTACGCCCGGCAACCCCAACGACTACGAGCGGGCCAACGACCCGCAGCTCGCCGCCGACTGGGGTGCCTTCACGCTGGGCGTCGCCGCGGTGACCCCGCTCGACATGGCCAACGCGTACGCCACCGTCGCCGCCGACGGTTCGTACTGCGAGCCGCTGCCGGTAATGTCCATCAAGGACTTCAACGGGAACAAGCTCGACGCCGGCAACCCGCGCTGCCACCAGGCGATCCCGGTCGACGTCGCGCGTGCCGCGGCAGACGCGGCCCGCTGCCCGGTCGGCGACCAGTCCTACTTCCACCAGTGCAACGGCGGTACGGCCGGCGGAACCCACGGCATCGTCGACAAGCCGACCGCCGGCAAGACCGGTACCACGGACTCCGACAAGACCGCGGCGCTCATCGCGATGACCAAGCAACTCGCCGTCGCCGGTATCGTCGCCGACCCCGACTACGCGAACTACAGCCCGCACTACAGCCACAACCAGGTCAATGCGGCGGTCGGGTGGACGCTGCACGACGCTATGGTCGGCAAGCCGGCGAAGAACTTCAGCCCACCCAGCCACAACCTCGCGTACGGCAACCAGGTCAACATGCCGTCGGTCATATGCAAGCCCGTCGATGTCGCGACCGCGATACTGCAGGGCGCCGGCTTCACGGTGACGACCAGCACCACGCAGGTACCGTCGAACTGCCCGCCGGGTACCGTCGGCCGCACCGACCCCTCCGGCCGCAACGTCAAGGGCGGCTCCGTCACCCTTTACATCAGCAACGGCGGCGGCGGGTTCGGCCCAGGGGGCGGGGGAGGCGGCCCCGGTGGCGGCCCAGGGGGCGGCGGAGGCGGCCCCGGTGGCGGAGGCGGCGGAGGCGGTCCCCGCCACTAGCCGGCGGTTAGAGGCCGAGCTGGCGGCGTACCTCCGCGGCGACCCGGCCGCCCTGTGCCCGGCCCGCCACGATCGCCTGCGCCGCCTTGATGGCCGGGCCCATCGCCGCCCGACCCGAAACGCCCACCGTCGCCAGCGCCTGCTGCACGATGCCGGCGAGATCGTCGTCCGACAGCTGCGCCGGCAGGTACCGCTCCAGGACCCGCTCCTCGGCCAGCTCCCGCTCCGCCTGCTCCGCGCGGCCCGCCCCGGCGAAGACGTCCGCCGCCTCGCGGCGCTTCTTCGCCTCCCGGGTCAGTACCGCGATCACCGCATCGTCGTCCAGGTCGCGCGCCTGATCACCAGCCACCTCCGCGTTGCGGACAGCGGTCAACGCCATCCGCAGCGTCGAGGTGACCAGCTCCTCGCGCGCCTTCATCGACGTACGCAGATCAGACTCGAGACGGTCCTTGAGCGTGCTCATGAACCATGAAACTACCCTGGAGCGCATGCATATGCGTACGGCATTCCGCGTCGGTGGCCTGCTCGCCGCGGCCGGGGCGGCCACCGCCGCCTATGGCTGCCTCGTCGAGCGCAACCTGTTCACCCTGCGCCGCTTCGACGTGCCGGTACTCGCCCCCGATGCCGAGCCGCTGCGCGTGCTGCACATTTCCGACCTGCACATGACCCCCGACCAGCAGCGCAAGCAGGCGTGGGTGGCACAGCTGGCCGCCACCGACCCTGACCTCGTGATCACGACCGGCGACAACCTCGCCCACCCCGACGCCGTCACGGCGGTCGTTCGCGCCCTCAAACCGCTGCTGGACCGCCCCGGCGCCTTCGTCTTCGGCTCCAACGACTACCGCGGCCCGGTGCTCAAGAACCCGTTCGAGTACTTCAACCAGGACCGCGAGTACGTGCAGGGCGTCGAGCTGCCGACCGAGGATCTGCGCGACGTCCTCGTCGCCGCGGGCTGGACCGACCTGAACAACGCACGTGCCCTGGTCAAGGCGGGTGGCCGTACCGTCGAAATGATCGGAGTCGACGACCCGCACGTGGCCCGCGACGACTACCCCGCGGTCGCCGGCGCCGTCGACCCCACCGCCGCCGTACACCTCGGCCTGACCCACTCCCCCGAGCCGGAGATCCTTACGCGGATGGCCGCCGACGGCGTTGACCTGCTGCTCGCCGGTCACACGCACGGCGGTCAGGTATGCGTACCGGGCGTGGGAGCGCTCGTCACGAACTGCGGACTGGACCGGCGTATGGCGAAGGGCCTGCACCGCTGGCCGGGCTCGGCGGCCTGGCTGCACGTTTCGGCCGGCCTCGGTACCCACCCCACGGCCCCGGTACGCTTCGCCTGCCGCCCAGAGGCGTCGGTACTGACGCTGGTGCCCCGGTGACGGGATACCGAGTTTGCGCCGTCTGGGGCGTCAGCTAGTATTGCTCGGCACCACTCGGGGTGTGGCGCAGTTTGGTAGCGCGCTTCGTTCGGGACGAAGAGGTCGTCGGTTCAAATCCGGCCACCCCGACAGTACGAAACACCAGCTCAGGGCCTGTTTCTCCACACGGGAGACTGGCCCTGAATCGCATCCGGGACCCGCCTGGGGAGCAAACGGGGAGCAGACCTCGAAGATTCATTCCTTGACC
>JBPYFB010000064.1:0-5777 GCA_051986465.1 Rugosimonospora sp.
TACTCGGACGAGTTCATCAGCCCCGAGGAGGCCGAGCGGGAACTGCGCGCGGCGGTCGCGCCGGGCCGCGACGACCTCGATGCGAACCACATCCGCATGCGTATCGGCCGCAACGACGAGGCGTGGGTCAACAACTGCGTGGCGATCGGCCTGTCCGCCGCCTTCGTCGAGCCGCTGGAGTCCACCGGCATCTTCTTCATCCAGCACGCCGTCGAGCAGTTGGTGAAGTACTTTCCGGACAACGGCTTCGACCCGGTGCTGGTGCGCCAGTACAACACCCGGATGGCCCGCGCGGTCGACGGCGTCAAGGAGTTCCTGGTGCTGCACTACAAGTGCGCCCAGCGCGACGACACGCCGTACTGGAAGGAGGCCAAGACCCGGGCCATGCCGGACGGGTTGCGCGAGCGGCTCGAGGTGGCCTCGTCCCACCTGCTCGACGACGCCACGATCTACCCGTACTACCACGGCTTCGAGTCGTACTCGTGGATCACGATGAGCCTCGGCCTCGGCCACCGGCCGGCCGGCGCGCGGCCGGCGCTGCGCCACCTCGACCCGGCGGCTGCCCGGGCGGAGTTCGACCGGCTGCGCATGGAGGCCGCCGAGATGGTCGCCGCCCTGCCCAGTTGCTACGAGTACCTGGCCAGCATCAACGACTGACGACCCAGCGTCCTGGAGGTCGCCTTGCCCGCAGATGCCTTCCGTCACTTCATGAGTGCGTACTTCACCGGCGTCACGATCGTCACGTCGATCGACCCCGACGGCCACCCGCACGGGCTGACGTGCAGCTCGCTGACGAGCGTCACGCTGTCCCCGCCGACCCTGCTGGTCTGCCTCGGCCTGCGCTGCGGCACGCTGACCGCGATCCGGGCCAGCGGCGGCTTCGCGGTCAACCTGCTGCACTCGGGTGCCCAGCGGGCCGCCGAGGTGTTCGCTTCCCAGGCGGGTGACCGCTTCGAGCAGGTGGCGTGGAAGCCGTCGTACCACGTCGGGATGCCGTGGCTCGTGGCGGATGCGCACGCGCTGGCCGAGTGCGAGTTCGCCGACTGCATCAAGGTCGGCGACCACGCCGTGGTCTTCGGCCGGGTGGTCAACGTGGAGAACAGCCCGGGCAACCCGCTGCTGTACGGGATGCGCGCCTTCTCGGGCCAGGCGCGATGAACCTCGACCCCGTCACCCGGTTCCTGATCGCGGTGACCGTGATCCTCGCCGTCAGCCACCTCGGCGGCGAGCTCATGCGCCGGCTGCGACAACCGCGAGTGCTGGGCGAGATGCTCGGTGGCATCGCGCTGGGTCCGTCCGTGCTCGGCCTGCTCTGGCCCGCGGCCAGCCGGGTACTGTTCCACGCCGACGTGCTCGCCGGGCTGACCAAGGCGGCCCAGCTCGGCCTCATCGTCTTCATGTTCCTGCTCGGCTGCGAACTGCGGACCGACCGCATCGAGCGGCCCCGGATCGTCGGCGCGGCGGTGCTCGGCGGGATGGGGCTGCCGTTCCTGGCCGGCCTGGGCATCGCCGCGGCCACCGGTACGATGCTCGCCGGATCCCGGGCGTCGACGCTCACCTTCCTGCTGTTCTTCGGGCTCGCGCTCGCCATCACCGCGCTGCCGGTGCTCGCCCGGATCCTGGCCGACCTCGACCTCGAACGCTCGAGCGTCGGCGTGCTCTCGGTCTCCTGCGCCGCGATCGGCGACGGTGCCGCCTGGCTCGTGCTCACCTTCATTCTCGCCAGCACCGCCGGTGGCGGCGGCGGGCGGGTCACCGGTACCGCCGCCCTCGCCGCCGTCCTGGTGGTGCTCGCGTTCTTCGGTGCCAGGCGGGTGCTCGCCGCGCTGGTCGCCCGGGTGCGTTCCGAGGAGTTGCTGACGGTCGTGCTGATCGTCGGGGCGATCGCCTTCGCCACGCTGACCCAGATGGTGAACCTGCACCCGGTCATCGGCGCGTTCCTCTTCGGCGCCGCCGTGCCCCGCGACGCACCCGTGGTGGAGCGGATCAGCCACGCGATGCAGGGCTTCACGCTCACCATCCTGCTGCCGCTGTTCTTCGCCGGGGTCGGGCTCACCACGTCGGCGCGCCTGCTGGGCGCGAACCCGGGCCACTGGCTCGTCTTCGGCACCGTGCTGGTTGCGGCCCAGGTGACGAAGTTCCTCGGCGCGGGCGGCGGGGCGTGGCTGGCCGGGCTGCCCCGCGACCAGGCGGTGCGGCTCGGGATCCTGATGAACTGCCGGGGCGTCACCGAGCTCGTCATCGCCACCATCGGCCTGCAGGCCGGCCTCATCAACCAGCTCGGCTTCACCATGCTCGTGCTGGTCGCCGTCATCACCACGGCGCTGACCGGCCCGCCCATGCGGTACCTGCTGCGCCACCGCAGCGCGCAACCCGTCGTCCAGCGCACCAAGGAACGGATACTGCAATGAAAGGAATCGTGCTCGCGGGTGGCAGCGGTACCCGCATGTACCCGCTCACGCTGGCCACCTCCAAGCAGCTTCTCCCGGTTTACGACAAGCCGATGGTGTACTACCCGCTGTCGATCCTCATGCTCGCCGGGATCCGCGACATCCTCGTCATCTCGACCCCGACCAGCGTGCCGGCACTGCGCGACCTGCTCGGCGACGGCGCCAGCCTCGGACTGAACCTCTCGTACGCGCAACAGCCGCACCCGGGCGGCATCGCCCAGGCGTTCCTCATCGGCGCCGACCACGTCGCCGGCGACGACTCGGCGCTGATCCTCGGCGACAACGTGTTCCACGGCGCGGGCTTCCCGCAACTGTTGCGCACTGCACGCGAAACGCTGGACGGCTGCACGCTGTTCGGGTACCCGGTCTCCGACCCGGAGCGCTACGGGATCGGCGAGGTGGACAGCACCGGCGCCCTGGTATCGCTGGAGGAGAAGCCGGTACGCCCGCGCTCCGACAACGCCATCACCGGGCTGTACTTCTACGACTCCGATGTGGTGGAGATCGCGCGGGACCTGGCGCCCTCGCCGCGCGGCGAGCTGGAGATCACCGATGTCAACCTGGCCTACCTCAAGCAGGGCCGGGCCACCCTGATCCGGCTCGGCCGCGGCTTCACCTGGCTGGACGCCGGTACCCACGACTCGTTGCTCGCGGCCAGCCAGTACGTGCAGGTCATCGAGAAGCGCCAAGGGGTACGGGTGGCGTGCCTGGAGGAGATCGCGCTGCGCATGGGGTACATCGACGCGGACAGTTGCCACCGGCTCGGCGCCGGCATGAAGAACTCGGATTACGGGCGGTACCTCATGGAGATCGCCCAGACGGTGACGGGAGAGCGATGGGATACCGGGAGCTGAGCCCCGCCGAGCTGCTCGGCCTGGGCCTCGGGGCGCCGGAGGTGACCGGCAGCGCCTGGCGGACGCGGTGGGATGTGGACGGCTTGGACGCGGCGGATCTGGTACACCGCACGCTGCCCGAGCACATCGACTTCCACACCTCCGGCAGTACCGGACCGAGCCAGGTCTGGCGGCGGCGGCGCGACATGGTGTGGCACGAGGCGGGCATCCTCGCCGGCTTCCTTGCGGAAGAGAAGCCGGAGGCGGTCGTGTCGTTCGTGCCGCCGGTGCACCTGTACGGGGCGCTGTCGACCGTACTGATTCCGGCGCACCTCGGCGTACCGGCGTGGTTTCGCCCGTCGTTCTTCGGTGCCATGCCGCAGATCGAGCGCGACCGGGTCGTGGTGGTGGCGACGCCCTGGATCTTCTCCCTGCTGCTGGAGCAGATGGCGTGGGTACGCGCGCTGGATCACATCACCGTGCTGCACGGTGCCGCCATGCTGCCCACCACCGCGGGCGACTTTCTCGCCGAGGCGGGCCGGGACCGGGCGCTCATCGTGGAGGTGCTCGGCTCGACCGAGGCCGGCGGTATCGCCACCCGCCGCTGGCGCGCCGGCGACCCTCCACCGTGGACACTCTTCCCCGATGTCACGTTCCACGGCCCGACCGCGGCCAGCGCCGCTGCCACGAGCGCCGACGAGACCGTCGCCGACGAGTTGGAGGTACCGCTCGCCGTGCGCAGCCCGCGGATCGCCGCGCGCCCCGGCGAGCCGGCGCCGGACACGTGGGAGACCGACGACTTCGTGCAGCCGCTGGACGAGCGGACGTTCCGCTTCGCCGGGCGGCGCAACCGGCTGGTGAAGGTGAACGGCCGGCGCATCAACCTGGACGAGGTCGAGCACGCGCTGCGCGCCGTGGTCGACTGCGAAGACCTCGCCATCATGCCGGTCGCCGACAAGATGATCGGCGAGCACGTCGACCTCCTCCTCGTCCTGAAGCCCGGCATCGCGCTCGCCGACGTCGACCTGCGGGAGGCGTTCGACACCATGGGCGTACGGCCGCGGAAGGTCCACGTGGTGCCCCGAATCGACCGGTCCGAAACCGGGAAGCTGCGGCACATCCAGACAGGAGTATCGACGTGAGTACGGCATACCTCGCGCAGATCGTCCAACAGTCCTCCTTCGACGCCAAGCTCGAACCGTGCGACGCGCAGGACGTGGCGCGGATGGAGGCGAGCGCGGAGACCGTCGCGAAGCACCTCGCGGCGCAGGAGCCCATCTACGGCCTCACCCAGGGCTTCGGCCCGCTGGTCCTGTACTCCGCGAAGTCCGAGATGGAGCAGGGCAGCTCGCTCATCACGCACCTGTGTACGGGGCAGGGCAAGCTGCTGGACCCGGACGTGTCCCGGTTCATCATGTGGATGCGCCTGACCAGCATGCGAAAGGGTTTCTCCGCGGTGTCGCCGGCGTTCTGGCAGGTGCTGGCCGACCTGTGGAACAGCGGCTTCACCCCGGCGATCCCGCGCGACGGTACGGTCAGCGCCAGCGGCGACCTGCAACCCCTGGCGCACGCGGCGCTCACCTTCACCGGCTACGGCGACGCCTGGGTCCGCAACGGTGGCGGGGCATGGGCGACCCAGCCGGCCGCCGACGCGCTCGCCGCGCACGGCGTCACACCCGTGGAATGGCCGGTACGCGAGGCGCTCGCCTTCGTCAACGGCACCGGCGTCAGCCTCGGCGTGGCCATCCACAACCAGCAGTCCGCCGTGCGCCTGGTACGTGCGGCGGCGGTACTCACCGGCCGGCTGGCCACGCTGCTGCGGGCCAACCCGGAGCACTACGACGCCGGGCACGCGCTCGCCCGCGGCCAGGCCGGCCAGCTCACCACCGCCGAGTGGATCCGCGCGGAGCTGCCCGCCGGGATGGCCCGCGGCGCCGGCCGGCCGCTGCAGGAGCCGTACAGCCTGCGCTGCGCGCCACAGGTCCTCGGCGCCGTACTCGACCAGCTCAGCGCGGCCGGCGACATCCTCGGCCGGGAGGCGCGCGGCTGCACCGACAACCCCATCACGTTCGAGGGGCGGGTGCTGCACGGCGGCAACTTCCACGCGATGCCGGTCGGCCTCGCCTCCGACCAGATCGGCCTCGCCGTACACATGGTGGCCTACCTGGCCGAGCGCCAGCTCGGCCTGCTGCTCAGCCCGGCCACCAACGGCGACCTGCCGCCGATGCTCACGCCGCGCGCGGGTCGCGGCTGCGGCCTGGCCGGCGTGCAGATCAGCGCGACGTCGTTCGTCTCCCGCATCCGGCAACTCGTGTACCCGGCCTCGCTGACCACCTTGCCCACCAACGGTTGGAACCAGGACCACGTACCGATGGCACTCAACGGCGCCAACGGGGTATCCGACGCGCTCGAACTGGCCTGGCTGGCACTCGGCTCGCTCGCCCTGGGCGTCGCGCAACTCGCCGTGATGCTGGAGCACAAGGCCGAGACCGAC
>JBPYFB010000065.1:0-8359 GCA_051986465.1 Rugosimonospora sp.
ACCATGGAGTGGATGATCGACTGGGGGTGGACCACCACGTCGATGCGGTCGAAACCCAGGTCGAACAGCAGGTGCGCCTCGATGACCTCCAGGCCCTTGTTCACCAGTGTCGCCGAGTTGACCGTGACGAGCGGGCCCATGTCCCAGGTCGGGTGGGCGAGCGCCTGCTCCGGCGTCACCTCGCCGAGCGAGGCGCGGGTACGCCCGCGGAACGGGCCGCCGCTCGCGGTCAGCACCAGCCGGCGTACCTCCCGAGCAGCGCCCGAGCGCAGGCTCTGGGCGAGCGCCGAGTGCTCCGAGTCGACCGGTACCACCTGGCCGGGGGCGGCCGCGGCGCGTACCAGCGGGCCGCCGGCCACCAGCGACTCCTTGTTGGCGAGCGCGAGGGTCCGGCCGGCGCGCAGGGCGGCGAGCGTGGGCGCCAGGCCCAGCGAGCCGACGACCCCGTTGAGCACCATGTCGCACGGCCATTGGGCGAGCTCCGTCATGGCCTCCGGGCCGGCGAGGATCTTCGGGATCTTGTACCCGCCGCTGGCGTACCCGCGCCGCTGCGCCTCCGCGTAGAACGCGAGCTGCAGGTCCTGCGCGGCGGAGGCCTTGGCCACCCCGACCACGTCGACGGACAGCTCCAGCGCCTGGGCCGCGAGCAGCTCCACGTTGCCGCCGCCGGCACCGATTCCGACCAACCGGAAGCGGTCCGGGTTACGGCGGGCGATATCGATCGCCTGCGTGCCTATCGAGCCGGTCGAGCCGAGCAGAACGATCTCTCGAGGTTCTCCCACAGGCTCATTCTGCCCGTGCCCGGTACCGTGCGACGCATGACCCGTCTCGCGACCTGGAACGTCAACTCGGTCACCGCCCGGCTGCCGCGCCTGCTGGACTGGCTGGAGCTGGCCTCGCCCGACGTGGTGTGCCTGCAGGAGACCAAGACCGCGGCTTTCCCCGTCGGGGAGGTCACCAAGCTGGGGTACGAGGTCGCCGCGTACGGCGTGAGCAGCTGGAACGGCGTGGCCGTGCTGTCCCGCGTCGGTATCGAGGACATGCGCGCCGGGTTCGCGAACGAGCCGGGCTTTCCCGACCCTGAGGCGCGGGCGATCTCGGCCACCTGCGGCGGCATGCGCGTCTGGTCGGTGTACGTGCCCAACGGCCGCACCCCAGACGACCCGCACTACGCGTACAAGCTGGCCTGGCTGGCGGCGCTGCGCGACGCCCTCGCCGCGGACCTCGCCGCGCACGAGTCGCTCGCGATCTGCGGCGACTTCAACGTCGCGCCCGCCGACTCGGACGTGTGGGACCCGGCCGCGTTCGCCGGTTCGACGCACGTGACGCCGGCCGAGCGCGAGGCCCTCGCCGCCCTGCGCGACCTCGGCCTGCACGACGTTGTGCCGCGCCCCTTGAAGGGCCCCAACCCGTTCACCTACTGGGACTACCGGGCGGGCATGTTCCACAAGGACATGGGCATGCGCATCGACCTCGTCTACGCCAGCGCCGAGCTGTTCCGGCTGGTGGGCGACGCGTACATCGACCGGGAGGCGCGCAAGGGCAAAGGCCCCTCCGATCACGCACCCGTGGTGGTGGACTTCTCGGCCAGGTGAGCCGACATGTACGTGCGCAGTTGCGCCTGCTGCAGTGCGGTCAGCGTGGTCCGGCAGATCAGGTGCTCGGGACCGCCGTCGTACCGGTGAATCTGGTACGCGTACGGCAGCAGGCGTACCCCACGGATCGCCGACCACAGCAGCCGTACGCTGCCGGCGTCCGTGTTCCACTCGATCGCGTCCGGGGCCAGCACGTACCGGATCGGTTGCAGCAGGCCGTCCACCTCGCGCTGCCGGTGCTGGAACGGCCACGCGATGACCATGACGAACAGCAGCACACCGGCGGCGAGCCCGATCATGCCGAACACCGTCCACAAGGGAGCCTCGGCCACCACGGCGCCCAGGCTCGTGGCGATCAGCAGAGCGGCACCCAGCAGGCCCATCCCGGCGGTGCGGGAGCCCTGGCGGACCTCCGTGCGCCAGACCGCGCGAGCGAACGCGCGGTCCGGGGTGATGGTCATCTCCACCTGCGCCGAGTCGCCGCCCGCACGCTCGCTCGGGAAGCCATCGGGTCCTCGCGAAGCCGCGGATGCCGCGCCATCGCTGTCTGCCCGCTGGTTGGCTCGGCTAGCCTCGCTCACGGCCGGATCCTCGGTCTGTTGCGGTCCGCTCATATCCGATCATGTTATCGCGCGGTCGCGCGCCGTGAACATGGTGAAATCGTGGGTGCGCGATCGCGAAGAAGTATGCGCAGGTCGGCCAGTTGCCCTTCGGACAAACCATGAGTCGGTACGGACACATAGTGCTGCCCGCTGAGCATCAGCAGGTACTGGCCGGGCAGCTCGACAATACGCTGGAACATCGACCACGGTCGCTGCAAATCGTACCCGGGCGCCACGCAGCGCACGCCGTCGTCGCCGAGTTCGAGCAGCGGAGGATGGCGCGCCTCGCGGACCCGCTCCGGCCCGGGCAGGCGCGGCAGCAGCCACGGCACCATGATCGCCTCGACCACGCCCACGACGATCAGTGCCGCCGCGAAGATCCAGGCGTGTACGTCCGCGAACAGCAGCAGCGCCGTACCGACGAGGATCGGTCCGAGCGCGAGCAGCCGGTGGCCAGGGCGGCGGGTGCCGAGCACGTACGCCTCAGCAGCGGTGCACAGGCGGCGGTCCGCGCAGGCTTCGATCCGGATGGGCATCCCGTCCT
The DNA here is from genome assembly GCA_051986465.1 of Rugosimonospora sp. Taxonomy (GTDB): domain Bacteria; phylum Actinomycetota; class Actinomycetes; order Mycobacteriales; family Micromonosporaceae; genus DATEJJ01. The sequence continues at coordinate 2,742 of JBPYFB010000065.1, forward strand.
CCCCAGGGGAGCGCAGGCGCAGCCAACGCCTTGCGGACGTCGCTGCGTTGGTTCCCGGGGTGGCGAGGGCAAAACCTCCGCCGGCGCTCAGCTGCGCCGGGCGCGGATCTCGTGACCTGTGCTCGTCAGGCAGCGCCCGCTGACCAGGTCGAATCGCCAGCCGTGCAGCTGGCAGGTGAGCGTGTCGCCGTCGACGATCCCGAACCGGGTCAGATCCGCCTTCAGGTGCGGGCAGCGCCGCTGTACGGTCCAGCCGTCCAGCGTGACGTCCTCCGCCTCGGTGTGCTTCTCGTGCTCGTCGTACCAGCCCTCCGCGTACTGGAGCCGCTCGTCCGAGAGGCACTTGAAGAACGCGTACACGAACTCGTTGTACTGGCCGATGCGCGCCGCCGAGAAGCGGCACGACAGGAACAGCGAGTTGACCCAGTCCACCTCGCCGATGTAGAGCAGGTGCTCGACGAGATCGCGGCGGGTACGGAAGCGGTACCGGACCTTCTCGTCCCGGTACGGGCGCACCTCCTGGCCGGGGAAGTCCACCACGATCGACTCGACCACGTCATGGCCGGAGGCGTCGGTGAGGTCCAGGCGCACCGGCCCGCCGACCCCCTTCGCGAGGTAGATCGACTCGTCCAGTAGCGGCTCCAGCCGCTTCTTCAGCTGGGCGAGCACATCGACGTCCGGATGCGCCCAGGACCGCTTGGCCGCCTCGATCACCGGCCGCTGCCGCTCCTGGTACTCCCGCAGGTGCTCCTCCTTGCGGGCGAAGAACTCGGCGACGTCCGGTACCGGATGCGCGGTCTCACAGGAGGTGGCGGTGAGCTCGGTCACCGAGCCGGGCAGCAGCACGACGGCGTTCTCGCCGCCGACCTTCGCGTACTCCTCCATGAAGCGCTGCTGGTCCGGGAAGATGTTGCCCTCATCGTTGAAGATGTCGTTGAACTGCCACAGTTCGTCGTCGAGGAAGCAGGGCGGCCCGGCGATCGGAAACACCCACGACGCCTTGAGGTCGTCGATGTAGCGGAAGGTGCGGTCGAACTGGCGTTCCCGCTTCTGCTTCCCGAAGGCGGTCTTCGCCGCCGCGGGCAGCTCATAGACCATCGGGTACCAGATGGCTCCGGAGAACTGGAGCATGTGCGCGTGCACGTGGCCGAGCTCGGCGAACAGCGACAGCTCGGCGGGGCGGGCGTCGTTCTGGTTGAGCAGGCGCACCCCGTCGTGCTCGACCCACAGCGACGAGTCACCGATCGGGCCGTCGGTGGGCGAGGTCAACGCCTGGATCAGCACGCGCAAGCCGCCATCCAGCTCGTACACCTCATTGGTCTTGGTCTTGATGAAGCTGCTGAAGCCGAGCTCGCGCAGCTGGTCCTCCAGCTCGCTGGTCGGGTACTCGGGCAGCAGTACGGTCGCCTTCTTCGACACGAACCGCTTGAGGTGCTCGGCGTCGAAGTGGTCCCGGTGCAGGTGGGAGACGTACAGGTAGTCGACCTGTCCGAGCGATTCCCAGTCCAGCCGCGAATTGTCCGGGAACGGGAACCAGGAGGCGAAGTAGGCCGGGTTCACCCAGGGGTCACACAGGATGCTGCCCGCGGCGGTGTCGATCCGCATGCTCGCATGGCCGGTACCGGTGATCCGCACGCTGCCCTCCTCGGTCTGGTCAAGGTGCGCCCCCCGACGCTACTACCCGCTACCCACCCGCGAGCTCGGCCCGGCCGGCGTGCCAGACTATCGCTGAATCTTCCGCGCGTTGAAAGGGAGCACCGTGGCCGCGAACGAGCCCGTGACCTCGCCCGATCAGCACAAGCCGGGGCCCCGCCGGGCTGCCCGGGTGGGCGCGATCGGCACCGTGGTGGTGCTGATCATGCTGGCCTTCTGCGCGCACGGCGGCAGCCAGGAGGGCCAGACCGGCATGCTGTTCGTGCTGATCGTCGCCGGCCTGATCGTGGCCGCGCTCATCCTCGACTGGGTGCTGCGCAAGAACGGCCTGAAGAGCTGATCACCTCCGCCGGATGATGTCCCGCACCTCGCGCAGCGCCTGATCCACCTCTGCCTCGAAGTAGCCGCCCGGCACCAGGTTGAACTGGCCGGGATCCAGCTCGACGTCGTTGATCGGCACCGGTGAACGGCCGGTCATCGCGGCCAGGATGCCCTCGAAGACCCGATCCACCTGCACCGGGTCGTACCCGCTGCCGAACCGCCGCGGCTGGAACGAGCGGCGCAGCTGGTCGATGCGCGCCACCTCGCCCGACGCGCCGATGCCGCCGCCTGGACCGCCGCCCATGTCGCGCGGCATGTGCAGCTCGGTCGTCATGTCCCGGCCATGGCGCCCCGGCTCGAAGGCGTCGTAGCGCCCCCCGCCCATCGGCTCGTCGTACCGGCCCGGTGGCGGCGCCGGCGGCTCGTCGTACCGGCCCTGCGCCGGCGGACCCTCGTACCGGCCGGGTGGCGGCGCGGACTGCTCGTCGTAGCGGCCGTACCCGGGCGCGGACATCGGCGCGACCGGGCGCCCCGGCAGGGCGGCGGGGGGCATCATCCGGTCGTCGCGTACCGGCGGCGCCATGCGGTCGTCGCGCATCGGCGGGCGCTCCCCGTACATCCGGTCCGGTGGGCCCATCCGATCCGGCGGTCCCATGCGGTCTGGCGGCCCCATCCGGTCGGCGAGCCCCATCCGGTCCGGCGGCCCCATGGGCATCCGCTCCGGCGGGCCCATGCGGTCGCCCACCGGTACCGCCCGCGGGTCGGGGCGGCCGAACCCGCCGCGCTGCTCCTCCAGCTCGGAGAGCTGGCGCTCGACGCGGTCGAGGTGCAGGTCCACCTGCCACTCGTCGTACCCGCCGAAGCGCACCCGGAAGACGACGTCGTGAACCTCCTGCGCGGCAACCGGCGCGCTGATCGGCTCACCGTTGAGTGTTGCCTCGACGCGGTCGAGGAAGGTGTCCACCTCGTCGACCTTGTAGCCGCGGCGCAGCGCCCGACGCCGGAACCGCTGACCCTGACTCGTCACAGTGCCGCCCTTTCCTCACCACTGCTGAATGCGGCTCCGCCACGGGGGCCGTTCCGAAATGCCGGCGCCGTCGCTCGCTGGCTGCTCGCCAGCGGCACCGTCGCCTCCCCCGTTTGTGTGACCGCCGCGGCGAGTTGGCCGCAGGCGCCGTCGATCTCCCGCCCTCTGGTGTCGCGAACCGTCGTCGGTACACCGGCGGCCCGCAGGCGGCGGACGAACTCCCGCTCGACCGACTTGGGACTCGCATCCCACCGGCTGCCCGGCGTCGGGTTGAGCGGGATCAGGTTCACGTGTGCGAGCCGACCCGCCAGGAGGCGACCCAGCAGATCGGCCCGCCATGGCTGGTCGTTCACATCCTTGATCATCGCGTACTCGACAGACAGGCGTCGCCCGGTACGCGCTGTGTACTCCCACGCAGCGTCGAGCACTTCGGCGACCTTCCAGCGTTGGTTGACCGGGACAAGTTCGTCGCGCAGGTCATCATCGGGCGCGTGCAGCGACAGCGCAAGAGTCACGGAGAAGCCCTGGTCAGCGAGGCGGCGCATCGCGGGTACCAGCCCGACGGTGGAGACGGTGAGGTGCCGCTGGGACAGCCCGAGCCCCTCGGGCGCCGGCGCGCACAGCCGCTGGACCGCCTCGACCACCCGGCCGTAGTTCGCCAGTGGCTCGCCCATGCCCATGAAGACGACCCGCGACAGGCGGTCGGGGCAGCCGGCCAGCGCGCCACTCGCGGCGACTCCGGCGAACCAGACCACCTGGTCGATGATCTCCGCCGTGGACAGGTTGCGGGTCAGCCCGGCCTGCCCGGTGGCGCAGAACGGGCAACCCATCCCGCAGCCCGCCTGGCTGGAGATACAGACCGTGACCCGGTCCGGGTACCCCATCAGTACGCTCTCGACGAGAGAGCCGTCGTGCAGCCGCCAGAGGACCTTGCGCGTGGTGCCCCCGTCGCAGCTCTGCTCCCGTACCGGGGTGAGCAGGGGCGGCAGCAGCGCCTCGGCGAGGCGGGCGCGGGCGGCGGCGGGTACGTCGGTCATCCCCTCCGGATCGCGTACCAGTCGGCCGAAGTAGTGGTTGGAGAGCTGGCCGGCGCGGAATTCCTTCTCCCCGAGCGCCGCGACCGCGGCACGCCGGCCAGCCAGGTCGAGGTCGGCGAGGTGGCGCGGCGGCATGGCGGCACGCCGAGGGGCTTCGGTGTCCGGGGCGTCGACTACGGGCAGTGCTTTCATGACGGGTCCCAGTGTCCCACGCGCGCCGCTGAGCGTATCGACGCGCGCATGTGTCCACCTCAGCCCGATGCCGGCGCCAGCACGGCCAGCAGCACGAACGCGGTGGGAGCGGCGAACAGGATGGAGTCCAGCCGGTCCATCAACCCGCCATGACCAGGTAGGAGATTGCTCATGTCCTTGACGCCGAGATCCCGCTTGAGCAGCGATTCTGCCAGGTCGCCGAGGACCGCCGCGGCGGCCACCGCGAGCCCGAAGGCGATGCCGTACCACCACGGACGGTGAAAGACGAAGGCCATCAGCAGTGCGCCGCCGGCCGCCGCGGCCGTCAGGGAGCCGGCAAAGCCTTCCCAGGACTTCTTGGGGCTGACCGTGGGCGCCATCGGATGCTTGCCGAACAGGACGCCGGCCGCGTACCCGCCGGTATCGGAGAGCACCACGGCGGCGAGCGTCACAATCACCCGGAGGTGGCCGTCGTCCGGCCGGGCGAGCAGCACGGCGAACCCGGCGAGGAACGGTACGTACACGGCGATCAGCGTGCTGGCCACCATGTCGCGGTGGTACCCGACCGGGCCGTCGGCGAGGCGCCACACCAGCGCGGCGAGGACCGTCAGGGTCAGCCCGAGGACGAGCGCCTCCACCCCGGCGAACCAGGCCAGCGTGACCATCACCACGCACCCCGCGAGCAGCGGGAGTACCGGCGGGTGCGGCCGGTCGGCAGCGCCGTCGCCCGCGGGACGGCTGGTCACCGCGCCGGCCATCTCCCAGACCGCGATGCCCGCCGCGGCCGTGACCACGATCAGGAACGCGGGGCGCCAGACCAGCAGGGAGGCGAGCACGACCGCACCCAGAGTGACCCCGACCGCGATCGCGGCGGGCAGGTTGCGACCGGCTCCACGCTTGGGAGCCGCCGGCGCCGGCTCGACGGGCGGCGGCGATACGACCATCGGTGGTGGTGGCGGTGGTACCGGCGGTGTCGTCGGCGCTGGCCACGGTTCGTAGGGCTGGTAGGACTCTTCGTAGGTCTGCTCGTACGCCTCGGGCGCGACAGGAACGTGCCGCGCCCGATACCGCCCCCGGACATCTTCGGGTGGTGGTACCGGATCAGACCAGCCCGGGGGCTCAACGTACGTCATCGTCAGATTTCGAGGAGTTCGGCTTCCTTGTGCTTGACGATCTCGTCGATGTGCGCCACAAACTTGTGGGTAAGATCGTCCAGCTCCTTCTCCGCGCGGCGGCCATCGTCCTCGCCGGCCTCGCCGTCCCGCACGATCCGGTCGAGTTCCTCCTTGGCCTTGCGCCGCACGTTGCGGACGGCCACCTTGGCCTCCTCGCCCTTGTGTCGGGCCACCTTGATCATGTCCCGGCGCCGCTCCTCCGTCATCTGCGGC
>JBPYFB010000066.1:0-16963 GCA_051986465.1 Rugosimonospora sp.
CTGCTCGCCCTGCGGTGCCGCGCCGTTCGCAGTACCGGGGCGCAGCCGCAGGATACCGTCGCAGATGTTGCGGGAGACCCCGCGAGTGTCCACATCGCACAGTCGCACGAAGACATCGGCGTGCTCCGGCCGCGCCCGCACGTGGATCGTCGCGCGCACCTCGCCCATCAGGTCGAGGTCGGCCGGCAGCGGCGCGCTCGTGTAGACCAGGACGTCCGGCCGCGCCTCGACCGCGCGGTTGTCGCGTTGCCGGGTCTTGCCCCGCAGCAGCGGGCCGCCCACGGTGGGCGTGGGGTCGGCCGGGTCGTACGTGAATGTGTCCGGCGCGCCCTCGGGCGGCGGCTGCCAGTCCAGGCCGCCACTCGGGTGCAGGTACAGCGGGGTGGGTGTGGCCCGGGCCGGCGGCCACTCCGGGAACTCCAGCCAGGTATCGGCGTGCTGGAGGTACCCGCGCACCGGCAGGCGATCGGGCAGCTCGTCGCCGAGCAGGTGCGCCCGCAACCACGCCACCTGGTCCTGTACCTGCGCGTTGAGGCCGGGCGGATCGGAGTGCGCCCAGGGGCCGATCGTGATGCGCGCCGTGCGCCCGGCCGCGCGCAGCGCCCGGAAGTCGCGCAACTGCCAGGGCAGGAAGATGTCGTACCAGCCGGTCATCATCGTCGCCGGCGCGGTCAGCCGGGCAACGGCTGCACTGTGGTCGGCGGTGGCCCAGAAGTCGTCGCCCGGCTCGGCGTGCGCGACCACGTCCCGCCAGAACCGCGATACAGGCCCATTCCCGGCCGCTTGACCGCGCCGCCTCGTTCCTCGGCGACGCTGGCGGCCGACTGTCCGTCCAATCGCGACAGTGTCCGCCTCGCGCAGCGGCAGGCTTGTCAGGCCCGTGTTGGTACGCCGCTGCCGCATCGGGTCGCCCAGCAGGGACAGCGCGGCGCGCGGCGTCGATATGCGCTCCTGCAGCCCGGTCTGCACCGACCAGCTCAACGCGCCGAGCAGGCCGAAGGAGCCACCCGGGTAGTGGTTGCTGTTGAACTCGGACGCGGTGATGCCCAGGCACACCGCGCTGAAGGGTGGATCGGCGTACGGTGCGGCCGCCCACTGGGTGAAGCCGAGGTAGCTCAGCCCGGCGCCGGCCAGCCGCCCGTCGCACCACGCCTGCTCGCGCAGCCACGCGGCGGTGGCGAGGCCGTCCTCCTTCTCCTGCCGCAGCGCGAGGAACTCGCCGCCGGAGCCGAAGGTGCCGCGCACGCTCTGCAGTACCACCTGCAACCCCTGCCGGGCGAAGGCCGCGCCGAAGACCGCGCCCCAGAACCCGCGCCGGCCGTACGGGCACCGGATCACCACGACCGGCATCGGCTCGTCACCAGCGGGCCGGTACCAGTCGGCGAGCAGCGCAACCCCGTCCGGCATCGGTACCTTCAGGTCCCGCTCGACCTGGATGCGCGATACCCGTGGGGTGAGCCCGAGGAGCCGATCGACGAGAGTCATGCCGAGCATGATCGTGCGTGCCCGCCGGTAGCGTCAACCGTGCGGTCCCCGGGTTCAGGTGACGAGGGTTCAGGTGACGAGGGTTCAGGTGACGAGCAGGCAAAGGCCGAGCTCTGCCGCGTCGAGGTCGACGAGCTCGCGGTTGCGTTCGGCCCACTGGCCTGAGGCGAGGTCGGCACGGAGGGCGTGCACGGCCCGCCGCTCGGCGTCCGGCCCGACCGCGGTCCAGGTCGATATGCCGCGCCGGACGTTCTCGTCCAGGTACGCCTCGGGCCGGCGCCAGTAGGCCTCGAAGAAACCGTCGGCGCAGTCCCACGGGACGAGCACCGGCTGGACGCGGGCTCCGATCGCGCCGGCCAGCTCGCTGACCGAGGGCCGGCCGGCAACGAGGTCCGCGACCTCAGGCAGGTAGTCGCGGGCCAGCCAGAACCGGTTACGCCATGCGGTGTCACTGCCATCGAACGTCAACACCACCACGCGGCGGGCCACCCGGCGCATCTCGCGCAGGCCGGCGATCGGGTCCCGCCAGTGATGGATGGTGCACACCGCCATCGCGGCGTCGAAGGACTGGTCGTCGAAGGGCAGGCTCTCCGCGGTGCCGGCCAGGCACGGCGCGGCGCCCGCGGGACGCTGCGCCCGCATGAGCGCCGACGGTTCCACCGCGGTGACCTCGCGGTCGCCGGGCTCGTACGAGCCGGTGCCCGCCCCGACGTTGACCACCGTCCGCGCATCGCCGAGCGCCGCCCAGATCTGCGCGGCGATCCGCGGCTCGGTGCGCCGGGTCGCGGTGTAGGTGGCGCCGAGGGTGTCGTACAACTGCGTGCTGGACATGTCGCTGCCTCCCCGCTGGCATCTCCATACCATTCCATCATCTCGCCACAGGCAACCTTCGCGGGCGGTCAGGCGAGGGTCGGCGGGAGACCGAACTCCGGGAACAGCGCCGCGTCGAACGTGGTGATCTCGGCGATCTTGCCGTCCTCGATGCGCAGCACGTCCAGCTTGAACGCCCGGTACGTGTCGTCGCCGTGCGCGAGCAGGTAGCTGGTGGCGGCCGGCATGCGGTTGGCGGCGGTCGGCAGCAGTCGCCAGGCGCCGAGCGACTCCTCGCCGAACGCCCGCGACAGCAGCGGCGCGAGCGAGTGCACCCCCTCGTAGAGGTACGGCTGCGGCGGCATCGTGACGCGGATGTGCTCCGCGGCGAGCGCGGCCGTCAGGGCCATGTCACCGCGCTCGTGGGCGTCGATGAAGCGCATCAGCAGGTCCTGCTCCTCGGCGCTCGGCTTGAGGGTGGACCAGTCCGACCGGCGCCGCGGCAGCCGGTCGCGCATCGTTGCGCGGGCGCGCTGCAGGGCGCTGTTCGCCGCCGGTACCGACATCTCCAGCGCATCGGCGCCCTCCTGCGCGTTGAAGCCGAGCACGTCCCGGAGGACGAGTACGGCGCGCTGGCTCGGCGGCAGCAGCTGGAGCGCGGCGAGGAACGCGAGCTCGATGGTCTCCCGGGCGACCACCGCGGCCTCCGGTTCGGCCTCACCCACGGCCGCCTCGTCGAGCAGCCGGTCCGGGTACGGCTGGATCCAGGGCACTTCCGCGAACGAGTCCATTGTGGACAGCTGGCGGGAGGCGCGCCGCAGGGCGTCCAGGCACACGTTGGTGGCGATCCGGTACAGCCACGCTCGCAACCCCGGCCCGCCGTCGAACGTGTCCCGCTTGTTCCACGCGCGCAGGAACGTCTCCTGCACCGCGTCCTGCGCGTCGGTGAACGAGCCGAGCATCCGGTAGCAGTGCACGTGCAGCTCCCGCTGGTGCCGGCGTACCAGGTCGTCGAAGTCCGGCTGCTCACTCACTTACAGGGCCAAGCCAGCGACGAAGCGCACGAAGCCGGCCAGGTCCGGGTCGTCCGGCGTGGGCTGGAGCACCACCGTGTCGGCACCGGCGTCGGCCCAGCGCCGCACCGCCGCCGTCACGGCCGCGGCGTCACCCGCCGCCGAGATGTCCGCCATCGACGGGTATCCCCACCGCTCCCGCTCGGCCTCCAGGCGCTGCGCGGCGGTCGGGCCGGTCGCGGCGTGTACCCATACGACCACGCGGCGGGTACCGAAGGCGGCGCGCGCCTCGCGTACCGCGGAGGGTGGGATGCCACCGGTGAGGATGATGCCGTCGCCCACCTCGGCGGCGAGTTGCCGGGTACGCGGCCGTTCCGCGCCGAGCAGCAGCGGCGGTACCGTGGCCGGCGGCCAGTCCAGCGCGACGTCGGTCAGGCGCACGTACCGGCCCGCAACCGTCACCCGTTCGCCGGCCAGCAGCGCGCGCAGTGCGTCGACGTACTCGCGCAGCAGTGTCATGGGCGATTCGACGCGCGCACCGGCCTGCTCCATCCAGGACTGCACCCCGTGTCCCACACCGATCATGATGCGCTCGGGGAACAGCCGCACCAGCGTCGCGATCTCCATCGCGGTCAGTGCCACATTACGGAGCGGTACCGGCAAAAGCCCGATACCCACGCGTAGCTGGCTTGTCATCCCCAGCGCCGCCGCGGCCGCGGCGATGCCGCCCTCCTTGAAACAGTCCTCTGGCAGCCAGAGTTCGCGGAGGCCGGCCTCGTCGGCCGCGCGTGCCACCGCCGGCAACCGTTCGGGCGGCAAGTCGGGCAGGAAGACAACGCCGAGGTTGGTCATCCATGCGAGGATAGGCGAGTCCTCACCCCTGCCGAGCCGGAGGCCCACCATGCCGGAGGCGACGTCTCGCCATGAGCCGCCCCGCTTCGACCCGCAGACCCCGAACATCGCGCGGATGTACGACTACTACCTCGGTGGCAAGGACAACTTCGCGGCCGACCGCGCCGCCGCCGAGCAGGCGCTTGCGCTCATGCCCGACATGCGCGAGGGTGCCGCTGCGGTCCGCGCCTTCCTGACCAGGGCGGTGCGGTACCTGGTCGGCGAGGGCATCCGGCAGTTCGTCGACCTCGGCTGCGGCCTGCCGACCCAGGGCAACGTGCACGAGGTCGCCCAGTCTCTCGCACCGGACTCGCGGGTGGCCTATGTCGACTATGACCCGGTGGTCATCGCGCACGCCCGCGCGCTGCTGGAGACGAACCCGCTGACCGCGGTCATCCAGGGCGACGTACGCGAGCCCGAGGCGCTGCTGGCCGACCCGGAGCTGCGCGAGCTGATCGACTTCGACCAGCCGGTGGCGGTACTGATGATCGCCGTGCTGCACGTGATCCCCGACGACGAGCTGGTGCACCACATCGTACGCACGGTCCGTGACGCGGTCGTTCCCGGCAGCTACCTGGCGATCGCGCACGCCGTATCGGACCTGCGCCCGCACGCCACCGCCAAGCTCGCCTCGCTCTACCAGAACCAGGTCGGCACGAGCGGGCCGCGCCGCCAGAACCTGCGCAGCAAGTCCGAGGTCGAGGCGTACTTCGAGGAGCTGGAACTGGTCGAGCCGGGCCTGGTCTACATCTCCGAGTGGCGCCCGGAGGCACCGCTCGGGCCCGACGCCAAGCCCGTCTGGGCGGTCGGCGCCGTCGCCCGCAAAGGCTAGCTCTTAGAGACCCACGGCCTGCCCATTACCCGCGCGTAACGCCCGGGGCTCCCGCCGCGATGTCAGCGGTAGGGAGAAGGGAGCCGGGCATTGGGCGTCGCGCTGCGGGTCGACGGGCTCACGAAGTCGTTCGGTACCCACGTCGTGTGGGCCGACGTCAGCCTGACCCTGCCCGCCGGCGAGATCTCCGTGCTGCTCGGCCCGTCCGGTACCGGCAAGTCGGTGTTCCTCAAGGCGCTCGTCGGGCTGGTCCGCCCGGACCGCGGCTCGATCTGGATCAACGACGAGGACCTGCCGCGCCTGCCCGAGCGCCGCCTGTACCAGGTACGCAAGCTGTTCGGGGTGCTGTTCCAGGACGGCGCGCTGTTCGGCTCGATGAACATCTACGACAACGTCGCGTTCCCGCTGCGCGAGCACACCCGCAAGTCCGAGCGCGAGATCCGCGAGCTGGTCGGCGAGAAGCTGGAGATGGTCGGGCTGGCCGGCGCCGAGCGCAAGCTGCCCGGCGAGATCTCCGGTGGCATGCGCAAGCGGGCGGGGCTGGCCCGCGCGCTGGTACTCGACCCGCAGATCATCCTCTTCGACGAGCCCGACTCGGGCCTCGACCCGGTGCGCACCGCCTATCTCAACCAGCTCATCGTCGACCTCAACCAGCAGACCGACGCGACGTTCCTGATCGTCACCCACGACATCAACACCGCGCGCACCGTGCCCGACAACATCGGCCTGCTCTACCACGGCAAACTGGCCATGTTCGGGCCGCGCGAGATGCTGCTGTTCAGCACCGAGCCGGTGGTGCGGCAGTTCCTCAACGCGCAGCGCATCGGTCCGATCGGCATGGCCGAGGAGAAGGACGCCACCGAACTCGCGGCCGAGGCGGCGGCCGGGGCGCAGTTGCCGCCGCTGCCGCCGATACCGCAGCAACTGCAGCCTTCCGACGGGCGGCCGCGCCGGGCGCAGCGCCCGGCCGGCCAGTGGTGCCGCACCCACGAGGTGATCCCGCCGCCGGGGTCTTTCACGGTATCGGCGGGTGAGCGCCATGGTTAACCCGGCTACCTACCTGGTGCGCGCCGCCGGAACGTTCTTCTCGTTCAGCCTCGACACGCTGCGCGCCGTGCCGCGCCGCCCGTTCCAGGGGCGCGAGCTGGTGGCGCAGGCCTGGTTCATCAGCTCCGTCTCGATCCTGCCCGCGGCGCTGGTCTCCATCCCGTTCGGCGCGGTGATCGCGCTGCAGCTCGGTTCGCTGATACGGCAACTGGGCGCGCAGTCGTTCACCGGCGCCGCCTCGGTGCTCGCCGTGGTGCGCGAGGCCGGCCCGATCGTCACCGCGCTCATCATCGCCGGCGCCGGTGGCTCGGCGATCTGCGCCGACCTCGGCGCCCGGAAGATCCGCGAGGAGCTGGATGCCCTGGAGGTACTGGGCATCGACCCGATCCACCGCCTCGTGGTGCCCCGGGTGCTCGCCTCGATGCTCGTCGCCGTGCTGCTCAACGGATTGGTCAGCGTGGTCGGCGTGGCTGGCGGCTACTTCTTCAACGTGGTGCTGCAGGGTGGCACGTCGGGCGCGTACCTGGCCAGCTTCCAGGCGCTGGGCCAGTTGCCGGACCTGGTGGCGGGCGAGGTGAAGGCGCTCGTGTTCGGTGCCGTGGCCGCGCTGGTCGCCTCGTACAAGGGGATGCGGGCGGGCGGCGGTCCGAAGGGCGTCGGCACCGCGGTCAACGAGAGCGTCGTGGTCACCTTCATGCTCCTGTTCGCGCTGAACTTCTTCATCACCGCGATCTACTTCCAGGTCGTACCGCAGAAGGGGAGCTGACGTGTCGCTCGACGATCTCGGCCGCCAGTTGGCTTTCCACGCCCGCGCGACGGCGGCGGTACCCCGCACGGTACGCCGGTACCGGCGGGAGGTGGTGCGGTTGCTCGCCGAGGTGAGCTTCGGTACCGGCGCGCTCGCCGTGGTCGGCGGTACCGTCGGCGTGATCTGCTTCCTCACCTTCTTCACCGGTACCGAGGTGGGGCTGCAGGGCTACCAGGCGCTCAACCAGCTCGGCAGCAGCGCCTTCACCGGCTTCATCTCCGCATACTTCAACACCCGCGAGATCTCGCCACTGGTCGCCGCGCTCGCCCTGTCCGCCACCGTGGGCTGCGGCTTCACCGCGCAGCTCGGCGCGATGCGCATCGCCGAGGAGGTGGACGCGCTGGAGGTGATGGCGGTACCGTCGCTGCCCTTCCTGGTGACCACCCGGATGGTGGCCGGACTCGTCGCGGTGGTACCACTGTACGTGGTGGGGCTGCTCGCGAGTTACCTCGCCACCCGTACCATCTCCATCGTCTACTTCGGACAGTCGGCGGGCACCTACGACTACTACTTCCACCTGTTCCTGCCGCCCGGCGACGTACTCGCCTCGTTCGGCAAGGCGCTGCTGTTCAGCGTCATCGTGGTGCTCATCCACTGCTACTACGGCTACCACGCCAGCGGCGGCCCGGCCGGCGTGGGCGTCGCGGTGGGGCGCGCGGTGCGCCTTGCCATCGTGTCGGTCAACGTCGTGGACTTCTTCTTCTCGCTGGCCGTGTGGGGCGCGACCACGACCGTGCGGATCGCGGGGTGAGACCGGTGCGCTACAAGCTTCTGGGTATCGCCTTCATCGCGCTGCTGGTCGCGGCGCTCAGCCTGGCCGTGCTGAGCTACCGCAAGGCGTTCACCCCGGCGAGCTGGGTGACGGTCGCCACCGACCACACCGGACTGCAGGTGCTGCCGGGCGCCGACGTGAAGCTGCGCGGCGTCGTCGTCGGCCAGGTGCGCCAGGTCACCGCGAACGGGCAGCAGGCCACCCTGCGGCTCGCGCTGGACCCGGCGGACCTGCCGCAGATACCGGCGAACGTGACGGCCCAGTTGCTGCCCAAGACGCTGTTCGGCGAACGGTACGTGGCGCTTACCGCCCCGGCCAACCCGTCGCCCGCGCCGTTGCTGGCCGGCGCCGTCATCGGGCAGGACCGCACCACCTCGGCGGTGGAGCTGGAGCGGGTGCTGGACGACGCGCTGCCGCTGCTGCAAGCTGTGCAGCCCGACAAGCTCGCCGCCACCCTGGGCGCGCTCGCCGATGCCCTCGCCGGCAAGGGCGAACAGCTCGGCCGGGATCTGACCACATTGGACAATTACCTCGCCGCACTGAACCCGCGGCTGCCGGAGATCCGAGCCGACGTGAACAAGCTCGCCACCGTACTGTCCACATACGACGGTGCGCTGCCCGACCTGCTGGGCATCCTGCGCAACGCGTCGGTCACCGCCCGTACCGTCACCGACCAGCGCAGCCAGCTCGCCGCGTTTCTGGGCGAGACGACCGACCTCGCCGACTCGTCGCGGGCGTTCCTGAGCCGGTACGGGGATCGGATCATCCAGTTGGGTACCGTGAGCGCCCCGGTGCTCTCGCTGCTGGCCACGTACGCGCCGGAGTACCCGTGCCTGCTCGCCGGGCTGGTCGCGCTGCAGCCGCGGGTGGAGCAGGTCTTCGCGGGCGGCCGGATGCACATCACGCTGGAGATCACCCGCGACAACGGGCCGTACGTGTCCGGCCGGGACGACCCCGCCTACACCGCGCACTCCGGCCCGAACTGCCGCGGCCTGCCCAACCCCGCGGTACCCGCGCCGCAGGTCAACACGCCCGACGGCTACGACTACGCGGCCTCGATGGGCTACGCCGGTACGGCGCAGGAGAAGAACCTCGTCAAGCCCATCGTGGCCGGCGTCACCGGAGCCGACCCCGCCCAGGTGCCGGACGTCGCCGACCTGTTGTGGGGGCCGCTGCTGCGCGGGACGGTGGTGAACGCGGCATGAAACCACTCGTGAAGCTGCTCGTGTTCGCCGCCGTCACGGTGGTGCTCACCACCCTGCTCGCGCAGCAGCTCGGCTCCCTGTCCCTGGGCTCCCTGTCGTTCGGCTTGCTGTCCTCGGGCGGCGGCAGCGGGTACCGGGCCCGGTTCACCGACGTGACCGGCGTCCTGGCCGGCGACGACGTACGCATCGCCGGCGTCAAGGTGGGGCGGGTGACCCGGGTCCGGCTCGTCGACAACAGCGTGGCAGAGCTGTCGTTCACAGTGGACAGTCAGGTGCCGCTGCCGGCGACCGTGCGCGCCACGATCCGGTACCGCAACCTCATCGGGCAGCGGTACGTGGCGCTCACCGAGGGCGCGGGTACCGGAAGGCTGAAGCCGGGCGGGGTGATCCCGCTGTCCCAGACCGCGCCGGCGCTGGACCTCACCGTGCTCTTCAACGGCTTCCGGCCGCTGTTCACCGCGCTGCGCCCGCACGACGTCAACAACCTCGCGTACGAGATCATCCAGGTCCTGCAGGGCGAGGGCGGTACCGTCTCCAGCCTGCTCACCCATACCGCGTCACTGACCACGGCCCTCGCCGACCGGGACGCCGTCATCGGCCGCGTCATCACCAACCTCAACACCGTACTGTCCACTCTGGACGACCGGCGCGGCGCCCTGGACGCGACCATCGTCCAGTTGCGACAGTTCGTCTCGGGGCTCGCCGCCGACCGCACCGCGATCGGCTCGGCGATCAGCAACATCGGCCGGCTGACCGAGGCGACCGGATCGCTGCTGCGCGACGCCCGCCCCGACCTGGCGCACGACCTGTCCGGGCTCGGCTCGCTCGCCGGCATCCTCAACGACAACAGCGCCGTCATCGACCGCACCCTGCACAACCTGCCCGGCCAGTACCAGGCGCTGACCAGCACCGCCTCGTACGGTTCCTGGTTCAACTTCTTCCTGTGCGACTTCGACGGCCGGGTCGCGCTGCCCGGTGTCGGCACGGTGAACCCGGCCACCTTCAGCTCCTCCGCCGCGCGCTGTACGGGAGGTGCCAAGTGAAGCCGTTCCGCCAGCGCAACCCCATGGTCATGGGGACGATCGCGCTTGCCCTGCTCGCCGGTCTGATGTTCGCCGCGTTCCACGTCGAGGACCTGCCGTTCATCGGCGGCGGCAGCACGTACCGGGCCGCGTTCCGGGACGCGAGCGGTCTCGCCGCGGGCAACGAGGTACGGGTGGCCGGCGTGAAGGTCGGCAAGGTGACCGGCGTCGGGCTCGCCTTCGGCGCAGGCGGCGGGTACGTGCGCGTGCAGTTCCGGGTCGACCCGGGCGCGGTACGGCTGGGCGACCGGACCAGCGCGACGATCCGCATCAAGACCGTACTGGGCCAGAAGTACCTCGCGCTGGAGCCGTCCGGCAGCGGCCGGCTCCAGCCCGGCGGGCAGATACCGCTCGACCGTACCGCCGCGCCGTTCGACGTCGTCCAGGCGGTCAACGGGCTCGCCGGCACCCTCCAGCAGATCGATACCGACCAGCTCGCGCAGGCGTTCTCCGTACTGTCACAGGCGTTCACCGACACGCCCGCGAGCGTGCACCAGACCCTGTCCGGCCTCTCCACGCTGTCCCAGTCGGTCGCGGCGCGCGACGCCGACCTGCGGCAGCTGCTCGCCCACGCCCGCGCGGTGACCGGGGTACTGGCCCAGCGCGACCAGGACTTCCGCCAGCTCGTCGCCGACGCCAACCTGCTGCTCGCCGAGGTGAGCCGCCGCCGCGACGCGATACACAACCTGCTCGTCACGACGACCGCGCTGGCCAACCAGGTATCCGGCCTCGTCGCCGACAACCGCACCCGGCTGGGCACCGCGCTCGGCGAGCTGCGGCAGGTACTGGCGACGCTGCAGCGCGACCGGGACGGCCTGTCCCGCACCATCGCCACGATGGCGCCGTTCATCACCGCGTTCACCAACGTGCTCGGCAACGGGCGCTGGTTCGACTCCTATCTGGACGGTCTGCTCCAGCCGTTCACCCCAACAGCCGGGGGAGGGAAGAAGTAGTGAGCGAAGCGCGGCGCGGCGGCGCCTGGACTGAGTCGGCCCGCCGACGCAGTCGGGGTTTCGGGCCGGCGAGGGAAGGCGGCGCGTCTGAGCGCCGCGCGGAGCGATCCGGCCAGGGCATGACCAGATGGCGGGCTCCTCTCGCGGTCGCCGCTGTCGCCGCGCTTGCGGCGATCGTGGCGCTGGCCGTCGGCGCGGCGCGGGTACCCACCCGCCGCCTGGTCGCGCACTTCACCAGCGCGGTCGGCATCCTGCCCGGCAACGACGTACGGGTGCTCGGGGTGCACGTCGGCGACGTGGTCGCGGTCCGTCCACAGGGGACGAGCGTCGAGGTGGAGATGCGCTACGACGCCAGGTACCCGATCCCGGCCGGCGCGCAGGCCGTCATCATCCCACCCAGCGTCGTCAGCGACCGGTACGTGCAGCTGACGCCCGCGTACACCGGCGGACCCCGGCTCGCCGACGGCGCCGACCTGCCCACCTCCCGCACGGCGGTACCGCTGGAGCTCGACGACGTGTACCGCGCGCTGGACCAGTTCAACCGGGCGCTGGGGCCGGCGGGGGCCAACAAGAACGGGGCGCTGTCCACCCTGCTGGCGACCGGCCGGGCCAACCTGCAGGGCAGCGGCGCCGATCTCGCCGGCACCCTCGACGGGCTCGCCAAGAACCTCGGCACCCTCGCTGACGGCCGGGACGACCTGTTCGGCAGCGTCGCCGACCTGCAGAAGTTCGTGACCGCGCTGGCCGCGAGCGACCAGCAGGTGCGCCTGTTCAACGAGCAGCTCGCCGCGGTCGGCGAGCAACTGGCCGGCGAGCGCGACGACCTCGCCGCGACCATCCGTACCCTGGCCACGGCGCTCGCCGACATCACCGGCTTCGTCAGCGACAACCGGGCCGAGCTCAAGTCCAATGTGGACGCCCTGACCGACATCTCCGGCGTGCTGGTACGCCAGCAGCAGGCCCTCATCACCGTGCTGAACATCGCGCCGCTCGCGCTGTCCAACCTGCACCTGGCGTACAACGCGCGCAGCGGCACGCTCGACACCCGCGACGACGTCCTGGGCCCGTACGACCCGGCGAGCTACGTGTGCTCGCTGCTGGCCGGTCTGGTGCCCACGACGCAGATACCCAAGGAGTGCGTGGCGCTGGCCCGGTTGCTCGATGCAAACCATCTCCCTATCACGGACCAGCTCCGCAAGCTCCTGGGGCTGCCTCCGGCGACCTCCTCGCCGGGCGGCAGTACGCCAGGCACACCCGGCTCCGTTGGTGTCGCGCCCAGCGGACCGGGTGTGCCCGGTCTCTCCGGAGGCGATGGCTCCGTCGGTACCGACCCGACGCTCGGCGGCATCCTGGGACTGCTGCCATGAAAGCACAAGCGGCTCTGGCCCTGGCGGCCCTGCTCGCGCTGTCCGGGTGCACCCTGCCCGGCGGCTCACCGAGCGGACCGTCCTACGAGGTGACCGCCGACTTCGGCGACGTGCTCGACCTCGTGCCGCAGGCCGCGGTGAAGGTGAACGACGTGACCGTGGGCAGCGTCGAGCGCATCTCGCTCGGCGGCGCGTCGGAGCGGTCAAGCGAAGCCAGCGACGCCGCGGGCGTTCCTGTGTGGACGGCCCGGGTACGCATGCGGGTCGGCCGCGACGTGCGGCTGCCCGCCAACGCCACCGCCGCGATCCGGCAGAGCAGCCTGCTCGGCGAGAAGTTCGTCTCGCTCGCCGCCCCGACCAATGAGGATCCACAAGGGACACTCGGGCCGGGCGCGGTCATACCGCTGGCCCGCACCACCCGCAGCGCCGAGATGGAGGAGGTACTGGCCGCCTTCGGCCTGCTGCTCAACGGTGGCGGCCTGGCCCAGCTCAAGACCATCGAGACCGAGCTGTCCACCGCGCTGCGCGGCCGGGAGTCCACAGTGGAGGACCTGCTGCACCAGCTCGACACGTTCCTCGCCGGCCTGGATGCCCAACGCGCCGACATCCTGCGCACCATCGACGCGCTGGACCGGTTCTCCGCACACCTGGCCCAGGAGCGCGGCACGCTGCGCTCCGCCCTGGACGCTCTGGGGCCCGGCCTGACCGTCCTCGCCCAGCAGCGCGAGCAGCTGACCCAGGCGCTGACCGCGCTGTCCAACCTGTCGACGGTCGGTACCCGCGTCGTCAACGCCAGCCGCGACGACACCCTGTCCGTACTGGCATCCCTGCGCCCCCTCCTCGACCAGTTGGTACGCGCCGGCAACAACCTGCCGAAGGCGCTGGACTTCCTGCTGACCTACCCGTTCCCGCCCAACGTCACGGGGGCCATCCACAGCGACTTCGTCAGCATGCACCTCACCGTCGACCTCGACGGCGCGGCGATCCTGTCCAACCTGCTCGCCACGCCGGCCGGGACCTCGGCGACTCCCGGTACGCCCGGGAAGCCGGCGAGCCCGGCCAAGCCCGCCAAGCCCACCGTGCCCACCGTGCCCGGGCTGCCTCCGCTCCTCCCCGGAGGCAGCCCGTCGGTGAGCCCGTCGCCCGGCACCGCCGCGCCGCCACCCGGCTGCTCGCTGCTCGACATCCTCACCGGAAAGTGCCTGCTGCCATGATCACACGCATCGCCAAGCTGCAGGTCCTCGTGTTCGCGGTGGTGAGCATGCTCGGCATCGGGTACGTCGGGCTGCGGTACGTGGGGCTCGGCGACAGCCTCTTCGGGCAGGCGTACGTGCTGCACGCCGACTTCGCGAACGCGGGCGGCATATTCCCCAACGCCCCCGTGACGTACCGGGGAGTGCCGGTCGGCCGGGTGAGCGGGGTGCGGCTGCACGGCGGCGGGGTACGGGTGGACCTGCACATGCAGGGCGGGGTACGGGTACCGGCCGACCTGCACGCGGTGGTCGCCGAGCGCTCCGCCGTCGGGGAGCAGTACCTGGACCTGCGCCCCGATACCGATACCGGCCCGTACCTGCGCGCCGGCGAGGTGATTCCGGCCAGCCGTACCGGTACCCCCCTGCCGGCCGAGGAGCTGCTGGCCGGGCTGGACTCGCTGGTCCACTCGGTAAACCCCGACGACCTGCGCGTGCTCCTCGACGAGCTGGGTGTCGCGTTCGAGAACAACGAGAGCGCGCTGCGCCGCATCCTGGACTCCGCCGACCTGCTGCTCTCCGACGCGAACCGGTTCCTGCCCGAGACGCTCGCGCTGATCCGGGACGGGCGCACCGTACTGTCCACACAGGAGGCTTCGGGCGATGACATCCGGCGCTGGGCGCAGGCGCTGGCGAAGCTGACGGGTACGGTCCGCGCCGCCGACCCCGACCTGCGCCGGCTGCTCGCGAACGGGCCACCCGCCGCCACCCAGCTGATCGGCCTGCTGCGCGACCTGGATCCCACGATCGGCACGCTGCTCGGCAACCTCGTCACCGTGAACGGGATCGCCGCGCGGCGGCTGCCCGGCCTGGAGCAGATCCTCGTCGAGTACCCGATCGCCCTCGCCGGCGGCTTCACCGTGGCGCCGGGCGACGGTACCGCCCACTTCGGGCTGGTGGTGAACGTCAACGACCCACCGGCCTGCCAGTACAAGCAGACCGGGCAGCAGCGCTGTACTCCCGCCGAACGAGCTGGCGGCTCAGGAGTTCGGGGGAGCGGTAGCGCGCCCGGTACCAGAGGCACCGGACCGACTCCGGCGCCTCTCGGGGGCGGGCAACCGCCGGCCAACGCGGCGCAGGGGACCGCGGCGGCCGGTGGCCCCGCCCCCGCAGCCTTTGCCGGGGTGGCGGGCTTCGACCCGGCCACCGGGCTGGTACTGGGGCCTGACGGGCAGCCGCTGCAGCTCGGCGGTACCGGCGGCCAGTACCAGCTCGCCGGCGACCAGTCCTGGAAACAGCTCCTGCTCGCCGGGGTCTCCTCGTGAGGGCCGGCGGGTGCGCGACAAAGGAGGTACGCGTGATGGCTGACGACCGAGGTACCGCCACGGTGTCCCGCAGCGTCCGGCGCCGCCGGGCACAGGTCACCCGGGTCCGGGTACCGGCCAGGCCGAACCCGGTCGAGTCCACTGTAGACGCTCCTGTGAAGTCTACAGTGGACGCTTCCGGGCAGCGGCGCGAGCGGCTGCTGACCGTGGCGCTGCTGGTGGTGCTCGCCGGCGCGCTGGCCGGCGCCGGGCTGGCCGGCCGCTCCTGGGCGGACCAGCGGCAGTTGGATGCCGGCCGGCAACAGGCGCTCGCCGCGGCCCGGCAGACCACCGTCAACTTCGTGTCGATCAGCGCCGGCACCGTCGATGCCGACCTGCGCCGCATCGCCGACAGCGCGACCGGGCAGTTCAAGGACGAGTTCACCGGCGACATGGCGCAGATCCGCGGCGCGGTGCTGGAGAACAAGGTGGATTCGAAGGGCAGCGTGCTGCGGGCCGCCGTGGTGTCGGCGAGCCGGCGCAGCGCCGTGGTGCTCGTCGCGGTGGACGCGACCGTGAAGAACACCAGCGCGCCGGACGGGCGGCTGTCGCACTACCGGATCCAGGTGAGCCTGGCCCGGGACGCGCACTCGGGCCGCTGGCTCGTCGCCCAGTTGCAGTTCGTCGGATGAGGAGGCGCTACCCGATGCGATCCCTGACAACCCCGCGCCGTAGCGTCGTCGCGCTCGCCGTCGCCGCGGTGCTCGCCGGTGTCGTGGCCGGGCTCGCCTGGTACACGAACGACAAGGCCAGGCAGCGCGACAGTGCCGGCCGCGCGGCCATGACCGCCGCGACCGCCGCGGCGCAGGCCATCTTCTCCTACGACTACCGCTCGTTCGACGCCGGCGTCGCCACCGCGAAGCCCTACACGACCGGTGCCTTCGCCAAGGAGTACGCCACCACCACCGCCACCCTCAAGCCCACCGCGGTCAAGGAGCAGGCGGTCGTGCAGGCGCAGGTCTCCGCGATCGGCGTGGTGCAGTCCACCGGCGGCGGCGTCGACCTGCTGGTCTACCTCAACCAGTACCGGCGCAACGCGAACATCAGCGGGGAGAAGGTCGACCAGAACCGGGTCGTGCTGACGATGGTCCGGGTCGGCGGCGCCTGGAAGGTCTCGCACGCCACCGCGATCTGAGCCGGCCGTTCCCGGTACCGTGCAACAGGACCGGTGCTGGGGGCGTATGTGAGGGCATGAACTTCGCGGAGTTCGTCGGCGAAAGCCTGCCGGCGCTGACCCGGTACGCCGGCGCGCTGACCGGCGACCAGCACGCCGCCGAGGATCTGGTGCAGGACACGCTGGTGAAGCTCGCCGGCGCGTGGCGCCGGGTACGCCACGACGGGAACCCGCACGGGTACACCCGCGCGATCATGTTCCGGACGTACGTGAGCCGGTGGCGCGGTGTTCGGCGCCGGCCGTCCCAGCAGGAGTACCAGGAGGTACCGGCACCGGGTGACGCGTACGCGGGTGTGGACGCCCGCGACGAGCTGCGCCGGGCGCTGGCCGGCCTGCCCCGGCTGCAGCGCGCCGTACTGGTCCTCGGCTACCTCGACGACCTGCCCGACGACGAGATCGCCGAACTGCTCGACCGGCGGCCGGCGACGATCCGGTCGCTGCGCCACCGGGGTCTGCAGGCGCTCCGCGAGCGGCTTCCTATTCAGGACACGACGGAGGTGACCCGTGGAGCGTATTGAAGACCTGCTGCGCGAGGAGTTCGGGCGCGGCGCGGAGGCGGTACCCGTGCCGCGCGAGGTGATGCTCGCCCGCGTTGTCGGCGCGCGGCGTCGGCGGACGCTGGCCACCGCGGCGGTCGGTGCCGTCGCCACCGCCGGCCTGCTGGCCAGCGCGGTCGCGCTCAGCGCCGCCGGCCTGCCCGGGCGCTCGGCCAGCCAGGCCGCCGCGCCCATGCCACAGCCGGTGTACGACCTGCAACTGGTCAACGTGATCTTCACCGACAGGGACCACGGGTACGCGTTGCAGCAGGTGTGCGAAAGCCTCCTGCCCGCCGAGGGCCTGCCCACCGCCGGACCCACGCCGGACCTGCACACCGAATGCCACACGCAGTTCATCGCGACCGCCGATGCGGGAACGACCTGGCAGGAGCGCGCGCTGCCCGCCGAACCGGCGATGAAGGATGTCGGTATCC
>JBPYFB010000067.1:0-8284 GCA_051986465.1 Rugosimonospora sp.
TTTGGCTGGAATGACCGCGACCGGTCCGGCGGCGAGCATGGCCACCTGGGTACTGACCCGGCTCAGTCCGAGCCCGGTCAGGTCGCGCCGTTGGCTGGCACCGACGACCAGCATGCGCGCGTCACCGGCGGCCGCGAGCAGCGCCGGTACCGGGGTGCGGGGTGCGACGGTCGCCGTGGTGGCCACGGCCGGTACCAGCCGGTGGGCCCGCTCGACGAGACTCGACAGCACCTGCTCGGCCTCGGCGCGCAACCGGTCACCCCGCCACCCGGCCGGTTGGGCGTACACCACATGCAAGCCGGCCCGGCGCCTGGTGGCCTCGTCGAGCGCCCAGCGCAGGGCGCTGATACTGGCGGGAGACCCGTCCACGCCGACGGTGACGCGGTTGCCGGACATCGCGCACCTCCTCGTGGCTCCAGGCTCAACCCACCGCCTGACGCGGCGTAGAGGCGCAGGTCCTCACCACCCGGGCCGGTCAGCCGCTGGCGGCGACCGGCGATCGGCAGCCGCACTTCGCCCGCGGTACGGGGCCAACGGCCCTTGGCGCAGAGGCCACTGGGATCTGCCCGGCCCGCCGTGGCGGGTGTGTGCTGAGGTCGGAGGTGAGCGTGATGGAGGTCGCTGTCGTATTCGAGAGCATGTTCGGCAACACCCGTGGGGTCGCTGAGGCGGTCGCGGAAGGCGTGCGCGAAGCGGATCCGGAGGCACGCGTAACGGTTTTGGGCGTGGCCGAGGCCACGCCGGAGCGCATCGGCGGCGCGGCCCTCATCGTCGGGGGCCCGACGCACGTATTGGGCATGAGCCGGGAGGCGTCGCGGCGAAACGCGCTGCAGGCGGCCGGTACCGGGCCGGACGAGAGCGCGACGGCGCAGTTCGGGGTGCGCGAATGGCTAGCCGCCTTGCCCAGATCAGGTGGACGGCAAGGCGTCGGGGGTGCTCGGCTCGCGCGCCGGCACTTGGGCCGCAGCGGCCTGCCGGCGTTTGCGAGCCAAACTCCGGTTCGGCCTGCGCCCCGGGCGGCGGCGTTCGATACCCGCATCGCGTCTCCGTTCGCCGGTGGGGCGGCCCGGTCCATCGCGAAGAGCCTGCGCCAGCACGGCTTCGCCGTCCTGGCCGAGCCTGTCGGATTCGTCGTCGACACCACCGAGGGACCGCTGCGCGCCGGCGAACGTGACCGTGCCAAGGCGTGGGGCGCGCACTTGGCGCGCATGTGGGCCGAGTGAGGCAGGTGCGCGATGGCCGTGGAACCGATGGCTCCGGTCGTGGTGGGTCTGGACACCTCGCCGGCCAGCCTGTACGCGCTTGACTTGGGCGCGGAGGAGGCGCTGGGCCGGGTCACGCCGCTGGACGTCGTGTACGTCCACGAGCGCCCGGCCGGCCCGCTCGCCGAACCACCCGGCGCGCTGCCCCGGGCACGGGCGTTGCTCGCCGCCGCGACCTGGCGGGTCCGCGATGATCACCCTGGGCTGACCGTGCGTGGCACCTTCGTCCTCGGGGAGCCGGTCGAGGTGCTGCTGCGCCACGCCGTTTCGGCGAGCCTCGTGGTGCTCGGGCATGGTGGCGTGGCCTGGCGCGGGTTGGGTCTGGTGGCCACCCGGGTGGCCGGCCGTTCGGCGGCACCGGTCCTGGTGTGCCGGCCGTTCGACCGGGCACGGGTACCGGGGCATCCGCGCCCGGTACTGCTCGCCGTCGACGACCTGGGCGGTTCGGAGAGCGCGGTGGCGTTCGCGTTCGAGGAGGCGGCGCTGCGCGGCGCGCCGGTACACGCGTGCCACGTCGACGCCGGATCCGGGAGCGCTCCGCGGATGCTCGCCGAGGCGGTTGCCGGCTGGTCGGCCAAGTACCCGGAGGTCGAGGTGGCTCGGGTGGTCGTACCGGCGGCGGATGTGGCCGGGGTGCTGCTGGACGCCTCCCACGAGGCGCAGCTGGTGGTACTCGGCCGGGGTAGGCCGGCCGGCTCCGAACCCGTGATGCTGACCGAGATCTGCCGGGCACTGCTCGCGGGTGCGGGCTGCTCGGTGGCGGTCGTACCGCACCCGTGATGAGTCTCGGCCGGGGCGGGACTTGAGGTCCGCTGGGCCGGGCTGACCGGCCCTGCCCGGGCCGGACGGCCGGGTCAGCCGACGAAGGTGCGCAGGGCCGCGCTGAGTTCGGTGAGGCCCTGTTTCGCGTCGGCGAAGAACATGCCGGTCTTCGGATCGGTGTACAGCTCGTTGTCGAGCCCGGCGTAGCCGTGTCCCATCGAGCGCTTGATGACGATGACGCTTTTGGCTCGGTCGACGTCGAGGATGGGCATGCCGGAGATGGGGTTGCCGGGGCGGCGGGCGGCTGGGTTGGTGACGTCGTTGGCGCCGATCACCAGCGCCACGTCGGCCTGCGGGAACTCCGGGTTGACCTCGTCCATCTCTTTGAGTTGGGGGTACGGTACGTTCGCCTCGGCGAGGAGCACGTTCATGTGCCCGGGCATCCGTCCGGCGACCGGGTGGATGGCGTAGCTGACCTCGACACCGCGCTGCGCCAGCCGCCGCGCCAGTTCGGCGAGCTCGTGCTGCGCCTGGGCGGCGGCCAGCCCGTACCCGGGCACGATAATCACCTTGTTGGCGTACGCGAGCTGGATCGCGACGTCGTCGGCGCGTACCTGGCGTACCGGGGCGGCCGCGGCGGCGGCGAGGGTACCGGTGCTGTCGCCGGTACCGAAGCCGCCGATGACGATGTTCGGGATGGAGCGGTTCATCGCGTCGGCCATGAGCTTGGTCAGGATGCCGCCGGAGGCGCCGACCAGCGCGCCGGCGGTGATCAGCGCGGTCTCGCCGAGGACGAAGCCGGCCATCGCCACGGCGGTACCGGTGAACGCGTTGAGCAGCGAGATGACGACGGGCATGTCGGCGCCGCCGATGGGCAGCACCATCGTTACGCCGAACGCCAGTGCGACAGCGGCGAGCAGTACGAGGGCGGTACGGCTGTCCGGGCGCGCGACCAGCCAGCCGCCGGCCGCGGTGAAGGCCAGGGCGAGGCCGAGGTTGGTGGCGCGGGCGCCGGGGAAGACCAGTGGCCGGCCGGGCACGAGGCCCTGTAGCTTGCCGGCGGCGACCAGGGATCCGGTGAAGGTGACGGCGCCGATGAGGATGTCCAGGGCGGCGGTGGTGGCGGTGCGCGCGCCGGTGTGGCTGCCGCGCAGCAGGTCGGTCACGGCGAGCAGCGCGGCGGCGCCGCCACCGACGGCGTTGAAGATGCTGACCAGTTGCGGCATGGCGGTCATCGCCACCCGGCGCGCGCTGTAGAGCCCGGCCGCGCCGCCGAGTGCGGCGCCGCTGGCCAGCACCAGCCACCCGGTGGTGGTGATGGTGTGCTGCCGGGTCAGCAGCACGCCGGCGGCGAGTACCGCCGCGGTCATGCCGGCGGCGGAGAGCAGGTTGCCGCGCCGGGCGGTGGCGGGATGGTTCATCAGGTGCAGGCCCAGCACGAAGCACACGGCGGTGGCCAGCAACACGTAACGCACGACGGTGTCCACTGTGGTCACCGCCGGCCGGCCGGCGTCGGGCGGGCGCGGAACATGTGCAGCATGCGGTCGGTCACCACGTACCCGCCGACGACGTTCATCGCGCCGAACGCGACGGCGACGAACGCGAGCGCGTACCCGAGCGGGTCGTGCGCGGACGCGGTGACCAGCATGGCGCCGACCAGGACGATGCCGTGGATGGAGTTGGCGCCGGACATCAGGGGCGTGTGCAGGGTCGCGGGTACCTTGCTGATGACCTCGACCCCGACGAGCAGGCTCAGCACGAACACGGTGACCGCGGTGAGCAGGTCGGTACTCATGAGGTGCCTCCGGTCAGCAGCAGACCGGCGGTGATCTCGTCGGTCGGGTCGACGACCGGCGCGCCGTCGCGGATCAGGTGGTTCAGCACGGCCGCGATGTTGCGGGCGTAGGCGCGGGAGGCGGCCGGGGCCATGGCCGAGGGCAGGTTGCCGGCGCCGATGAGGGTGACGCCGTTGTCGGTGATGACGATGGCATCGGGTACGGAACCCTCGATGTTGCCGCCCTGCCAACCGGCGGCCAGGTCCACCGCGACCGAACCCGGCCGCATCGCCTTCACCGCGTTCTCGGTCACCAGCAGCGGTGGCCGGCGGCCCGGTACCCGCGCCGTGGTGATCACCACGTCGAAGCGGGCCACCTGCTCGTCGAGTGCCTGCTGCTGCGCCAGTTGCTCCTCTGTGGACAGTGCGCGGGCGTACCCGCCGGCGCCTTCGGCCGTGGGCAGGCCGAGGTCGAGGAAGTGGGCGCCGAGCGAGGCGACCTCGTCCCGGGCCTGCGGGCGCAGGTCATACCCGGTGACCACCGCGCCCAGGCGCCGGGCGGTACCGATCGCCTGCAGTCCCGCCACGCCCGTGCCCAGCACGAGCACCGCCGCCGGTCTGCTGGTACCGGCGGCGGTGGTCAACATCGGGAAGAACCCGCCGAAGATGTCGGCCGCCAGCACTGCTGCCTTGTACCCGGCGACGTTGGCCTGCGAGGTCAGCGCGTCCATCGCCTGCGCCCGGCTCAAGGTGCGCGGCAGCCCCGAAAGGTCCAGCGCGGTCACGCCCCGTTCGGCCCAGCCGCGTGCCAGCTCCGGCCGCTCGTACGGCTCCAGCAGGCCGAGCAGCACCTGCCCGGCGTGCAACGGCTCGTCGGGCGGGCGCACGCATACCAGCACCTGCGCGTCGTGCAGTACCTCGCCGCGGGAGGCGAGGGTGGCGCCGGCCGCGGCGTATGCGGCGTCGTCGAGGTAGGCCGCCGCTCCCGCACCCGCTTCAACGACGATGTTCATACCGGCGCGGGACAGGCCGGCGACTGCCTCTGGTACCAGCGCGACGCGGCGCTCCGGTGGCGATTCGCGCACGACTCCGATGACCGTCACGGCGGCCACCTTTCTCTACTATGGACGATCTACTGTGGACTAAGCGTGCGGGCCGGTGCTCGCGCGCGAGCACCGGCCCGCTTGTGGCGGAGGAGGTTAGGTCTCGATCGGTATCTGCTTGCCGGCCGGCGCCGGCGCGCCCAGCGGTACGGTCACCTCGAGCACGCCGGTCACGTACTTGGCCGTGATGTGCTCGGCATCCGCGCCCGCGGGTAGCCGTAGCGTGCGCTGGGTGGCGCCGTAGCGGAACTCGCTGTGGCCCCGAACGGCATCCGTTTCGCGGCGCTCCGCGCGTACCGTCAGGTACCCCTCGGCGACGGTGACCTGGATGTCCTTCTCGGGGTCCAGGCCGGGCAGCTCCGCGCGCAGGATGTAGTCGGTGTCGGTCGCGGTCTCCTCGACGCGGATCAGGTGTCCGGTCCGCAGCGGGAACTCGGTGTCGAACCAGCCGCTGAGGTCGCCCAGCAGGCGTGGCACAAGGACAGGCATCTGCGCACCTCCCTTCTTCGGTGTGCTTCTGACTCCATCGAAGTACCGGCGGGCGGCCTCGGGTGGGGTCGAAGGTCCTGGTCCGGTGGGTCGAACGCCACTGAACTGACTGGGCGGGCCGGGGGAGCCTGACGGGTGGAGGCAAAGCGGCGGTGGGAGGTCGTGATGGAGACGGCACAGGCACTGTTGGCCGCGCATCCGTTCCTGGCTGGCATGCCCGCCGCGCAGACGGAGCGGCTGTCGTACTGGTCGCGGCGGATGGCGTTCCGGCGCGGTGCGCGGCTGTTCGAGGAGGGCGGGCGGGCCGGCCGGTTCTGGCTCATCCGGGACGGCCGGGTCGCGCTCGACCTGCACTGTCCACGAGAGACCGTGGTCGTGGAGATGCTCGGGCCGGGTACGGTGCTCGGCTGGTCCTGGCTGTTCGCGCCGTACCGCTGGCACTTCGGCGCCACCGCTGTCGCCGATACCCTCGCCGTGGAGTTGGACGGGCCGGCCGTACGGGACCTGTGCGCGGCGGACCCGGCTCTCGGCTTCGAGCTGACGACCAGGTTCCTCGCGGTGGTGGTGGAGCGGATGCAGACCACCCGCATCCGCCTGCTGGACCTGTACCGGAACCCGGCGTGACGATGAGCATGATGCCGCGGCGGTATCGGGTCACCGGCCGCCGAGTGGAGACCGCGGACACGGTGAGCCTCGCGCTGGAGCCGGTGGGCGATGCGATCGGCGAACCGCGGGCCGGCCAGTTCACCATGGTCTACGCGTTCGGGGTCGGCGAGGTGCCGCTGTCGGTGAGCGCGACGGGCGCCGCGGGCGGTATCGTGCACACGCTGCGCGCGGTCGGTCCGGTCACCCGTGCGCTGCACGCGAGCAGGCCCGGAGCCGTACTCGGCCTGCGCGGCCCGTACGGCACGGACTGGGGTCTGCCCGCCGCGCGGGGACGGGACCTGATCGTCATCGCCGGCGGCATCGGGCTGGCCCCGCTGCGCCCGGTGATCCGGCACGCGATCGCGCACCGGCCACGGTACCGGCGGGTGGCTGTGCTGATCGGCGCCCGTACCCCGGAGGAGTTGCTCTACCCCGACGAGTACGGGTCCTGGCGGGACGCGGCCATCGAGGTACTCGTCACCGTGGACCGAGCCCGCGCCGGCTGGACCGGGCACGTTGGCGTGGTCACCACGCTCGTCGACGCGGTGGCGTTCGATCCGGGCTCGGCGACCGGGTTCGTCTGCGGGCCCGAGGTGATGATGCGCTTCGCCGCCCGCGCGCTCGTCGACCGGGGCGTCGCGCCGGCGGCGGTGCGGGTGTCGCTGGAGCGCAACATGCGCTGCGGTATCGCCCTGTGCGGGCACTGCCAACTCGGCCCGCTGCTGGTCTGCCGGGACGGTCCGGTACTCGACTACGGCCGGGCCGCGCCGCTGATGGCGGTGAAGGAGCTGTGATGGACACCCGACCGACGCTCGCCGTGTGGAAGTTCGCCTCCTGCGACGGCTGCCAACTGTCCCTTCTAGACTGCGAGGACGAGCTGCTGGCGATCGCCGGGCGGATCCGCATCGCGCACTTCCCGGAGGCGTCCCGGGCCACTGTGGACGGTCCCTACGACGTGTCGCTGGTGGAGGGCTCGGTCACCACGCCAGGTGATGTGGCCCGGATCCGGCACATCCGCGAGCAGTCCAGCCTGCTCGTCGCGATTGGTGCGTGCGCGACGGCCGGGGGGATCCAGGCACTGCGCAACTTCGCCGACGCCGAGCGGCTGCGCGCCGCGGTGTACCCGAGCCCCGAGTACCTGTCCACACTGGACACATCGACGCCGGCCTCCGCGCACGTACCGGTGGACATCGAGCTGTCCGGCTGCCCGATCGACCGGCGCCAACTCCTCGACACGCTCGGCGCGATCCTCGCCGGACGCCGGCCGGACCTGCCCGGGCACAGCGTCTGCTTCGAATGCAAGGCGCGCGGCACCCCCTGCGTGCTGGTTGCGGCGGGCACCCCGTGCCTGGGACCGGTCACCCGCGCCGGCTGCGGCGCCCTGTGCCCCGCGTACGGCCGCGGCTGCTTCGGCTGCTTCGGCCCGGCGGCCACCGTGAACGCGCCCGCGCTGGTGGCCCAGCTGCGCGAGCTCGGCCTGAGCGAGCGAGACCTGGCGCGGGTCTTCCGCACGTTCACCGGTCCGGCCTTCGTCAACGTGCTGGAGGAGCCATGACGCATCGCAGCGACCGTTCCCTCAGCGTCGCCGGACTCGCCCGGGTCGAGGGCGAGGGCGCGATGCACGTCCACGTCGACGGTGGCCAGGTGACCGGGGTGCAGCTGGAGATCTACGAGCCACCCCGGTTCTTCGAGGCCCTACTGGCCGGGCGCGGATACACCGAGGTGCCGGACATCGTCGCGCGGATCTGCGGGATCTGCCCGGTGGCGTACCAGATGTCGGCGTGCGCGGCGATCGAGGACGCCTGCGCCGTCGCCGCCGATCCCGCCCTTGGTGCCCTGCGCCGGCTGCTGTACTGCGGCGAGTGGATCCAGAGCCACGCGCTGCACATCTACCTTCTGCACGCGCCGGACTTCCTCGGCTACGACGGCGCCGTCGAGATGGCCCGCGATCACCGGTCCACTGTGGAGCGCGGGTTGGCCGTCAAGAAGGCGGGCAACCAGGTGTTGGAGGTACTCGGCGGTCGGGCCATCCACCCGATCAACGTGCGGCTGGGCGGCTTCCACCGGGTACCCACCCGCGGCGAGCTGGCCGCGCTCGTGGACCCGCTGCGCCGGGCACTGGACGACGCTCTATCCACTGTGGACTGGGTTGCCGGCTTCGACTTTCCCGACTTCAGCCACGCGCACGAGCTGCTCGCCCTGGTCGACCCGGGCCGGTACGCGATCGAGTCCGGTACTCCGCGCACCGA
>JBPYFB010000068.1:0-11491 GCA_051986465.1 Rugosimonospora sp.
CGAGCAGCCGGACAACCGACGGCGGCGCCGCGTCCACCCGGGCCAGTACCGCGTCCGCGATCGACGCGGGCGGCCAGCAGGACGCCGCGGCGGCCAGTTCTGTTGCGTACAGCGGGTTGCCGCCGGCCGCGGCGACCACCCGCGCGGCCTGCTCCGGCTCGATACCCCGCGACACACCGGCGAGCAGTTCGGCGATGGCCTCGCCAGCCAGGCGCGGTACCCGCAGCCGCTGTACCCGGGGCCGCCGGCCCAGCTCCACCAGCCATTCCCGGCCGGCCGCGTCGAGGTCGGTATCGCGGACCGTGGCGACGATCAGTACCGGCTCCGCCCGCAGCCGTACCGCGAGAAACGTCAACAGTTCGCGGGACGAGTCGTCGGCCCAGTGCAGGTCCTCCAGCGCCAGCAGCAGCGGCCCGTCCGCGCACAGCCGCCGCACCAGCTCCAGTACCCGCTCGAAGAGCCGGTGCCGGGCCGCGGTACCGGCCACCGCCCGATCCTCGGCCGACGCTACCCCTCCATCGGCCGCCAGTAGCCACTCGGCCCGCTCGCCCAGGGCCGCGGCGAATGGCCCGAAGGCCAGCGACGCACCCACCAGCGGAGCCGACTCGCCGAGCCGGATCCGCACCCGGTCGCCGGCGAGCCGGCGCGCCTCCTCGACCAGCCGCGTCTTCCCGATACCCGCCTCGCCGGTCAGCAGCACCACGCGGGCCTCGCCGGCCTCGGCGCTCGCCAGCGCCGCCCGCAACGCCGCGCACTCCGGCTCCCGGCCCACAATCGCAGATAACCCATGCACCAAGGCAGTCTGGATCAGCGGACGGTTCGGGGCAGTGCAGAATCCGACAGTGATCCACACCCGGGTAGTCAATTTCCGCATGGCCATCTACGAATGTCTGTCGATGTGGCCACGGGTGCCCCGCTGCGAACCTTCTTCCGTCCGAAACACGGACCCCTCGAGGAAGGAAGCAGAAGATGGTAACCAGGCGAATCGTGCGGCGCAGCCTCGGCGCGCTGGGGCTGGCCGCGGTGGCGCTCGCGGCGATGGCGGCCACCGCCGGACCGGCCTCCGCCGCCACCACCCCGCCGCCCAAGCCGAGCGTGTACAGCTTCGACACCGGATGGGTGACCAACTACGACGGCGGCTGCGCCGTCAAGGCACACGTCGACTACTACCCGAGCAGCGACACCGCCTTCATCCAGACCACCGTCCAGGACCCGTACTGGTTCGCCGCGTGCCGGGCCGTCACCCACGTGTGGGTACAGACCTCCGGCAACGTGTTCGCGGGTGCGACGCAGGGCTCGATGGCGTGCGCCGTGTACGACACGACGTGCTCGTCCACCCAGACCTACACGGGTACCTACAGTGGACAGACGCCGGGTCTCACCGCCTACGTCGACAGCGTCAACGAGGCCCTGCAGGACGCCGGGATGCCGGCCAGCTACACCAGGACCCAGGCGACGACCGGCATCACGGTCAGCTTCAGCAAGGCCTGACCGGCAGCCGGCATGATCCGGAAGGATTGTGGGGGCTATAACACCCACAACCCTTCCGGATCACCGTGTGAGAGTCGCGACGCAACAGATCGTGCCTGGGTGTATGTCCGCGTTCACCCCGGGTAGGCCCGGGGTGAACGCGGAAGGAGACAGCGATGATCGGCATGGAAGGCATTCCGGGTGTGCTTGGCAAGACCGCGTACGACGCCTCGCATGCCAAGATCGGACAAGTGAACCACGTATACGTAGACGAGGACACCGGCCAGCCGGAGTGGATGACCGTGCGGACGGGTCTGTTCGGGACGCGGGAGACATTCGTGCCGTTGGAGCCGGTACAGGTCCATGGCGACGAGGTGCTCATACCGTTCCAGAAACAGCAGGTCAACGGAGCGCCGAACGTTGATGTCGGCGCCAACGGTTACCTCGCCCCGCCCGATGAGGTCCGGGTGTACGAGTACTACGGAATGCGGCGGCCGACCGCCGCGCCGCCGAGCAGGGCACCCGCCAAGGGTCGCGCCGAGGCGGCCGACGCCGGGATGATCCGCTCCGAGGAGCGCCTGCACGTCGGAAAGGAGACAGTGGAGTCCGGCCGGGCCCACCTGCGCAAGTACGTGGACACCGAGGAACAGCGCCGGACGGTGCCGCTGCGCAAGGAGAACGTACGTCTGCAGCGTGAGGCGGTCACCGACGCGGAGCGGTCCCGTGGCATGCCAGAGCTGGGCATCTCCGAAGCCGAGCAAGAGGTTGTACGGCAAGAGGAGCGGCCGGTAGTGGCCAAGGAAACCGTGCCGGTGGAACGGGTACGGCTGGCCAAGGACGCGACGACGGAGGACCAGACGATCGTCGAAAAGGTCCGCAAGGAGCGCATCGAGGCCGACGGGCTCCAGGAGGACCAGGGCAGGTAACACAAGCGGCAGACAGCCAAAGCGGGGAGGGCGCGTCGAGGCGCCCTCCCCGTATGCGCGCAATACAACACCGCGCCGTTCGCCTCGGCGAGTTGGCCCAGTGCCTACAGCAAATGGCAGGGCGCCCACTGGGTCCTGGCGGCCCTGGCCGATCTCGGGTACCCGCCCGGCGACCCGAGCCTGCGTCCGCTGCGCGACCAGATCCTGGATACCTGGCTGGACGCGTCGTACTACACGGAGTTCGAGGCGACCGGAAAGTCCGCGGCGTACCGCCGGCCCGGCGTACCGGTCATGCGCGGCCGGTACCGCCGGTGCGCCTCGCAGCAGGGCAACGCGCTGTGGTTCGTCAGCACGCTCGGCCTGGCCGACAGCCGCCGCGACGACGCAGGCGCGGACCCGCAAGCTCCCCGCGGAAACCTCGTCGAACGGCTGCTGCACTGGCAGTGGCCCGACGGCGGCTGGAACTGCGACAAGAACCCGGCCGCCGACACGTCGTCGTTCTGCGAGACGCTGCTGCCGATGCGCGGTCTGGCTGCGTACGCGTCCACAGTGGACGGCGCACGGGCCGGCACGGCACACGACGCGGCCCGGCGCGCCGCCGAGGTACTGCTCATCCGGCGACTCGCGTACCGGGTGAGTACCGGCGAACTGATCCACCCCGAGTTCGCGAAGCTGCACTACCCGCTCTACTGGCACTACGACGTGCTCGGCGGGCTCAAGGCCATGGCCGGCGTCGGCCTGCTCGGCGACGGCCGCTGCGCCGACGCGCTGGACCTCCTTGAGTCACTGCGACTGCCCGACGGCTGGCCCGCGCACGCCCGGTACTACCGGCCGTCGCCGGAGATCGCGCTACAGCACGACTGCGTCGACTGGGGCGGCACGAGTACCCGCCGCGCCAACCCCTGGGTCACCGCGGACGCCCTCGCCGTTCTGCACGCCGCCGGCCGGGCCCAGTTCTGAAGCAGTTCTAAGGCCGTATCGCACGACCGTTGTGACGCTCCACACTACCGCGCCTCGCCCGGGCACCATTTCGGCAATGGGCGGTCAACTGACGCCACCTCGGGCGTACGATGTTTGCTCTACGGCAAATGCTTGCCGCGGCCCCACCCCACCTCCCCGCGGAAGGATGTCCGGGAGTGTTGAACTCATCGCAATCCGTGGGCACGGTGCTGCGGCGCGCCGGCCCGGACGAACTCGTCGAGGTCGCCGAGGCGTACGCGCAATCCACGTACCAGGTCGCACGGCTGGAGGTGCTGCTGGCGGATTACCGGATCTACGGACTCTCGCCCGTGCTGCGCCCGCCGAACGGCGGCTCCGGCCCGCTCGAGGAGGGCTCGCTGCCGGCTCGCTGCTTCGGCAGTCAGGAGGCCGTGGTCGGGCCCGGCGACGACGGCGGCTGGCACGTCTACGTCCCGCTGACGGTGTGGGGCGACCGCCTCGGGGTGATGCGTGCCGACTATCCGGCGGGTCCGCAACCGAGCCGGTTGGACGGATTGTCCGCCATCGCCGAGGAGTTGGCGTTAGCGATGGTGGCCGCGGACCGCAGCACCGACCGGTACCGGATGGCACGGCGGCGCAAGCGCATGACAATGGCGGCCGAGATGCAGTGGGACATGCTGCCCGGCCGGAGCATGCGGCGGCCGCAGTTCCTCGTGGCCGGGCAACTGGAACCGGCGTACGCGGTGTGCGGCGACCACTTCGACTGGGCCGTCACCAACAATGTGCTCACCGTGACAGTGCTCAACGGCAGCGGTTCGGGCATCGACGCAACCTTGCTCACCGCGGTGGCCGTCAACGCGATGCGCAACGCCCGCCGCTCCGGTGGCGATCTGGTCGAGCAGGCCGAGCTCGCCTCCGACGCGGTCTTCCAGTGCCACGGCGGCGAACACTTCGCGGCCACCCTGATGATGGCGGTCGACCTCGACACCGGCGTGACCACCGCCATCGATGCCGGCTCGCCGCACGTGATTCGCATGCGGGGCGGGGAATGGCAACCGGTGGAGCTGGAGCGCCAGCTCCCCCTGGGCATGTTCGGGGAGACGCGGTACCAGCCACAGACCCTGGCACTGGAGCCAGGCGACCGGCTGCTGATCGTCAGCGACGGAGTACACGCGGCGACGCCGGGCGGCCAAGCGCCGTACGGCGATCGGGCACTGGGCAACGCCTTGCGCCGCACCCGGTTGCTGCCCGCCACCGAAGCCGTCCGCACGGTGATGCACTCGTTGCAGGAATACCACCAGAACAACGACTTCCTCGACGACGCGGTGGTCGTGTGCCTGGACTGGCAGGGGAGGCCCACATGAACCTGACAGACCTCGCCGCGGCGGTGGACCAGGCGGCCGAAGGGCTTGTCGCGGTGCTCGACGCGGCAGCGACCGCCGCGGCCATGTCGATCTCGCCGACCCAGTTGCGGGTACTGACCATCCTCAGGTCCAGTCCCGACGTCAACGTCAACCGGTTGGCCGAGGCGCTCCAGGTCGTACCCTCCTCGGCCAGCCGGTTGTGCGACCGGCTCGAGGCGCTCGGCCTGCTGTACCGCACGGCGGACAACAAGGACCGGCGCGAGGTGCAGCTGCGGATGACCAGCGCGGCGCGCGCCAAACTCGACCAGCTCAGCAAGCGCCGCCATGAGGCCCTCACCGAGGTCCTGGCGCGCATGCCGGAAGCGGGCCGCCGGGAACTGCTTCGTTCACTCACCGCGTTCGCAGCCGCGGCCCTGGACCAACCCGCGGCCGACGAACGCCGGCGATCCGCCTGACGTCAGCGAAACAGATCCTTGCTATACTGCAAACATTTACTGAGTCGCTCAATGAGCCATGGCTGACGGATAGGAGCTGCCGGTGGCACTTTCCATAGCTGTCCGCGGCAGTGGCAGGACGGTGGTCATCCAACTGACGGGCGAGATCGATCTGGGCACGCTGCCGGTACTGAACGCGGCGATCACGACGGCACTGGAGTACGAGCCACGACCGGTACGCGTCGTCATCGACCTCGCCCACGTCACCTACCTCGACTGCGCGGGTATCGGCGTCCTCCTCGCAGGGGGCCACCGGGCGTGGGCCCGCGACATCCAGTACCGGGTCCGCAATCCTCGCGGAATGGTGGCGAACATCCTCACGCTCACCGACACCCTCGACTATCTCACGCGCGCGTCCACACCGCGGCGCCTGGCAGTGTTCGGCAGGCGGCGGGGTTCCGCCCGGGAGGCAACCGGATCGGCACCCGGCCGCGCGCGGCAGCGCCCCTGACCGATGTCCACATAGGACGGATCCGACCGGGTCAGAATCCGATGGCTTCCCGGAGTAGCAGGACGGTACCGCGCCCCGGGTACGGTTCCCCGTTGAGGACGAGCAGCCGGTTGACGGCGCTGGGCCGCCCGTAGACCGCTTGGGCACGGGCGCTCTCCAGTGGCAGGCAGTGCTCTTCGACGCGGCGCAGCGCGGTACTCAGGTCGGGTACCACCTTCTGCGCACCGACGATCCAGATCGCGCGGCCGGCCCCGGCGGCGTACGCGGGTATCTGGCTGCCGGTGGCCGAGGCGACCACGAGGGAGCCGGTTTCGGTGAGCGCGGCGACGCTGCCCACGACGACATCGGGGCTGGCGGTCAGCCGCCGGATCTCGTCGGCTTCGGTGGCGCGGTCCATGGCCAGGACGCGTGGCCGGACCGCCTCGTACCGGCCGCTGGCGTTGATGTCCTCTTCGATCCCGGAGCGCCGGAGCGTCTCGCTGGCCCCGGTGAAGACGCTGGCGCCCTCGGGTATCAAGT
The DNA here is from genome assembly GCA_051986465.1 of Rugosimonospora sp. Taxonomy (GTDB): domain Bacteria; phylum Actinomycetota; class Actinomycetes; order Mycobacteriales; family Micromonosporaceae; genus DATEJJ01. The sequence continues at coordinate 6,164 of JBPYFB010000068.1, forward strand.
CTTGGACGCGGGCCCGCGCGGCGGCGGCGTCGTCGAGGATTTCGACGGTGAAGCCGTGTGCCGTCAGCGCGCTGGCCGCCCGCTCCAGGCGCGGTGCGGGCGCCGGGTCGGTGAACAGGGTTGCCGGAACCGCGGACGTCATGGTGCCTCCTGGGCTGGTCGGGTACGTCGTCTCACCGGTACGACGAGACACCGCGCGGGAATGTCAGGTGGCTGTCCGCAAGAGCCGGTGCCACCAGTCCTGATACACCGGGCCACCCGTGAGTTGCCGACAGCTCGTCTGTGCAAAACGACACGGTTGACGGCGGTGGACGAACGCACCCTTGTGCTCACCCCGAGAACCACTGATTCATCACTCAGGAGGACACCATGAACATGGTACGCAAGGGAATGCTCACCATCGCGGCGGCGCTGCTCACCGCCGGAGTCGCCGCGGGCACCGCACACGCCAATCCGCCGGCGTCCAGCGCGGGATGCAAGGTCTCCATGGTCTCGTTGCATGCGACGGACCTGTGGCACAGCTCGAAGGACTGGGTCTGGATCGTCATGGACGGCCAGTACTACCCCAACGGCACCAAGTCGATCCTGTTCTACGGCGGCACGACCCAGCCGGCGAGCGTGTTCGGCGATCCGTCCGCACAGGTGTCGGGCAGCGGCTCGACCACGTTCCAGTTGGTGCTCGACCGGACCTGGCCGACCGCGAACCTGGTCATCGACTCGTACACGGTGTCCTGCGCCACCACCGGACCGAACCAGTCGACGACGTTGAGCGACGGGACCGCCAGCTACAAGCTCACCTACGACGTCACCCCCAACTAGGTACCGACGCCGGCCGGGCCATCACACCGTGGTGGCCCGGCCGGCGCGGTGTGCGTACGGAACTCAGCCGCCCGCCTTGACCAACAGCGGAATGCCCTCGCGGTAGGTCGGCACCGCCGGAGCCCAACCCAGCTCGCGCTTGGCCTTGGCGTTGGACACCCGCATCGACATGTTAAAAAGCGTGCTCAGGTACGGGATCGGGCGCAGCGCCCAGCCCGGCACCCGCCACGGCCGGCGCACGCCGAACTGGGCCGCGACCGCGTCCAGGTAATCGGCCCAGCGCACCGGTTCGTCGTCGACGATGTTGTACGCCTGGCCGGCGCGCCCCTTCTCCAAGGCGGCCACCGTCGCGGCCGCGGCGTCTTCCAGATAGATGAAGCAGACGAACCCGCCACCGTTGGAGGGCACCGGCATTCGGCGCTTGCGAACCATGTTGACAATCAGCTGGCTCATGCTGTCCTGGCCGTAGAATCCGCCGTAGCGCAGCGCGATGCCCTCCATCTCATCGGCCGCGAACACCTGGTCCTCATTGGACCGAATGGCGTCGAGCCCGGATGCGAAGACGCCGGGTTGCGGTTCGGCGAACGGATCGTCCTCGGTGAGCACGCGCGGTCCGTGGTCCCGGTACCCGTACCCGAACACGATCGACTGGGTGAGGAACCGGTGCGCGCCGACCGCCCGGGCGGCCGCGAGGAGGTTGGCGGTTCCCGTGGTACGCAAGGCGTTCGTCGCGTCCATCATGCCCCGAACCTTCCTGGTACCCAGGGCCGTCATCTGATGCATGACCGCGTCGGCCCGCACGTCGCGCACGGCGGCGAGCAGGTTCTCCCGGTCCAGCACATCGGCCACCACCATTTCGACGCCCGCGGTACGCAGTCGCGCGGCGTTGGCCTGGCTGCGGGTGATGCCCACGACCTCATGGCCGGCGGCGATGAGCTGGCGGGTCAGCGGCGTACCGATGGCGCCCGTGGCGCCAGCGAGCAATACTCTCATGGCTTCGCTCCCTTCCTCGGAGCTTTCCTTCCGCGGATGCTTCCCCTTCCCGCGGATCTCACCCATGTGACGCGGAGTCGGCCGCGCCTGTGACAGGCCGGCGGTGTGGCACGCTTCACCGCCGGCCGAGCTCACCGGAGCTGTCCCTTGCCATGCTGGTTAACTGGTGTTCTACTATACCGACACAATCGGCGCTGCCCCCAGCGGCTGAGAGAGGACACCAGGCGTGATCAACTTCCACGTGGACCGGACGAGCAGCGTGCCCGCGTACGCGCAACTGATCAGGCAGGTTCGCGAGGGGCTACGGATGGGGTTGCTGCGCCCCGGGGACCAGCTCCCTACCGTGCGCAGCGTGGTGACCTCGTGCACGGTCAACCCGAGCACCGTGTTGAAGGCGTACCGGGAACTGGAGCTGTCGGGCCTGGTGGAGGCGCGGCAGGGCGCGGGTACCTTCGTCAGCGGCCGGCTGGGCGACGCCGATCCGCATGTCATGGCGCGGTTGCGCCGGGGCCTGACCCGATGGCTCGATCAGGCCCGCGAAGCGGGCCTGGAGGAAGAGGATGTCCAGGCGCTGTTCGCCTCGGTCATCGTCGAGGACTCGATGCACCGGGCACAGGCCGGGCAGGCGCAACCGGCGCCGGGCGCCGCGTTCGACGCGAAGGGCGGCGCCGCATGAACGGCGAGCCCGTCGCGGTGGAGGCCCGCGACGTCAGCAAGCGGTATCGCAAGAACGTGTGGGCGTTGCGCGAGTGCAGCTTCCAGCTTCCCGCCAACCGCATCGTCGCGCTCGTCGGCGCCAACGGCGCGGGCAAGTCGACCCTGATGAGCATCATCAGCGGCATGCTGGGGGCCACCGCGGGTGCCCTGCTGGTCAACGGTCGTCCGGTGGTGAAGGGTGGGGCCGGGGCCGCCGATCCCGGCAGCCGGGTCGCGATCCTGGCCCAGGACAAGCCGCTGTACCGGGACTTCAGCGTGGCGGACATGCTCCACTTTGGACGGTGTACCAACCGGGTGTGGGACCAGCGCCGGGCGGTGTCCTGGTTGGAGCGCTTCGACGTACCGCTGGATCGCCGCTGCGGCAAGCTCTCCGGCGGCCAGCGGGCGCAGGTCGCGCTCGCGGTCGCGCTGGGCTCCCGCCCCGCTGTGCTGCTGCTCGACGAACCGCTGGCCAACCTGGACCCGGTGGCCCGCACCGAGGTGACCGGGGAACTGATGGCGGAGGCGGCCGAGAGCGACCTGACGGTGATGCTGTCGACCCATATCGTGGCGGAGCTCAGCGGCGTCGGCGACCACCTCCTGCTGCTCGACGCGGGCCGCCCCGTGCTGACCGGCGACGTCGAGCAACTGCTCGCCTGTCACCTGCGGCTGACCGGGCCCAGGGCGGACCGGCCGCCGAGCCCCGGCACGGTAATCCAGGTACAGCACGCCGACCGGCAGTCCACGTTCATCGTCCGGCTGCCCGACGCATCGACCGCGCTCGCCAGCGTCGCCCCCGCCATCGTCGCCCCCGGATGGACCGCCCAACCCATCGCCCTGGACCAACTGGTTCTCACTTATCTGAAGGCATCAGGCAAGGCGCGCCAAGAACTGGAGGCAGCGGCATGAGCCCGGTCACCCACCCACCGCTGGCGGCGAACCCCGCCGCCAGCCGCGAATCCGGCGCCGCGCCCGCCGGAGGCTTCTCCGGCATGGTCTGGCTGACCTGGCGCCAGCATCGCTGGGCGCTGCTCGGCTCCCTTGTCCTGGCAACCGTCCTCATTGGAGGGATGGCCCTGCTCGCCGCCGAGCTGACGACGCTGCACCACCAGTGCCACAACCTGCCCTGCCCGCAGTACTCCCCCCAGGCGTTGCGGCTGTCCGCCCCCTTCGGCCCGGGCCAGCTCACCAATTACCTGCTACTGCTGGTGAAGAACATGCCGCTGCTGATCGGCGTGTTTCTCGGCGTGCCACTGCTGGCCAGGGAGCACGAGCAGCGGACCCTGCTGCTGGCCTGGAGCCAGGACGTCCCGCCGGCCCGCTGGCTGTGGACCAAGCTGGCCCTGCTCGGCCTGTTCGTGGCGACCCTGACCGCGGCCATCTCCGCGGTCAGCGACCACCTGGCGCACGTGCAGTCCACCGTCAGCATCGGTAGCCTGTTCGAGGCCAGGTCGCTGTTTGTCACCGGCCTGCTCCCCGTCGCGACCAGTGTCTGCTGGTTCGCGGTCGGCGTCGCACTCGGCGCTGTCATCAGGCGCACGCTCCCCGCCGTGTTCGCGGTCATCGCGGGCTTCATCGGCGTGACGCTGGGCGTCGAGTGGCGCTATCCCACTCTCATCAAGCCGCTGTTCCTGAACATGCACCTCGACCAGCCGCCCACTGGCGTACTGCAAAACAACGCCCTGATCGTCAACGGTCGGATCGCGATCGGATCCGGCCTGCGATCGAACCTGTTCGACTCGTCCGGGCACGAACTCGACTTCGCCACGCTGCACCGCCTCTGCCCGGACATCGGCGCCGACCCCGGCGCGACCGTCGCCTGCTTCACCCAGAATCATCTCCAGACCCATTACCTGTACCAGCCGGGCAGCCGGATTCCGCTCTTCCACCTGATCCTCGCCGCTGGCTACCTGGGCCTCGCCGCGGTGGCCCTCGGCACCGTCTGGCTCATCGTCCGCCGCACCAACCTCAGCGCCGGCTGAGCCGGTAACCGCTTGCGGTTCGGGCAGGGAGCGGGCCAGAATCCAGCACACCCCCGGGATCAGAACCAGCGGTGCCAGGGCGGTCCGCAGCGAGGTCGCGTCGGCGAGGCTGCCGATCACCGGGCTCACCAGACCGCCGATGCTGACGGTCAGCCCGAGCGTGATCCCGCTGGCCGTACCGATCCGGGACGGCAGGTAGTCCTGGCCGAGGGTGACCTGGAGCGAGAACGGGACGTACAGGGCGGCCGAGGTCAGCGCCACGAACGGATACATGGCAAGGCCCGGTACGAACACCACGCCGGCGACCGTACCGACGGCGATGAGGTACGCCCAGCGGGCGACCGTGACCCGGGCCCAGCGGTTGGCGAGCGTGCCACCCAGTACCGAGCCGACCGCGCCGCCGAGGTAGAGCACGAACAGAGCCGCGGTACCCGCCGCGGTGCCGCCGTGCATGCTCTGCTTCGCGTACAGCGCGATGAAGGTACTCAGGCCCACGTACACGATCGACCGGCACACCACGACCAGCGACAGCCGCACGAACGACGCGGTGTCGTCGGCCCCGCCCGGCACCGCGGTACGGGCCGCCGCGGCTTGCCGCTGCCCCAGCAGGCGCAGTACCGGCAGGCAGGTCACGGCGCCGGCGAGTGCCGGCAGCACCAGCAACGGGGTCAGGCGCAGCCCACCGGTGGCTACGACGGCCGCCACCATGAGCGGGGCCAGCGCGAAGCCGAGCGAGCCGCCCAGGGAGAACCAGCCCATCGCGGCGTGGCTTCCTCGACTGGCCAGCCGGGCGACCCGAGCGGACTCGGGATGGTATGCGGCCACCCCGATGCCGGAG
>JBPYFB010000069.1:0-10414 GCA_051986465.1 Rugosimonospora sp.
CGACGTCGCACAGCACGTCCACCCGCCGGCCGGCCAGGCTCGCCTTGCCGGTGACCCGCGCCAGCTGGCCGTCCGCGCAGTCGAGCGTGTACGCCAGCTGCCAGCCGACGAGCGCCATGAGCCCGACCACGACGGCCGGTACGCTCCCGCGCGCCATCCCGTGCGCGAGCAGCCCGACGGTGATCGAGGTGGCCAGCCCGATGAGCAGGTTGAGCAGGCTGAGTGCGGTCGGCGGGCTGCCCAGCCGGTACGCGAGAACGTTGAGGTACGCCGCGAGCCGCTGGTTGACGGTCTCGGTGAACAGCCCCCCGTGGCGGTTCTTCGCATAGAAATCGGCGGCTGTGGGCGAGTCCGGTACGTGGTTCGCGGCTACGGCGGTCATGAGGCGAGGCTCCCGATCTGGTTGGCCCGGGCGAGGTCAGGCTCGAAGTCGACCTCTACGCAGCCGTACTGGCTGATGTCCACCGCCCGGACGCGCAGCCCGGCCTCGGCGATGGCGGTCTCCAGGCCGCGCTCGAAGTAGTCCTGGTCATCGCATCGCCGCAGGTGCTCGACGAGGATCTCGCGGTCGGCCGACGCGACGTAGTTGATTCCGACGGCCTCACCGAGGCCGCCCACCACCTGCTTGGACAGGTCCTTGATGTACCCGTCGCCGTCGAGGGTGTACTTGACCTCCTCGTCCGCGACGCTCTCGGTGTTGACCGCCACGAAGCTGGTGTCGTGGTCGATGTATGACCGCAGCTCGTCCAGCAGCCCGGGTACGAAGACGACGTCCCCGTTGAGCCACAGCACGCCGCCGGGCGGGGCGAGCCGCAGCGCCTTGAGCAGGCTGCGGTTGGTGTTGGTCTGGTCGAACAGCTCGTTGTAGACGAAGGACGCTTCGTCGGCGACGGCCTCCATGACGAGGTCCATCTTGAAGCCGACAACGAGCGTGATCCGGACATCTGGGCCGAACGTCTCGCGCACGTGGTCGATCTGCTGGCGGAGGATGCTGCGACCGTCCGCGAGCGGGGTCAACGGTTTGGGATAAGGGCGCCCGAGGCGGGTACCCATCCCTGCAGCCAGAATGACCACGTTCACGGTACTATTTCCTCCTTTTTGGGCGACAACAAGGCGGGCAACAGACGTCTTCGAGGTTAACGACAGTCGTCGCAGGATACCCGACGGCCTTGCGGTGGGCCCAGGCCTTGAGACTTGGCCGACGGCCGGGGACGATGTCCGTAACGTCCTATGCGGTACACGTTCACCAGCCGTCGACGCAGGGAGTGATGCGCCAATGCAGGTACGTGACGCGATGAGCAAGGCAGTCCTGGTAGTCGGCCCCGAACACACGATCCGCCAGGCCGCGACACAGATGTCAAACCGCAAGATCGGCTCGGCGGTGGTACACGACCCCGACTCCTCGGGCATCGGGATCCTGACGGAGCGGGACATCCTGTACGCGATCGGGCGTGGCCTCGATCCCGATACCGAGCGCGCCCGCGACCACCTCACCTGGGACGTGGTCTACGCCGGGCCGGACTGGACGATCGAGGACGCGGCGACCGCGATGGTACGCAACAACTTCCGGCACCTGGTCGTGCTCGATGACGGCGAGGTGCTCGGCGTGATCTCGGTACGCGACGTGCTGCGGGTCTGGGCCGCCCAGCAGGTACCCGCCACGGCGGATATTGCCAGGTAGCGACCGAAAGCGGCACCGTACCCTGGGACACTATGACGACCCAGCAGTTGATCTCGTTCGCCCGCGGCGCTCCCTCCATCGACATCATCGACGTCGCCGGCCTCAAGGCCGCGGCGGTACGGGCTCTGGAGACCGATCCCGTCGGTGCGACGGCGTACGGCAACTCCCTCGGGTACCCCGCGCTCCGGAAGTGGATCGCCGAGAAGCACGGGGTCTCGGTTGACCAGGTACTGGTGACGAACGGGTCGCTGCAGGCCGACGCGTTCATCTTCGCCGAGTTCGTACGGCCCGACGAGCCGGTGGTCGTGGAGAAGCCGACGTACGACCGCACTCTGCTCAACCTGCGTTCGCTGGGCGCCCAGGTGCACCAGGTGACGCTGGAGCCCGACGGTCTGGACGTCGACGAGCTGCGCGCGCTGCTCAAGTCGGGGGTACGCCCGACTCTCGCGCATATCATCCCGAACTACCAGAACCCGGCCGGCGTGACGCTCTCGCTCGACAAGCGCCGGGCGCTCGTCGACCTCGCCGGCGAGTACGGGTTCACCATCTTCGAGGACGACCCGTACGCGGACATCCGGTTCCGGGGCGAGCAGCTGCCCTCGATGCTCTCGCTGGACACCGGCGGCAACGTGGTGCACGCCAGCTCGTTCACGAAGACGATCTGCCCGGGCCTGCGCGTCGGGTACCTCGTCGGCCCGGCCCAGCTGATCAGCGCCATCGCCCGCAAGGCGACCAGCCTGTACATCTCCGCCGGCCAGTTCGCCCAGGCGACCGTGTACGAGTTCTGCGCCTCCGGCGACGTGGACCGCTCGGTCCAGACCGTGAGCACCGCGCTCGCCCAGCGCGCGCGGCTGCTCGGCGAGGCGCTGCGCGAGCAGGTACCGGGTGCGCGCTTCCTGGAGCCGGACGGCGGCTACTTCCTCTGGGTGGAGCTGCCGGAAGACGTGGACGTCGACCTGCTCGTACCGGAGGCCGAGAAGCGCGGCGTGGCGGTCGTCAAGGGCAGCGACTTCCTGCTGGAGGGCGGCCGGCACGCGCTCCGGCTGGCCTACTCGGCGGTGGCTACCGAGCAGGTGGCGGAGGGCGTCGGGCGCCTCGCGGAAGCGATTAAGGCGGTACAGAAACGGGCCTGATGGCCAGACTGCCCAATTTCCGACACCAAACCGTGATGTACAGATGGTTCCCTCGCCTGCAGCAGATGGATCAAAATCCACCCGGCGTATCTAAACGCCCTGAGGCATAACCCCCCGCCCCCCAAATGGCACCGGGTGGGCCGACCGCTCCCCCACCCCCACCTGCGGTCAGCCCACCCGGTGCCAACATCTGGGCCTTAGCACTGGACACTAGAGGCATGGCGGAGCAGCGGGACCAGCGGGAACAGCGCGACCGGGGCATCTCGCGGGCGCTGAGCGCGGTCAGCCGGATGCTCGGTGGCGGTCACGCCGGCGAGACAGCGAGGCCATCGTCCACGAACGAGCGCAGCTCCATTGTGGACTGTGGCGTGTACGTCGACGGCAAGCGACTGTCTGGCGAGTGGCAATACGCCGAGGCCCTGGCAACCGCGCGGCGTACCTCGGGGGCGTTCGTCTGGCTCGGCCTGCACGAGCCGACCGAGGCGGAGCTCGGCCAGATCGCGGCCACCTTCAACCTGCACGAGTTGCCCGTCGAGGACGCGACCATCACCGGGTACCAGCGGCCGAAGATCGAACGATACGGCGACATGGTGTTCGCGGCCCTGCGCACCACCCGGTACCTGGACCACACCGAGCTGACCGAGTTCTCCGAGATCGTGGAGACCGGTTCGGTGATGCTGTTCATCGGCGACACCTTCGTCATCACGGTGCGCCATGGCGTGGGCGGCGAACTCTCTTCCGTACGGGCGGACCTGGAGGCCAAGCCGGACCTGCTGCGGCACGGGCCATGGGCGGTCGCGCACTCGGTCTACGACCGGGTCGTCGACTCCTATGTGGACTGTGCCGACCGCGTCGAACTCGACATCGACATGATGGAGGAGAGCGTCTTCGGCCGGCAGGGGCGCGGCCGCCGCATCCAGCACATCTACCAACTGAAGCGGGAGATGCTGGAGTTCCGGCGCGCGGTGGTACCGCTACAGCGCCCGCTGGAGGCCATCGTCGGCGGCCGGCTGCCGGAGGTACCCAAGGAGATCCGGCGGTACTTCCGGGACGTACACGACCACCTGACCCGTACCGTCGAGCAGGTGCAGTCCTTCGACGAACTGCTGAACTCCATCATGCAGGCGCGACTGGCACAGGTGAGCGTCGAGCAGAACAACGACATGCGGAAGATCGCCGCGTGGGCCGCCATCGCCGCGGTATGGACGGCGGTGGCGGGCATCTACGGGATGAACTTCCAATTCATGCCGGAGCTGCATTGGAAGTACGGCTATCCGACGGTATTCGCGCTGTGTGTGGTCCTCTCGCTCGTGCTGTACCGCGTCTTCCGCAAAGCCGGCTGGCTCTAATCCCCGGTTAGCGCCGGCTGTTCTTGGATACCGTCGAGCTCTTGTCGGAGAGCTTCTCGGTGGCCATGTCCATGGACTCCGGCACCTTCTCCGCGGTGAGCGACGGCCCACTGTCCTTTGTGGAGGTTGCCCAGTCGCGAGCGGTCTGCCTGGCGGGCGTCGCCGCCGGCCAGCCGGTGTCGACCGCGGTCGCGGTATCCGACCGCGAGCCCATGTCCATGGGCATGGTGGCCCGGCCCTGGGATTCGTACTCCTCCCACCGGGACCGGCTGCGCCGCCGGGCCATCATCGCGCCTGTCACGCCCGCCGCGGTGCCGGCCGCGAGCATCCCCGCGAGCCACCTGGTCCGTTTCCGAGACATCTTCGACTCCTTTGTCCTGGGTGCCTTGGCCATCGCCCGCTTACCGACCTTTCCAGCCTCCACGGCGCTCAGCCGGGCCGCTGCCGCCAGCGGTACAAGGGCGACCGTACGCATTCCGCGCAGCCTCGGCCCCAGGGTCTCCGCCCCGTGCCCGGCCGCGAGCCAGAGATGCCCCAGCCCTTCCCCGAGCTCCGCGCGCATCTGCTGGCCCGATGTCAAACTGCTATCGATGGCGCCCCGACGACGTCCCAACACGTGCCCCACCTCCTCATGGCACCCGTACCCCCGGTGGGTGCTCTAACCGACATATTGCCCCTTTGGGTGCGGCCGTACCACCGGAACGGACAGATGGCAGGATTGCCAACAGATCGTCAGGAGAAGTGAGGAGCGAGCCTGTGACCTACGCGGTGCTGCACACAAATGTCGGCCCCATCCGGCTGCAGTTGTTCGACGACCAAGCCCCGCAGACCGTGCGCAACTTCGTGGAGCTGGCCGAGGGGACGAGACAGTACACGGATCCACGCACGGGAGAACCGGGGAACGGGCCGTACTACAACGGCACAATCTTCCACCGGGTGATCGACGGGTTCATGATCCAGGGCGGCGACCCGACGGCTTCCGGCCGGGGCGGGCCGGGGTACCAGTTCGGCGACGAGATCCACCCCGAACTGATGTTCACCAGGCCGTACCTGCTGGCGATGGCGAACGCGGGACCGGGTACCAACGGGTCCCAGTTCTTCATCACCGTGGGCCCGCAGCCGCACCTCAACCGCAAGCACACCATCTTCGGCAAGGTGGCCGACGATGAATCGCGGCAGGTTGTCGACGCGATCGCGACCGCCAAGACCGCGCGCGGCGACCGGCCGGTCGAGGACAAGGTGATCGAGCGCGTGGAGATTGAGCGCTGAGAGATACCCTGGGCGCCATGACAAACGTCCCCCCGGTCGGAACGCCGACCTGCTACCGGCACTCCGGCCGGGAGACGTACGTTCGCTGTACCCGCTGCAACCGGTCAATCTGCCCGGACTGCATGCGCGAGGCGTCGGTTGGCTTCCAGTGCCCGGAGTGCGTCGCCGAGGGGCGGCGCACTCAGCGGCCGGTACGCACGGCCTTTGGCGGCAGCGCGGTCGGGCAGCACGGGTACGTGACGATCACCTTGATCGTGATCAACGTGCTTGTGCTGCTCGCCTCGCTCGCCTCGGCGAAGAACCCCGGCAACGCCGCGGGTGGCGGGGGCTTCGCCGGCCTGATCGGTGGCGGCACCCCGCTCTCGGAGAAGCTCGCCGTGGTCGCGTCGATCAGGTACAGCCCGACCGACGTTGTCCTGCACGGGGTGGCGCACGGCGAGTACTACCGGCTCATCACCGCGATGTTCATGCACTACGGGCTGCTGCACCTGGCGATGAACATGTGGGCCCTGTGGATCCTGGGGCGCACGCTCGAGGCGGCGCTGGGCCCGGTGCGGTTTATCGCCCTGTACCTGATCGCCGGGCTCGGCGGAAACGTGGCGGCCTACGTGTTCCAACCCAACGCGGCGAGCGCCGGCGCGTCGACCGCGCTGTTCGGCATGTTTGCCGCGCTGTTCCTGGTATTGCGGCGACTGGGCCGGGATACGTCCTCGGTGATCCCGGTCATCGTCCTCAACCTGGTCTTCACGTTCAGCGTGCCGGGCATCTCCATCGCCGGCCACATCGGCGGCCTGGTGACCGGCGCGATCGCGGGAGCCGGGATGGCGTACGCGCCGCGCGCCAACCGCACCGCCGTTCAGGCCGGGGTGGCGGCGGGAACCGTCGTGCTGCTCGCCGCGCTCACGCTGTGGAAGACGTCCGCGCTCACCGGCTGACGCCCGCCGAACGCAGCTCGCTCAGCACCCGCTCCACTTCCCGCGGAGTGGTGCCGAGGTCGTACGAGCTGAACAGGTGCAGGGTCTCGCCGGTATCGATCTCCAGCAGCTCGCTCACGGTACCGAGGCGACGCCGGCGATCCACCCGTACCCGCTCGATCTCATCCCAGCGCAACCGCACGCGGCGGGCGATCCCGCTGATCAGGGTGATCCCCTCGGTGTCGGCGGCGAGCCGCACGGGCGCCACCAGGTCGCGCACCGAGTAGCCCAACAGGACCGCGGCGGCCAGCACGGAAAGCCCCAGGCCGAGCCGGTCGGCGCGCAGGAGCACGGCGGCCACCGCGAAGATCAGGGTGCCGGCGACCCGCATGCCGGTCAGCCGCGGGTCCGCCCGCCACTGGGCCGACGCGGGCGGCGACGGCGGCTGCTCGGGCTGCTCGGGTTGGTCGGGCGTGGGATGCGTCCGCGGGGTGGCGGGCTCATTCGGCATGGCCGGGTGACGAAGCTCCACCACCCCAGAATCCCACGCCCCGGGGGTATCAGTCTCGGAGGACCCGACCCTCGGCGTCTGTGCCGCCGTTCACCAGGATGATGATGCCGTCGATGAAGCCCCAGAGGCCGCCAGCGAAGCACGTGAAGACGCTGACGAGCAGCTGGGCCACGCCCAGACCGGTGTGGCCGGTGTAGAAGCGGCCGACGCCGAGCCAGCCCAGGAAGATGCCGAGCAGGCCCGCGGTGAGCTTGCTCTTGTCCGACAGCGGGCGACCCTGGGGGTCGTACGCCGCCTGCGGCTGCCCATACTGCGCGGGGTACCCGGCCGGCTGCCCGTACGCCTGGGCGTACTGCGGCTGCTGCTGCTGGTACTGATCCTGGGAGTACTGCGGCTGGGAGTACTGCGGCTGCTGCTGGTACCCGTAGGTCGTGCCGCCGCTCGTCGGGTAGCCGGGCGTCGCACCACCGCTCGTCGGGTAGCCGGGCGTCGCGCCACCGCTCGTGGGGTAGTTGGGCGGCGTGGCGCTGGAGCCGTAGTACCCGGGCGTCGAACCGTACTCGGGCGTGGGCGGTGTCGTATAGGTCGGCGGCGTGGGCGTCGCGCCCGGCCCGCTCGAATACATCTGTTGGGTCGGGTCGGCATATGGATAGGTGCCGCCAGGCTGCCCGGAGGTGGGCGTCGCGGGGGAGGCCGGCTGCGCCGCTGGATCGAAGCGCTGTGTCGGATCAGCCGGACCGTACTGGCTGGGATTCTCGGACATCCTCAGAGGGTACGGCATCATGGGCGGGTGACCGAGTCGCCTACCAGGGGCCTCGTACTCGTCGTGGAGGACGAGCGCCCCATCGCGGACCTGGTGCGGATGTACCTGGACCGCGACGGGTACGGCGTGCACGTCGAATCCGACGGCGCGGCCGGACTCGCCGCCGCCCGCAAATTGCACCCGGTCGCGTGCGTGCTGGATATCCGGCTGCCCAGCATGGACGGCACCGAGGTCTGCCGGCGGCTACGCGAGTCGGGCGACTGGACGCCGGTCATCTTTCTGACAGCCCGCGACGACGAGGTGGATCGGATCCTCGGCCTCGAAATGGGCGCCGACGACTACATCACCAAGCCGTTCAGCCCGCGGGAACTGGTCTCCCGCGTCAAGGCAGTACTGCGCCGGACGGCCGGCCCGCCCGACGGCGACCGGGTACGGCAGGTCGGGCCGGTCGCGCTGGACCCGGGCCGCCGGTGCGTGACGGTCTCCGGGGAGACCGTCACCCTGACCTCCACCGAGTTCGATCTGCTCGCGTTCCTGATGAACCGGCCCGGCCGGGTCTTCGGGCGGGAGGAGCTGCTCGCGTCGGTGTGGGGGTACGCGGCACACGCCGGTACCCGCACCGTCGACGTGCACGTGGCGCAGATCCGCGCGAAGCTCGGCGACGCGGCCGGCGTGATCCGTACCGTGCGCGGCGTCGGCTACACCGCCGATGGCTGAGCACGAGCCGACCCTGGCTCTCCGTACCGTCCATAGTGGACGGCGCAGCAGCCCGCTGCGTACCCTCACCGCGCGCGCCGTACTCGTGACGTGCCTCGCCGCGCTCGTCTCGGTACTGGTGACCGCGCTGGTCGCGTTCCCGCTCGCGCTGCGGGCGGCGAACGCGAACGCCCGCCTCGACCTGGCCGAGCGGGCCGACCTCGCCGCCGGTATCGTCGCCACCCGGCCGCGCGCCTCCGGCGAAGAGCGGATCGTGCAGGTACTGCGCCGGCAGGGCGTCGAGCTGTTCTTCATCCGGGGTGGCCGGGCGGACCGGGCCGGCCTGCCGCCATGGGTGCTGAACCAGATCGCGAGCGGCAACCCGGTCACCGGCGTGGCCCGCGTGCGCGGGGCCACGGTCATGGTGGAGGGGCGCACGCTGCCCTCCGGTACCGGCAACGGGCTCGTGCTCACCCGGCCCACGGTCACCGGCATCGGCGCGGCGGTCCTCGGTCGACTGTGGATCGCGCTCCTCGCCGGCCTGCTCGCCGGGGCGGTGGCCGGCGCGCTGCTGGCCCGCCGGCTGGCCCGGCCCATCCGCAGCGCGGCCGCGGCCGCCGCGCGGCTGTCGGCCGGAGATCGCTCGGTACGCGTCGCGCCGGAGCCACCCGCCGAGGCGGAGGATCTCGCACACGCCTTGAACGGGCTCGCCGCAGCGCTCGCGACCAGCGAAGGGCGGCAGCGCGACTTCCTGCTTTCCATCTCGCACGAACTGCGCACCCCGCTCACGACCCTGAAGGGGTACGCCGAGGCGCTAGCCGACGGGGTGATCGGGCCGGATGGTGCGCAGCGCGCCGGCGGCACGATGCTGGCCGAGGCTGCCCACCTCGACCGGCTCGTCGCCGACCTGCTCGCGCTGGCCCGGCTGGAGGCGGCCGACTTCCAGGTGTCCGTACTCGCAGTCGACCTGGCCGGCCTCATCGCGGACGCGGCCGAGGCTTGGGGGGCGCGCGCCACGGCGGCCGGGCTGGCGGTGCACACCGAGCTGCCGCCGGTACCGGTCGTGGTGCCGACCGACCCGGGGCGGGTCCGGCAGGTACTGGACGGGCTGCTGGAGAACGCGCTGCGCGTGGTACCGGCCGGTGCGCCCGTGGTCCTCGCGGTGCGCCCGGCGGTCGACGGGTACGCCACCGTCGAGGTACGCGACGGCGGGCCCGGGCTGCGCGACGAGGACCTCGCGGTCGCCTTTGAGCGGGGCGCGCTGTACGAGCGGTACCGCGGCAGCCGGGAGGTGGGCTCCGGACTGGGCCTGGCGCTCGCCGCCGGGCTGGTACGCCGGCTCGGCGGGGTGATCGAGGCGGGACACGCGCCGGAGGGTGGCGCGCGGTTCACCGTACGGCTGCCGGCGACCTGACCGCGCTTACCAAGCTCGTACATGAACTTGATGGACGGCACGCGAACGCCGCGCAGCATGGTCGGCATGGTCAGACGACTGCACATCGCGCTAGCCACCGCCGCGCTGGGCGCGGCCGCCCTCATCGGCGTCGCCGCCTGCGGGCAGGCCGCCCCCGACTCGCTGTCACCGGAGGCGACAGCGCTGACCGCGCTCGGCTATCCAGGTCAGGACCTGGTGCCCGCCGCGGATCCGAACGCGTCACCCAGCACCGCGCGCAAGGCTCACCCGCGGGCCCGCCCGCTGACGGTGCGCCGCGCCCTGCGCCGCAACGTCGAGCACGGCGAGATCGTGGTGAAGACCAAGGACGGCGAGAAGACCATTGATGTTCAACGGGGTACGGTCACCGCGATCAACTCCACGACGGTCACCGTGAAGTCGGCGGACGGCTTCACGCTCACCTGGACATTCGGTAAGCCGATCCACGTCATCGAGCACCGCACGACCGTCCAGCCGAACAACGTCACGACCGGCGAGCAGATCGGCGTCGCCGGTACCAAGAGCGGCTCGACCGTGACCGCCCAGCTCATCCTGATCTCGTAACCCCGCCCTGAGATCCAGCCGCCGCCCCCACGCCGCACGCCCACGCCGCAACTTCATTGAAGTTGCGGTGTTGGGCGGGCAGGATCACCGCAACTTCAATGA
>JBPYFB010000070.1:0-3134 GCA_051986465.1 Rugosimonospora sp.
AGCACACGTACCCGCACCAGCTTGGACAGCCCGGGCAGGTCCCCGAACGGGCCGACCCGGAGCAACATCTCATATCCGTCCTCGTACGCGGTCTCGGACACGCTGCGCAGCGCACCCCGGTTCGTCAGGTGGACCAGCCGCGCCGAGGCCACCTCCCGCGGGAGCTGGACGATGACCTCTTGGCTGGCGAACATGCGCCCACCGTGCTCGTGGGGCGGCCGGAGCCACAGGGCCGGAAGTCACCTCCTCAGACCCTGCCGCCCCGGGCCGTTAGGCCCTACATGTTGTCGGTTAAGGGGGCGCAGAGTGACGGCATTACCTGTCGATGCCCGTCTCAGTCAAGGGGCCGAAATGAACCATCCTGGTGTCTATCTGCACTGGGGCGTCATCCAGATCTCCCTCGCCAACCTGGTGGTGATCGGTCTGATGCTCGCCGTCTTCATCATCGCGCTGTTCGTACCGTTCCCGGGGAGGCGGCGATGAGCGCGCCGGCCGAGGACCGCATGTGGACCGCACGGGTACGCAACAGGGCCGTCGCCGCGCTGCCACCGCAGCAGTTGCTGCCCGACCGGCAGCCGGCCTACGTCAGTTCCTGGATCTACGTGTTCGGCGTACTCACCCTGGCCGCCCTGCTCATCGTGCTGACCTCCGGCGCGGTACTGGCGCTGGAAGGCCCGCAGTGGTACCACCGCTCCCCGGTGGGGCACTTCGTCAACAGCCTGCATCTGTGGAGCGTGGAACTGTTCTTCTTCACGATGGTCATCCACCTGTGGGGCAAGTTCTTCATGGCCGCCTGGCGGGGCAAGCGGGCGCTGACCTGGGTCACCGGCGCCGTCGCCTTCCTCGGCTCGATCGCCACCGCGTTCACCGGGTACCTCGTGCAGTCCAATTTCGACTCACAGTGGATCTCCACCCAGGCGAAGGACGGACTGAACTCCGTCGGAGTGGGAGCCTGGTTCAACGTCCTGAACTACGGCCAGATGCTGCTGTTCCACGTGGTGCTGTTCCCACTCGTGCTCGGTGTACTGGTCGTCTGGCACGTACTGCTGGTACGCCGTCGCGGCGTCGTACCGCCGTTCGCCGACCGGGAGCGGGCTGTACCGGAGCCGGAGCCCGCGGCGCCGCAATCGTCCACAGTGGAGGTTGGGTCATGAACGCCCGCCAACGCCACCGTGCCGACGAAGCCCGCTACGCCGCCCCATGGGCTGGCGGGTACCGGCGCTACGACCTGGTCAAGGAATTCGTCGTCGCGCTCGGGGCCATGCTGCTGCTCACCATCGGCCTGGCGATCGCCTTCAGTTCACCCGACCACAAGGCGATCTCCCTGCACGACTGGGCCACCGCCGCCCCGAACGACTTCGTCGTCACCGCCGTCGCCGAACTCGACGGCACCAGCGGCACCGCCACCTACGGCGCCCCCTACACCAACGACCCCGGCGCCGGCCAGAAACTCGGCCCCGTACCGCTGCAACGGTACGGCGGAGTCCGCGAGCCGGTCGACACCGCACACGACTTCGTCCTCGACCCCCTTGCCACCGTCACCGGCGACGCGGCGCTCACCTCGACCCTGTCCCAATACAACGCCGCCAGCACCGACCAGCAACAGACCTGGGCCACAAACTACGGCGACGCCCTGGACAAGGCACCCGACAACGACCCGGCCAAGGTACCGGACGGCGACTACGGCCCCGTACCCGTACTCACCGCCAAACTGCTCGACCTGGCCCGCGGCGGCGGCCTCGACGGCCAACTGCTGTCCTCCGGCGGCTTCTACCAGACCGACTACACCAAGCCGCTACTGTTCCTCGCCGACGGCGGCTACCTGGAAGAGCAGGCCCGTGCCGAACACCTCGGCGGCGACCAGTGGGGCATGATGAACGAAACCGGCCGCTACCCCGGCCAGGCATGGCTGTGGCTCTACACCTTCTGGTACCAGATCCCACCATTTTCCAGCTCTGACAACGCCGACGCCCTCGTCTGGGCGCTGATGATGCTGCTGAGCCTGGCACTGATCCTGGTCCCATTCATCCCCGGACTGCGCTCCCTGCCCCGCCACCTCGGTGTGCACCGCCTCATCTGGCGCGACCACTACCGCACACACCAACCACCGCGCCAGTAGCGACACAGCCCGAGCCCGTCACCGCGAAGGCGGCGCGCGGGGCGGACAGCACCGCCAGGACCGCCCGAGCTCAGCCCGGGCGGTCCACCAAGGCGAACCGAAGCCGGGACGCTCGTGGGGATAGAAAGCTCAAGGCAATGGCGGGTGCGGACCAGATACCTCAGCCCGAAGCCGAACAGCTTCGGCATACTCCTCATGCCTTGCTCGATCGGCACGATCCTCGGGTCGGTCAACTCCATCACCTCGTCGCGCAACCGCAGCCGGCACCTGCCGGCGGCCTTGACGTTGCGCACCCAGTCGGACCCCCGTCCGAAATTGATCCCAATCACCACCGTGTCCCGGTCGCGAAAGGCGCGCACGGGCGTGTGGTGGATCCGGCCCGTTCGCCGACCGACATGCTCCAGGTCGGCGACGGCCGTATGACCGACGAAGCGGAGGGTCAGCTTGTTGATGTACACGGTGTGTATCCGCGTCAGAAATCGAGGGAAAGACATATGTGCCGGCCCTTCCCAAATCGACACGACATTCGAGACGTCTGAAGCTGACCTGTGCTCCCATCCTCTTGCTCGACGGCAACCGCGACCAGGGGCCGTCGGCGGTGCCACCTTAGGCCTCACGACCTATGCCACGATCGCCGTGGTCAGGTCAGGGGTATCCGCGCCCGCGAACTAAACCGGCTTACTCTTCCCACGCATCGAGCAGGCGATGGATCTCGGCGAGCCGGTCGTCATCCCACGTCGTTGCCGGATCCGGTTCCAGGAACGCCATGGCGAGGCCGGCGCCGCCGATCGCCGCGAGCGACCAGTCCTCCTTGCCGGCGGCCCCGAACGGGCGGGCCGGCGTGCGGTGCGCGGCCACTTCCGGCCGCGACAGCGCGGTGATGACCAGTCCCCGGACCGTGGCATTCAACAGCGTCGCGAGGGTCTCGAAGCTGGTCGACAGCTCGGGCCGCAGCCGGTACCCGAACAGCCCCGCCATTTGCTGCCACGCCCGCGCCACCTGCGCGGTGCGGACC
>JBPYFB010000071.1:0-8318 GCA_051986465.1 Rugosimonospora sp.
GGCTTCTGTGAACCCTGGCCTGGGGCGAGTACTGCGAGCACGCTTTGACTGTCCCTGATCACTACCGCTGACATGGGTGCTGGCAGGTACGAAACCCGACGATGACTTTTGTAGGATTCCACCAATAGACCAGCGGCGCGTGTGGCCCGTGTTATCAAGAGTGACTCCTGATATGTGCGTGGTCACACAATGCGTGATCAGATCGGGTCCAGCCGCCCGATCGTGAGCGCCACCCGGAGCGTGTACGCGTGCCGGGGCGTGAGCGGGCTGAGCCCGGTCGTCTCGGCCACCCGGCGCAGCCGGTACCGGACCGTGTTGGGGTGTACGAACAGCGCGCGCGCCGCGCTCTCCAGCACCCCGCCCGCCTCGAAGAGCGCGTCGAGCGTCTCCAGCAGTTCGCCGCCGGCCCGGGCCAGCCCTCCGTACACCTCCTGGCGCAGGATCCGGCGCGCCTCCGCGTCCCCGGCGAGCGCCCGCTCCGGCAGCAGGTCCCCAGCGGGTACCGGCCGGGGTGCGGCCGGCCAGGCCGGGGCGGCCCGGTACCCGGCGAGCGCGGCGCGTACCGACTCGGTCGCCTCGTCCAGCCGGGCTACCGTCGGCCCCACCACGACCGGGCCGGAGCCGAAGCCCACCAGCAGCTTCTCGGCCGCGGCCAGCGGATCGGCGGCCCCGCCCAGTACGACCAGGAGCCGGTCGCCGTGCACGCCGCCGAGCACCTCGACACCCATCCGCCGCCCCGCCCGATACAGCGTGTGGATGATCGCCGCCGGCTCCCCGCCCGGTGAGCGGCCGACGGCGACCGCCACGATCGGCGGCTCCGCCCAGCCCAGCGCGGCGGCCCGGCTGTTGAGCACGTCCGCCGGCTCGCCGCGCAGCAGCGCGTCGACGAGCAGCGCCTGTAGCCGCGCGTCCCAGGAGCCGCGGCTCTCCGCCGCGCGGGCGTAGACGCGGGCGGCCGCGAAGGCGATCTCCCGGGAGAACGTGAGTACCGCCTCCCGCAGCGCCACCTCCTCGCCCGGCGCGGCCAGGTGCGGTACCTGTTCCTCGACCACATCGATCGTGACCTTGATCAGCTGTACCGTCTGCTGCAGGTTCAGCGAGCGGGCCATGGCACGCGGGGCGGCCTCGAAGACCTCGTCGGAGACCTCCTGCTCGGTACCGGCCTGGCGCAGCCACTCGACCAGCGACCGGACGCCCGCCTGCGCCACCAGCATCACCCAGGCGCGCTGGTCGGCCGGTACCTCCCGGAACCAGGGCAGCACCTCGTCCATCCGGGCCACGCTCGCCGTGGCCAGGGCGCCGGCCGCGCGCTCGACCTTGGGCAGCGTCGCGGCCAGCTCCTCGGGTCCCACGCCTGCCATGCCGCCAGCCTGCCACGGGTGCGCCTAGAAAGCCCGACCCCAGCCGCGTGCCATCCGGTATCCCGCCACCGAGGCGCCCAGCACGGCCACGCCCGTGAGCACCGCGACCGACAGGAGCGCCGCGCCGCGCTGCCCGGTCAGCGCCGCGGAAAGGCCCCGCATCGCCCAGTACCCGGGGGAGGCGGGCGCCGCATGCCGGGCCCACCCCGGCATCCCGGACAGCGGTACCAGCGCCCCGGCGAGCACGGTACAGATCAGCCCGCCGACGTCCGTGGCGGCGGAGAGCTCCGCCTGGCTGCGGACCAGGGTCGCGATCGCGCTGCCGCAGCACAGCAGCGTCACCGACCAGGCGAGGACACAGCCGGCGAGCAGGGCGGGGTCGGGTACCCGCAGCCCGAGGACTCCCACGCCCATGCCGAGCACCACGACCTGCTGCGCGAGTACGAGGAGCAGCACCGGTACCGCCTTGCCGACGAGCAGTTCGGCGGCGCTGGCTCGGGTGGCCCGCAGCCGGTCCATCGTCCGCCAGGTGCGCTCGGTGAGCACCGCGCCACCCACGACCGACATGCCGAGCAACGAGAACATGACCAGCATGCCGACGACCGACTGGACCGTGCCGCGCTCGCGGCTGCCCAGCGCGGACGCGTACAGCGGTCGCAGTACGAGCATGACCACGATGGGCATCGCGATCCGGCTGATCAACGGCCCGGGCTCGCGGCCGACGAGCAACAGGTTGTGCCGGGTGAGCACCCCGATCCGCCTAACCGACATGAGTCACCGCCAGCGCTTCGTACAGGTCGTCCAGGGAGGGTTCGCGGATCTGTATCGCGCGCAGATCCGGCAGTTCGCTGGCGAGTTCGGCGACGGCGCGAGCCGGCTCCCGGGTGCGGACCACCCGCTCGGTACCGTCGCCGAACTCGGCGCGTACCTCGCCGGGCAGGCTGGCCAGCAGGTCGGCCTGGGCGCCCCGGGCGATCACCCGACCGGCTCTGGCGACCGCGAGCGTCGCGCCCAGCTCGCCAAGCTCCGGCAGGTAGTGGGTGGTGTAGCAGACCGCGGCTCCGGCGGCGGCGCGCCGGACGATCGCGGCGAGCAACGCCCGCCGGGTGACCGGATCGGCGCCGACCGTCGGCTCGTCGAGCAGCAGCAGGTCGGGTGAGTGCACCAGCGCGGTCGCCGCCTGTACCCGGCGCTGCTGCCCGCCGGACAGCCGCACCACCGGCTGGTCGAGCAGGTCGGTGAGGGCCAGCTCTTCGGCGGTACCGTCGATCGCCCGCCGGGCGGCGGTGCCCCGCAGCCCGGCCAGGCCGGCGAACAGCCGCAGGTTCTCCCGTACCGTCGCCGGTTGGTAGAGCGCGAGCTCCTGAGGCGCGAGCCCGACGCGGTACCGGGCGCGCCACGGCGGCAGCCCGCCGATCGTCGCGGTACCGGCGTCCGGGCGGGCCAACCCGGCCACGATGCCGACGAAGGTGCTCTTGCCGGCGCCGTTGTGGCCGACCAGCCCGACGATCTCACCGGCCGCCACGGTCAGCGTGAACCCGTCCAGCGCCAACCGCGACCCGTACCGCTTGACCAGATCCTCGGCAACTAACATTCGCGCCTCCTTGGTGATCTACGCTGTATAGATCTACAGTGTAGACGTGCCCGACCGAAGACGCCAGATCCTTGACGCGGCCCTCGCCATCGCCGATGAAAAGGGCATCTCCGCCGTATCCATGCGCGCCGTGGCGCAGCGCGTGGGCGTGACGCCGATGGCGCTCTACCCGCACGTACGCAGCAAGGAGGACTTGCTGGACGGCCTCGTCGACCGGATGCTCGCCGAGTTGCTGCTGCTGCTCACCGATTCAGACGCCGGCGCGGCCGAGCACCGCCGGCGCCGTCCGGCGGACCTATCGGAGGGGGACTGGCGGGCGCGCCTGTGGGAGCTCGCGCAGGGCCTGCGGGTCGTGGCGCGGCGGCACCCGACGACCTTCCCCCTGCTGATGGCGCGCCCCTCGGTGACCCCCGACGCGGTGCGCGCGACCGACTCGGTCTACCGGGCGCTGCTAGATGCGGGCATACCCGCCGAGCACGTACCCCGAGTGGAGCGGCTGCTGTCCACATTCGTGCTCGGCTTCGCTACCTCGGAGGTCAGCGGCCGGTTCAGCGTGAGCACCAACCCGCGCGCCCGGCGGGCGGATTTCGATACCGACCACGTGCTGGCGCACCATGGCCTGACCTCGGTGCTGCGGACGCCGGTGGACTGGGATGCCGAGTTCGACGCGGACCTGGCCGACCTGGTCCACGTCGTCGAGTCCTACCGGCCGCGACCGTCCACAGTGGTCAGCGAGTGAACCGGCGGCTGAGCTGAGCGGCGCCGAAGAGCAGCAGCAGCACGACGAGGGCGATGGCAGCGGTCGCGGCGAGCGCGAGGCGCGCCTCACCCAGCTCCTTGCCGAAGCTGAACCCGGAGGTCGCGGTGATCGCGTCGGGCTGGTACTGCGGTTCCTCGTACGCGCCCGCCTGCCCGGTCGCGGTCGGCGCGGCCAGTGGCACCCCCGCCGTACGCAGGACGCTGGGCAGCGTCACGGTCGCGTAGAACCACGCCTCCGCGGTGTTGCCCTTGGGCTGCCGGGCGGGCCGGTGTGCGCGGGGGCCGCCGGCCGCCTCGGGGTAGAGCTCGTAGATCCCGGCGGCCACGCCGCGGTTGAAGATCGTGAGGGTGTACTTCGGACCGAGCCCGGTCAGGTCCGGCTTCGCGAAGTCGCCCGACCGCCCCGACATCCAGCTCACCTGCCGCAGGACGGACGAGAACAGGGCTTGCTGCGCGTCGGACCGGATGGTGATCGGCGCCGTCATCCCGACCCCGACGATCGTCAATGACGTGGGGGTGTCCGCTGCCGCCGCGACGCTTGCCGGCGCCAGCACGGCGAGTGCGACCGCGCACCCGGCGAGACGGAGCAACCAGCGCCGGCGCCGGGGTGCGGGCGGGCGCAGCAGAGCACGGGTAGGACGGGTCACCGGTACGGCTCCTCGCTGGGGGGACGGAGCCCTCTTCGAGTGTGCACATTGGTCGCAACAAACGACGAGAACTTATGCATATGATCCGGCAAATGGCGCTGCCGTGCTGTCCTCGCCGCCGTCCCGCTACCGAATTGTGGCCATCCTTACAGCTGTCAACCAATTGGCATTCAGTTCACGTCTAAGAAGCGTGCGCACGGGTCTGGGCGGTACGCAGTCGATCGAGAGTACGGGCGCGCCCGAGCACCTCCAGCGACTCGAAGAGCGGCAGCCCGACCGAGCGCCCGGTGACCGCGACGCGTACCGGCGCCTGTGCCTTGCCGAGCTTGAGCCCGCGGGCCGCGCCGACCTCCTCCAGCGCCGCCTTGAGACTGACCGCGTCCCACTGCGGTACCGCCTCGAACGCGTCCGCCGTGGCAGCCAGCAGTTCGGCCGCCCCCTCCTTCATCGCCTTGTCCCAGGACGGCTGGTCGATGATGGGCTCGCGCAGGAACAGGAAGTCCACGTTGGACACGATCTCGGAGAGCACCGCGATGCGGGTCTGCGCCAGCGGCGCCACCGCGGCGAACGCGTCCGCCTCGAAGTCAGCCGGTCGCCACGGCGGCGTACCGATCGCGCCGGTCAGCCACGGCTGGCAGGCCGCCACGAACTCGTCCACCGCCAGCGCGCGGATGTACTCGCCGTTGAACGCGCGAAGTTTCTTCTCGTCGAAGAAGGCTGGCGAGGAGTTCACGTCCTCCAGCCGGAATTCGCGCTCGATCACCGACCAGGGCACGATCTCCCGATCGCCGGAGGGCGCCCAACCGAGCAGCATCAGGTAGTTGCGCATCGCGTCGGCGAGGTACCCCTCGTCGCGGTACGCCTCCAGCGCGACCTTGTCGCGGCGTTTGGAAAGCTTCTGGCGCTTCTCGTTGACCACGACCGGCACGTGCGCCCAGATCGGCGGCGTGTGCCCCAGCGCCTGCCACAGCATCTGCTGCTTGGGCGTGTTGGGCAGGTGCTCCTCGGCGCGGATCACGTGGGTGATGCCCATCGCGATGTCGTCGACGGCGTTGGCGAGCAGGAACATCGGGGACCCGTCCGCGCGCGCGATGACGAAGTCCTCGATCAGCTTGTTCTCGAAGGTCGGCTTGCCGCGGATGATGTCCTCGACGACGGTCTCGCCCTCGTCGGGGGTGCGGAAGCGCAGCGCGCAGTCGGGCGCCGGGCCCAGGCCCCGGTCGCGGCAGTACCCGTCGTACCCGGCGAACTTGTTGCCGGTGCGCGCCTGGATCTCCTCGCGACTGCAGTCGCAGTAGTAGGCCAGGCCGGTTTCGTACAGACGGGCAGCGGCGGCGCGCTGTTCGGTGGCGTACTCGGACTGAAAATACGGTCCTTCGTACGTGCCGCGCGCGATGCCCAGCCAGTCCAGCGCCGACAGGATGCCCTCGGTCCATTCGGGCCGGCTGCGGGCGGCGTCGGTGTCCTCGATCCGCAGCACAAAATCACCATTGTGCTGGTTCGCGAAGATCCAATTCTGGAGTGCCGAGCGGGCACCACCGACATGGAACATTCCAGTCGGAGATGGAGCAAATCGCACGCGTACTGTCACGTGTCTACCCTAGAACGGACACCCCCGACGGTCGCCACCCGGTTTGTTACCAACTTCTGGGTTTCCTTGGTGGCACGCGTTCAGTACTCTCCCGCCCGGGAGGACCCACATGACGAAGCGTCGAACCGTTCTTATCGCGGCCTCCGGCATCGCCGCCGGTACCGCCCTTGCCGGCTGCGGATCAGCGAACGCGTCGGCGCGGTGGAACGCGGCCGGCACGGCCGACCCCTCCAGCAGTAGCTCCGGCTCGCCGGTCGCCGACGCGGATATCACGATCACCCCCGCTGCTGGCGCCAAGGCCGTCGCACCCGCCGACGGGGTCGTGGTGACCGCGAGTGCCGGCACCCTCCAGTCCGTCACGGTCGTCGCCGACGGCAAGTCCGTCGACGGAGACCTCGGCTCCGACCAGAAGACCTGGCGCAGCACCGGCCGGCTCGCCTACAACGCGACCTACACGGTCACCGCGACGCTGACCGGGGTCAACGGCGGCCCCGCCACGAAGACCAGCACCTTCACCACGGTCAAGCCGACGAAGCTGGTCAGCGCGACCCTGCAGGCCAACGCGATGGCCTCGCTCACGAACGGCGGCACGTACGGGGTGGGCCAGCCGGTGATCGTGGCGTTCAGCAAGGCGCCGGCCGACAAGGACGCGGCGATCAAGGCGTTGAACGTGACGGTCGAGCCGGACGTCGAGATCAAGTGGCACTGGGTCGACTCGTCGACGGTGCACGCCCGGCCCGAGAAGTACTGGGCGTCGGGCACGAAGATCACGATCAACGCCAACCTGTACGGGATCAACCTCGGCAAGGGCCTGTACGGCAAGGCGAACGCCGCGGGATCGTTCACCATCGGCCCCTCGCACGTCGCGATCGCCGACGCGCAGAGCCACTACATGAAGGTGTACGTCGACGGCGCGCTCGTCAAGACGATGCCGATCAGCTGCGGAAAGGGTGGCTACACGAAGGGCGCCAGCGGCGAGACCATCGACTTCTGGACCCGCAGTGGCCCGCACGTGGTGCTGACCAAGGAGCCGTCGCACCGGATGACGTCGGCGAGCTACGGCATCACAAACAAGAACGACCCGAACTTCTACGACGAGATCATCGAGATGTGCTGTCGGATCTCGTACTCGGGTGAGTTCACCCACTCGGCGCCCTGGAGCGTGTCCGATCAGGGGCACCGCAACGTCTCGCACGGCTGCATCAACCTGTCGCCGGCCAACGCCAAGTGGATCTACGACAACTTCCGCCTCGGCGACGTGGTCGACGTGCGGAACACGCCGAAGCAGCTGCCGATCTGGGACGGCCTGGGCGACTGGACCATCCCCTGGGACAAGTGGTGAGGGCTTAGCTCATAGGGTGCCGGCGATGAGGCGGCGGTACCAGTGGTACGAGGACTTCGGGGTGCGTACCTGCGTCGCGAAGTCCACGTGTACCAGCCCGAACCGCTTCGTGTACCCCTCGGCCCACTCGAAGTTGTCCACGATGGTCCACACGAAGTACCCGCGGACGTCCGCGCCCTCGGCCAGCGCGGCACTCACCGCATCCACATGGGACGACAGGTACCCGACGCGGTGCGGGTCATCCGGGCTCTCCTCGTACGCGCAGCCGCTCTCGGTGACGTACAGCGGCAACCCGTACCGGCCGTGCAGGTCCAGCAGTACCTCGGTGAGGCCCTCGGGTACGACCGGCCAGTCGGCGTCGGTCACCGGGTACCCGGTCAGCGGCACCATCTCGAACGGCATCGAGGCGTCGGAGGGCGCCCGGATCCCGGTCGGGTTGTAGTAGTTGACGCCCAGCGCATCCAGTGGTGCGGCGATCGTCTCCAGGTCACCGTCGCGTACCGGCAACCCCTCGAACCCGTCCGGGTAGCCCAGCCCGAACAGCGGATCGCTGAAGAGCCGGTTGTGCAGGGCGTCGTACGCGGCCGCCGCCGCCCGGTCCGCCTCGGTCTCGCCGATCGTCCGCACCGGCGTGTAGTTGTTCGCGATGGTGACCGGTGCGGCGGTGCGCGCCCGGAGCGCGGCGACCGCGAGCCCGTGCCCGAGCAACTGGTGGTGCGCCGTGGGCAGCGCGTCGAACAGCAGGGCGGCGCCCGGCGCGTGTACCCCGAGCCCGTACCCGAGCATGGTTGTCATCGCCGGCTCGTTGAGGGTGATCCAGAGCTTCACCCGGTCGCCGAGCGCGGCGGCGGCGAGCTCGGCGTACTCGGCGAACCGATACGCCGTGTCCCGGTTGAGCCAGCCGCCCGCGTCCTGCAGCGGCTGGGGGAGGTCCCAGTGGTACAGCGTCGCCAGCGGGGTGATGCCGTGCTCGAGCAGGGCGTCGACCAACCGGCTGTAGAAGTCGATCCCGGCGCTGTTCACC
>JBPYFB010000072.1:0-19850 GCA_051986465.1 Rugosimonospora sp.
CATCCGGATCGCGGTGCTCGCGGCCGTGGCGCTCCTCGCGGCCGCCGGCGCCACGTTCTTCGTGGTACGGGCGCACCGCCAGCAGGTCGCCGTTGCCGCACACGCGTCGTCGGTCGCCACCACCGGCTTAGCCGCGGTCGCCGCGGTACCGCACCTGGTGTTCCGCAGCACCGCGCTCGGCAACGGGTACGGCCGGGTGGCGGTGGTGCCACTCTCCAAACCGGACGGTCCCCGGGCGCTGACCACCGCCTCGTGCGACCGGGTGTACGCGCGCTCCGGCGAGACGCTGTGCCTGGTCGCCGATCGCGGTCTGGTCACCACGTACCGGGCGGAGCTGTTGGGTCCACAGTGGACGAAGCTGCGCCAGTTGCCGATGTCGGGACTGCCGAGCCGGGCCCGCCTCTCCCCCGACGGCACGCTCGCCGCGACGACCACGTTCGTGTACGGCGACTCGTACACGAACCCGGGCCAGTTCTCCACCCGTACCCTCATCACCCGAGCCGCCACCGGGCAGCAGATAGCCGACCTGGAGTCGTACCGGTTCATTGTGGACGGTCAGGTACGCGCGCCGAAGGATCGCAATGTCTGGGGCGTCACGTTCGCGGATGACACGACGTTCTACGCCACCGTCGCCACCGGCGGCCACACCTACCTCGTGCGCGGCAGCATCGGCACCGGTACCCTCACCGCCCTGCGGCAGGACGTGGAGTGCCCGTCGCTGTCGCCGGACGGTACCCGGATCGCCTTCAAGAAGCACGGAACGCTGGCGGCGGGCAAGTGGCGGCTGGCCGTTTACGACCTGCGTACCGGCAAGGAGACGGTGCTTTCCGAGAGCCGCAGCGTGGACGACCAGGCGGAGTGGCTGAACGATACGACGGTCCTGTACGGGCTGCCGCGCGTCGCGCAGAACGGGGCGGCGACGGACGACATCTGGGCGGTACCGGCGGACGGCTCGGGCCAGCCGCGGGTCCTGGTACCTGACGCCTGGTCCCCTGCCGTGGTCCGCTAGATAGCTGGCGCTCGCTCCGCTCGCGCGGCGAGCGGGTTCAGGCCTCCTGCGTTTTCACCGCGATGAGTGACTTGGTCAGCCCGAAGATCCGCTCTGAGCGGATCGTGGAGTCCGGGAAGTAGTAGGACATCTGGCTGCGGTCGATCAGCTCGGTCCACAGCACGCTGGTCAACGCGACCGTCAGGTTCTCCGCCTTGATGCCCGCGAGCGGCCAGCGCCGAGCCAGCGTGGCCCGGACCCGTACCGGGAGGAACTGCATACCTGGGGCGACCCAGTGCGGTTCCACCGGAAAGTAGCGGTAAGGCGTCTGTACCCAGTGCGCGGGCGCCAGGCGGTGCACCGATTCGGCGAACCGTACGCGGCGTTCGTGCCCGCCCACGTGCTCGATGACGGAGTTCGAAAAGACCAAGTCGTACCGGCGCGAGGCGATGTGCTCCGGCAGCGCGCAGGCGTCGCCGCGATCCACCTCGACCCAGTCCGGTACGTCCGTCGGCAGGTCCTCGATGTTGACGACATGGACGTGCTTGGGGTGCAGATCCGACGCGGTCCAGGTGGACGGGTGCCCGCCCAGGTCGAGTACCGACATCTGGGCCAGGTCGGGAAAGGTACCCAGCAGCCAGTCCCAGCGTCGCGCTCGGAGCCGACCACCCAACGACTGATCGTGGTCAACCAAGCGATGGCGCAGCCCGCCCATCCGAATTCTCCTCACGTGCTTCGTCCTGTCGGTGGCTGAAGATACCGAACGGGGTGGGACAGGCGACCTCAGCCGTACGTACCGAACTGGGCTGTGGGTCGTCATTCGGACACTCAGACATCTCGGACACCACAACCACCATCACCGATGGCCCCAGTAGGCTCGACCCTCGGCGGGGCACCCCTTGAAAAGCGCCAGCGTGATCGCGAAGTGATCGCGGAAATCATCAAGGAGAGAGAGGAACCGCCACCATGAGACGGATACCCCCGGCAGTACGGGTCGCCGCCGCCGCGGGCGGGCTGCTTCTGCTCGCTGGGTTAGCCGACTGTAGGGCGAACCATGGTCCGATCGGTGCCGGACACTCCGGCCGGCCAACCGCGTACCCAACCCACCTGAGGCACAGCGGGACACCCACCGCCGCGCAAAGCGGTACGCCCGCACCCTCGGGAAGCACCAAGTCCAGCGCGGGTCCCGCGCCGAGTGCTATCACGTCCACCTCGGGCGGCACGGGCGGCACGATCCCCGCGTCGTTCCCGAACGCATCCAACACCGGCGTGCCGGCCGGGCACACGCTCACGATTCACAACGGGACGCTGACCGTCGACAAAGCCGGCACCGTCATCGACGGGCTAGAGGTGCACGGCGACATCAACGTGACGGCGAACGACGTCATCATCCGCAACTCGCGGGTGCTCAACCGCGGCGACTGGGGAATCATCCAGCGCCAGGGCGTACACGGCCTGCAGGTGCTCGACACGGACGTGCACGGGAACGGGACGGACCGGCTGCAGTTCGCCGTTCTCAACGAGGGCGGGATGGTCACGATCCAGCGCTGCAACTTCTCGGTAACCTCCGACCCGATCTCCACGAGCTCCGGACTCATCACCGACAACTACGTGCACGACCCGAAGTACTTCGCCGGCGACCACATCGACATGCTCCAGTCGGATGCCGGACCGCCGGCCGGGCAGCAGCTCATCGTCCGGCACAACACGTTCATCAACACGGTCGACCAGACCTCGGCCCTCGCGCTGTTCCAGGACTTCGGCGTGCAACACGATGCGATCATCGACGGGAACCTCCTCGCGGGCGGCGGGTACGCGCTCTACGGCGGGGACGGCAACAAGGGCACCCCGTACAACATCAAGGTGACCAACAACGTCTTCAGCCGGCAGGTCTTCCCGAACAGCGGCCAGTACGGCCCCGTGGCGTACTGGAACCGCAACGGGTCCGGCAACGTCTGGCAGAACAACGTCTGGCAGAACACCACGACCGCCATCACCGCGTAAATTGCGGCTGCCCGTTCGGACCATGACTCCGCCCGGTCGCCCAGGCTCGGCTGGCGATTCGTACCGCGCGCATTCGGCTGCGGGTGACCCCGCATCCCCTGATGCGGCAAGGCGAATCCGACGGCGAGCGCGCACGTGATCCGGCCAACTGCCAGTTATTCGACACCCTAGTCGCGCGCGAGCGCGTAGGACGATAAGTTCTCGTCGGCGCGGATTTCATATCCGCGCCGACGCCTACGCCCCCGACCTGTTGACCGGCCAGACGAAGCGAGAGCGCGTGACTCCATCTCCGTCCGCGGCGGGCGGGCCCGAACCCATCGGCGTGGCTGTGATCGGCGCCGGCTACTGGGGCCCGAATCTCGTTCGCAACATCCAGGGTTCACCCGAGTTTCACCTCCGGTACCTGTGCGACCTCGATCTGAGCCGCGCGCAGCGGGCGCTGGGGCGCTACTCCACCGTCGAACCCACCACCGACCTGGCGCACGTGCTCGCCGACCCGGCGGTACACGCCGTCGCGATCGCGACCCCGGCCGGCACCCACCTCGACGTCGCGCTCGCCGCGCTGCGCGCCGGCAAGCACGTCCTCGTGGAGAAGCCGCTGTCAGCCACGTACGCGGAGGGCCGGCAACTGGTCGCCGAGGCCGAGGCGCGCGGCCTGACCCTGATGTGCGATCACACCTACTGCTACACCCCGGCGGTCACCCGCATCCGCGAGGCGCTGCATTCCGGGGAGCTCGGCGAGGTGCACTACCTCGACTCGGTGCGCATCAACCTCGGGCTCGTGCAGCGCGACATCGACGTCATCTGGGACCTCGCGCCACACGATCTGTCCATATTGGACTTCGTGCTGCCCGACCAGGTCTGGCCGGTGGCGGTCAGCGCGCACGGTGCCGACCCGATCCGGGCCGGGCGGGCCTGCGTCGCGTACCTCACGCTCCACCTGAACACCGGCGCCATCGCCCATATCCACGTGAACTGGCTGTCGCCCATCAAGGTACGCACCACGATCATCGGTGGCTCGAAGCGGACGCTCGTGTGGGACGACCTCGCGCCCACGCAGCGGGTGGCGATCTACGACCGCGGCGTGGACGTGGCGAGCGCCGAGGAGATCGGCGCCGAGGCGCGCCGGGACATGCTGGTGTCCTACCGCTCCGGCGACATGGTCGCGCCCGCGCTCGTCGAGCGGGAGGCGCTGGGCCAGATGGTCGGGCACTTCGCGGCGAGCATCCGCACCGGCGAGCCGTCGCTCACCGACGGGCGCGCGGGACTGCGGGTGCTGGAGATTCTGGAAGCGGCGTCGCGTAGCCTCGCCGGGGGCGGCGCCGCGGTTGCGCTGACGGAGGGACGGGCATGACTGCTGGGGTACCGGTACGCGGCGCGCGGACGTTGGTGACCGGCGGCGCCGGTACGATCGGGTCGCACGTGGTCGATCTCCTGGTGCGTGGCGGCGCGGCCGAGATCGTGGTGCTGGACAACCTGGTGCGCGGGCGCCACGCCAACCTCGACTGGGCGATGCGGCACGGGCCGGTACGCATCGTCGAGGGCGACATCCGTGACGTGGCGCTGGTACACGAACTCACCGGCGGCAAGGATCTGGTGTTCCACCTCGCCGCGATCCGCATCACGCAGTGCGCCGAGGAGCCGCGGCTGGCCAACGAGGTGCTCGTGGACGGCACCTTCAACGTGCTGGAAGCGGCGGCCGCGGCGAAGGTACGCAAGGTGGTCGCCTCCTCCTCCGCGTCCGTGTACGGGCTCGCCGACGTGTTCCCCACGCCGGAGACGCAGCACCCGTACCACAACGACACGTTCTACGGCGCCGCGAAGGCGTTCAACGAGGGCATGCTGCGCAGCTTCCACAGCATGTCCGGCCTGGACTACGTGGCCCTGCGGTACTTCAACGTGTACGGGCCGCGGATGGACATCTACGGCCTCTACACCGAGGTGCTGATCCGGTGGATGGAGCGCATCCATTCGGGGCAGGCGCCGCTGATCCTCGGCGACGGGTTGCAGACGATGGACTTCGTGCACGTGGCCGATATCGCCCGCGCCAACATCCTGGCGGCGGAGGCCGAGGTGACCGACGAGGTATTCAACATCGCGAGCGGTACCGAGACCAGCCTGGTGGAGCTGGCCCGCACGCTGAGCGAGGTGATGAAGTTCGACGGGCAGCCGGAGCACGGCCCGGCGCGGGCGGTCAACGGGGTGACCCGGCGCCTCGCCGATACCAGCGCGGCGGCTCGGCGGCTCGGTTTCGCCACCGAGATCGGGCTGCGCGACGGCCTTTCGGGCCTCGTGGAATGGTGGCTCGCGGAGCGCTCGGCATGAGCGAGAAGCGCATTCCGGTGATGATTCCGATGCTGGGCGAGGAGGAGGCGGCCGCCGCGGCGGAGGCCGTACGCTCCGGCTGGGTGGCGCAGGGGCCGCGGGTGGCCGAGTTCGAGCGCCACTTCGCCGCGGCCGTCGGCGCCCGGCACGGCATCGCCGTCAGCTCCTGTACCACCGCGCTGCACGTCGCCTTGCACCTGCTCGGCGTCGGCCCCGGCGACGAGGTGGTCGTACCGTCGTTCTCGTTCATCGCCACGGCCAACGCGGTCCGCTACGTGGGTGCCCGGCCGGTCTTCGCCGACGTGGAGCTCGCCACCGGCAACGTGAGCGTGGCGACCGTCGACGCCGTGCGTACCCCGCGCACCCGTGCCGTGATCGCCGTGCACCAGGGTGGCGTGCCCTTCGACGTGGCCGCGTTGCGCGCCGCCGCCCGGGACTGGGACCTACCGCTGGTGGAGGACGCGGCCTGCGCGGCCGGTTCCACCGTGTACGGGGCGCCCGTCGGTACCGGCTCGCTCATCTCGACCTGGTCGTTCCACCCGCGCAAGCTGCTCACCACCGGCGAGGGCGGGATGGTCACCGTCGACGACGACGAGTGGGCGGTGCGGCTGCGCCGGCTGCGCGAGCACGGCATGAACGTCTCCGCCGCCGACCGGCACGCCTCGGCCCAGCCGGTGCTGGAGTCCTATCTGGAGCTTGGGTTCAACTTCCGGATGACCGACATCCAGGCCGCGGTCGGGCTGGTCCAACTGTCCAAACTGGACACCATCGTGGCGCAGCGCCGGGCGATGGCGGCACGCTACACGCAGCTACTGTCCGAACTGGACGGTACCCGCCCGGTCGCCGACCCGCCCTACGGCACCACCAACTTCCAGTCCTACTGGGTACTGCTCTCAGCCGGCTTCGGCGCGAGCCGCGACGAGGTGCTCGCCGAACTGGCCGCCGCGGGCGTCTCGGCTCGGCGCGGCATCATGGCCGCCCACTTGGAGCCGGCGTACCCGGACCGGTCGGGTGCGCTACCCAACACCGAGCGGCTGACCCGCGACTCGTTGATCCTGCCGCTGCACCACCAACTGACCGAGGCTGACCAGGAGTACGTCGTCGGCGTGCTGCGCAAGCTGGCCGGCTGATGGTCGATCTGGTCATCGCCGGCGCGGGTGGCTTCGCCCGGGAGACGGCCGCCGCCGTGTGGGCGGTGAACGACGCGGGCGGCCCGGGATGGCGGCTGCTCGGCTTCCTCGACGACGACCAGACGCTGCACGGCACCACCCGCGCGGGACTGCCCATCCTGGGCGGTGTCGAGGCGATCGGCGACCTGCCCGACGCCGAGGTCGTGGTCTGCGTGGGCAGCCCGCGCGACTACGCCTCCCGGGAGCGGGTGGTACGCCGCCTGAGCCTGCCCGCGCACCGGTACGCGACGGTCGTGCACCCGGCGGCTCAGGTCGGCTCGGGCAGCGTGCTCGGGCCCGGTACCGTCCTGCTCGCCGGGGTCTGCCTCACCGCCGACGTCACCGTCGGCGCGCACGTGGCGGTCATGCCGCACGCGGTACTGACCCACGACGACACGGTCGAGGACTTCGCGACGATCGCCTCGGGGGTACGGCTCGGCGGCGGCGCGCGCATCGGCACGGGCGCGTACCTCGGCGCCGGCTGCCTGATCCGGGAGACGGTCGCGATCGGCGCGGGCTCGCTCGTCGGGCTCGGCTCGGTGGTGCTGCGCGACGTACCGCCCGGCGAGGTCTGGGTCGGCAACCCCGCGACATTCCTACGCCCCGCCGCGGCGGCACGTGTCCACGAAGCATCACGGAGGAACACATGATCCCCCTGGTCGACCTGCAGGCCGCGCACGTGGAGGTCGCTGAGGAAGTGGAGGCGGGCTTCAAGCGCGTCATCGCGCACACCGCCTTCGTCGGCGGCGAGGAGGTCGCCGCGTTCGAGCGCGAGTACGCGGCGCTGCACGGCGTACCGCACTGCGTCGGCGTCGCCAACGGTACCGACGCGCTGGAGTTGGCGCTGCGCGCGGCCGGGGTACGCGCCGGCGACGAGGTGATCGTACCGGCGAACACGTTCGTGGCCACCGCCGAGGCGATAGCCCGTATCGGCGCCCGCGTCTCCTATGTGGACATTGACCCGGACACCTACCTCATGGACATGGACGCGGCGCTGGCCGCGGTGACCCCACGGACCCGAGCCGTCGTCCCGGTGCACCTGTACGGTCAGCTCGCCGCGGTGGAGCGGCTGCGGGCGGGGCTGGCCGGGCGGGACGTCGCGATCGTCGAGGACGCCGCGCAGTCCCAGGGTGCGACCAGGCACGGGTACGGCGCCGGCTCGGCGGGGCTGGGCGGGCCGCGGGCCATCGCCTCGACGAGCTTCTACCCCGGCAAGAACCTCGGCGCGTACGGGGATGCCGGCGCGGTGGTCAGCGCCGACGCCGACCTCGCGACGACGGTACGGACGCTGGGCAACCACGGCGGCCTGGTCAAGTACCGGCACGACCTCGTCGGCGTCAACAGCCGGCTGGACGGGCTGCAGGCGGTGGTCCTGCGGGCGAAGCTGGCGCGACTGGCCGCATGGAACGAGGCGCGACGCGACGCCGCCGCCCGGTACGACGAGCTTCTGTCCACAGTGGACGTTATGCGCCCGGTCACTGCCCCGGGCAACGAGCACGTCTGGCACCTGTACGTGATCCGGGTCCCGCGGCGGCGGGACGAGGTGGTCGCCCGGCTCAACGAGAAGGGCATCGGTGCGGGCATACACTATCCCGTACCGGTGCACCTGACGCCCGCGTTCGCGGCTGACGGGCCCGGCGCCGGGGCGTTCCCGCACGCCGAGCGGGCCGCGACCGAGATCCTGTCGTTGCCGCTGTACCCGCAGATCACCCGGGAACAGCAGGAGACCGTGGTACGCGCGCTCGTCGACGAGTTGGGCTGAGCCGTGGCCGACCGGCTGGACGGCACCCGCGCCGATCTCGTGGTGTACTTCAGCGCCAGTTGGTGGGAGGGGCCACGCGGCACCGACCGGCACATGGCCGAGGCGCTGAGCCGGTACGCCCCGGTGCTGTACGTCCAGCCGCCGGTGTCGGTACTCACCCGACTGAACCGGCCCGATCTGGCTGGTCTGATGCAGGGGCCGCCGCTACAGGTACACGGCCCGCGCCTGGCCCACCTCGTCACCCCGGTCGTACCCGGGCAGTCCCGGCCGGGCCTGCACCGCCTGGTACCCCCACTCGTACGCAAGGGTGCCCGCGACGCCATCGCGCGGCTGTACGGGTCGCGCGAGCGCGATCCGGTGGCCGCGGTCGTCACCAGCCGGATGGAGTATCTCGGCGACCCGCTACCGGCGCGCCGCAAGCTCTTCTACGCGACGGACGACTTCGCGTCCGGGGCCGACATCCTCGGCGTGCCCCGGGAACGGCTGCTTCGCGGGGAGGCGCGGACGCTGCGCTGGGCGGATGCCGTGGCGGTGGTATCGATCGCACTGCGGGACCGCTACGCGGAGGCGGGCGTGAGCGCCCACGTGGTACCCAACGGCTGCGAGCCGGAGATGTACTCCACTGTGGACGAAACGCCGTACCCGACGGACGTGGACCTGCCGGGGCCGGTAGCCGGGTTGGTGGGACACATCAACGACCGGCTCGACCTGGCGCTGCTGGAGGCGGTCGCGGATACCGGCTGCTCGGTACTGATCGTCGGCCCGCTGGCTTCCGGGTACCACGCGGAGCGCTTCAACGCGCTGACCGATCGACCCAATGTGCGGTGGGTCGGGCCGAAGCCGTACGAGCAGATGCCGTCGTACCTGCGCCTGATCGACGTGGGCCTGACGCCCTATGTGGACAATGCCTTCAACCGCGCGAGCTTCCCGCTCAAGACGCTGGAGTACCTGTCCGCCGGCCGGGGTGCGGTGGCCACGCCGCTGCCGGCCACGCTCTGGCTGGATACCGACCTGATCGCCACGGCTCGGGGACCGGCCGAGTTCGCGGCCGCGGTCACCACGGCGCTCGCCCAGCCGCGCACCGCCGAACTGGCCGCCCAGCGCCGGGCGTTCGCAAGTGGACACAGCTGGCACACCCGCGCCGCCGACCTCGCCGCCCTCCTGGGCCTGACCCAGCCCTTCGCCTCCGCCACCAACCTAGTCCGCTAACGCTCTCGTGCCGCCGCCCGCAGCCGGCCCGGAGCGAGGGAGCGAAGCGACCGAGTCGGAGGGTCGGCTACAGGGCGGCCTTCCGGGCACGAGAGCCGCGCGAGCGAAGCGAGCGCCGGCTAGTCATGCCGGGCTGGCATGGAGGTGCGGATGGTCCGGGTGGGGTGGGTGAAGCGCCACACCGTGCCGCACAGTCCTATGTCGACAAAGAGCAGGATCGCGTAGGTCGGGAACGAGAACGCGTCGAACGTGGCGGCCATGAAGATGGCCTCCAGTTGGATCGCGACCAGCGCGAGGCACAGGTGCTTGTCCGCGGCGCTGGTCGCACGGCGCAGCGCGATCACGGCCAGCACGATCGCCGTGATGTGCAGCGCCGCCAGCGCCGCGCAGCCGACCAGGCCGTTCTGCAGCGCGGTGTCGAACCACTGGTTGTCGAGGTACTGGTACATGGGTGAGACCCAGGTACCCGCGCCGCGCCCGAACCACGGCCGCTGGTCGAAGTAGAAGGCCACCATGCCGTACCGCTCGGTGCGCGAGGTGATGCTCGGGTCGTTGCCGGCTCCGGCGAAGATGTCGTAGAACGTGCGGGCGATCGAGGGCTTGGCCACGGCCAACCCGACGAAGAGGGTGACGCCGAGCATCATGACGTTGTACCGCAGCCGCCAGTTCCACGTCGGCGCGAGCACCGCCAGCGCGAGGATGACCGCGACGATACCGGTACGGGAGATGGTGGTACCGATACCGATCACGATGATCACTGATGCGATCGCGTACCGACGCTTGAGAGCCCTGTTCGCGGCGAACCTCGCGTAGTGCACCGCGATGGGGAATATCACCGACAGCGCCGCGGAAAGCTCAAGATAGTGCGTCGTGGTGGCCGGTGCGCGCAGGCCCGAGCCGCGCGCCTGAAGCGGTGGCAGGCCATGCGATTCGAGGCCCGGGATCGTCATGTACTCCACCACGTTCACCGGGAGTGTCAGCTGCGAGAGCGCCACCAGCGACATGTACACGCCGCACCACACCATGGCCTTCAGCACCAGCGTGAGGCGCTCCCAGTTGGCCAGCCCGTCGGCGGCCATCAGGGCGACGCCGATGAACGCCATCGTGGTGATCATGTCCCGGTCGGCGTTGTTGGCCTCCATGGCGGTCAGCCCGCGCAGGTACCCGATCGCGTACGAGATCAGTTCGGAGAGCAGGAAGATGAGGATGACCCAGCGCATCGGCTGCCGGCCCATCAGGGCGAGGCGCGGGTGCAGCCGGGCGATCAACCACCAGAAGCACATCAGCACCGAGACGAGCAGCGCCGGCCGGCCGATGCCGGTGGTGCCGGGCACGACCAGCGCCGACGGGATCAACGTCAGCAGCCCAATGATGATCACGAACGCCATCGCCGCGTCGAAGCGCGCGAACCGGCGCGTGGCGTACGTCTGGTGACCGATCAGCGAGGGTTCGAGATCGGTGGGGTGCAGGGTGCTCGTGCTCAACGCCGCTTGCCCCGGTCGCCGTCATCCGTCCACTTGGGAATCGCGAGCACGATCGTCGCGTCAGGTGGCATGGGACTCGGCTGCCCGTTGCGCTCGTGGCTGTCTCGTACCGCCGCTGGCGCCTCCGGCCGGTCCCGGTACGGTTCGCCGTCCGCGGCGCCCGACCGGTACTCGACACCGGCGGTCCTGTTCGGTTGCGCGACCAGGTCGGCCCGCGCGGGCACCGGCTGGCGCTCGCCCGCCCCTGGCCGCGCCCCGTCCGCGGGGGCGGCGTGCCCGGGTGCCCGCGGCGATAACGACGCGACCGGCGCGGCGGGCTCCTCCCGGCGGCGCTGGCGTCGCCGCAACACCGCGTCGACCGCGAGCGTCAGCGCCAGCGTCATCAGGGCCCCGGCGCCGCCGGCGAGAACCACCAGTTTCTTCGCCTTGCCGCTGGAACTCTTGATGTTCTCGCCCTGGTCGAGGCGGCGCGTCGTGATCATGTCCTGGCTCTTGACCGGGTACTGCGCCTGCAGGGACGAGACGACCTGCTGGTAGTGCCCGACGATCCGGTCGATGGTCTGCTCCGCCTGAATCTGGGTCGCCGCGGTCACCTCGATCGTGACCACCGGGTTCGGGTACCCGACGGACATGGTGAACTGGTTGCTGTCCCCGTGCGACTGCAGGTCGTCGAGGAACGTCTGGTCCTGGGTGGCGTACATCGCGGCCTGGCTCAGCGCGCTCAGGCCGAGTACGTTCCACGGGTTGCGCGGCTTCCCGCCCTGCCCCGACTGCGTCGACTGGGCATCCGAGGTCGGCGGCACAAGCTGGACGTACGACGTCAGTACGTAGTTCGGCTTGACCGTGACGAGTGTGAGCACCGCGCCGGCGATCGTCAGCAGCAGCAGCGGGACGGCGACGTACCACCGCCTGAGGATCACTCGGGTCAAGTCCCCAAAGTCCACGTCAATCCTCTTTCGCCGCTCGCGCCTGCCTCATGCCTGTCTCCGCGCCGAGCAACGTGCCGCCAGCTTCCCCAGGTCGGGCATCGCAGATCCTATCGATCGCCGGTCACGCCGGCATCGGCCGCACGTGTCGAGCTGTCCATACCTTCTGAACTACCGTCCGCGATCGCCCGGCCGTTCACCGCGGTTCCTTCCGTTGTCGGCCGGCGGCCACGGTCGCGGGCGCGACAGGACCATCGTAGTATCGCTGGGAATCGATGGGATCAGCGCCGTGTCGTCGGTGGCGGGCGCCTCGCGAGCCCGTTCCTCGGCCGCTGCCTGGCGGGTCGCCTCGGCTCGCACGGGCGCGGGCACCGAACCGCGCCGTCGGTTCCCGCCCTGGGATCCGCGCCCCGGGCCGGGTGGCCAGGCCGGGTAATCGGGTTCCGACCGGCCCTCGTACGCCGGTAAGTCGGCGGGCGTCTCGGCCCGCCGCCGGCGGCGGCGCATCGCGAAGTCGAGGGCGATCGTGACGCCACCGCTGATCAGGATGCCGGCCCCGGCGACCGCGATGATCGCCCGCTTGACCTTTCCACCGGGACGCTTGAGGTTCTCCCCGCGGTCCAGGCGCGTCACGGTGATGAGGTCCTGGGCGCGTACGCCATAGGAAGTCTGCAGTTCCGCGACGGTGGCCCGGAACCGGTCGATCGTCATCTCGGTGGACTTTTCCGCCTGATCCTGGCTGGTGGCAACCACTTCGATCGTGGCGCCGGCGGGTGGCTCGCCGAAGGTGATGACGATGTTCGTGCTGTATCCGCCATCCTTCAGGCTGTTCAGGAAGGTCTGGTCGAGGGTGGCGTAATCCGCGGCCTCGCTGAGCGCGTCGAGTCCCAGTTGGTTCCACGGATTCTGCGGTGCGGTGCTGGTCGGGTCCGGGGTGGTGACCGCGGGAATGAGCTGGACGTACGACGTGAGCTGGTAGTCGGGTTTCACGACGGAGCCGATGTAGCCGGCGGCTGCGAAGGTCACCAGCAGCAGCGGCACGGCGATGTACCAACGCCGGAACAGCAGCTTGGTGAGATCCCAGTAATCCACGGTGCGGCTCTCCTCCGGCGGCCTTGCTTGAAGCGGCGGATGACAAAGAGCGCGGCCTCGCCCGACGATTCCACCCAGCCTCATTGACGATATCGGCGCCGGTACCGTGCCGGCCATTGGCCGAGTGGGTCAACATGGCGACATTCCGGGTCATTCAGAGTACGGTCGCGGCGAGTCGCAACCGGGCGAGACTTGCTTCCGACAGGTGCTTGCCCGCGGTGGACAGAGTACAGATACTCGTGCGGTGCTGAGCGTCGTGATCCCCGCCCACAACGAAGCGACGGTCATCGGGCGGCTGCTGGCGGGTCTGCTCGCGGGTGCGGCAACCGACGATCTCGAAATCGTCGTCGTGGCCAACGGCTGTACCGACGACACCGAGGCGGTCGCCGCCGGCTTCGGCCCGCCGGTCACGGTCGTCTCGACCCCGGTACCGTCCAAGCACCACGCGCTGCGCCTGGGCGACCAGCACGCCCGCGCCTTCCCGCGGCTCTACGTGGACGCCGACGTCGAGCTGTCGGCCGCGTCCGCCCGGTTGCTGGCGGCGGAGCTTTCGCGCGGTGACGTACACGCGGCCGCGCCGGAGCGGATCTTCGGGCTCGCCGGCTGCTCCCGCACCGTGCGCTGGTACTACCAGGTCTGGCAGCGCCTGCCTACCGTACGGCGTGGGCTATATGGCCGTGGGGTCATCGGGGTCAGCCGGGACGGTCAGCGGCGCCTGGCCGAACTGCCCGAACTGATGGGTGACGACCTCGCCGCGTCGGTGTCGTTCGCCCCCGCGCAGACGCGGATCGTGGCCGGCGCGTCCGTCGTCATCCAGGCACCGCGCACCGCGGCCGATCTCATCCGGCGCCGGGTACGCGCGGCCACCGTCATCGCCCAGGCGCACGAGCACCTTCCGGCCGGTGTGGACGCCGCCCGGACCACCCGGTCGGATCTGGTGGGCATCCTGCGCGCCAACCCCGCGCTCGCGCCGAAGCTCGCGGTGTTCCTGGCCGTCACCGTCATCGCCCGGCGGCGGGCCCGGGCCGCGATCCGCTCCGGTGACTTCTCCACCTGGCTGCGCGACGAGAGCAGCCGCACCCCCGGGGGAGCGCAGGCGGAGCCGGGTTTTGGCGGAGCCGAGCACCCCCAACGCTTCCCCGGGGGTACCGCGCCCACACCCGCCTCCCCCGGCCCGGGGTCCGGACAATGAGCGCACCCAACGGCACGCCGGCGAGCCCGTCGATCGCGATCGTCGTGGTCACCTGGAACAGCGCGGCGGTCCTGCCCGGGCTGATCGCATCGCTTCCCGCTGGCCTCGCCGGCCTGCGCTGGCAACTCATCATCGCGGACAACGACTCCGCCGACGACACGGTCGAGATCGCGGGCCGCGAGCTGCCGGGGTGCCGGATCGTGCAGACCGGGCGCAACGCCGGCTACGCGGCGGCGTTCAACGCCGGGCTCGCCCAGGCCGACCCGTTCGACGCGGCCCTGATCCTCAACCCGGACATCCGGCTGGAGCCGGGCTGTGTCGCCGCCCTCTACGAAGGATTGGGCGACCGGCCCCGCGGCGCGGTCGGCATCACCGTGCCGCAACTGCGCGACGGCGACGGCCGGCTCGCCCACTCGCTGCGCCGCGAGCCGACGATCGGCCGGGCGCTGGGACAGGCCGTGCTGGGCGGCCGGGCGGCCCGGGTGGGCCGGCTCGGCGAGGCGGTGCTGGACGACGCCGCGTACGAGCGGGCGACCGTTACGGACTGGGCAACGGGCGCCGTCATGCTGATGTCGCGCGAGTGTCTGGCGAGGTGCGGAGCATGGGACGAGTCGTTCTTCCTCTACTCCGAGGAGACCGACTTCGCGCTGCGGGCCCGGGACGCCGGCCTGCTGACCGCGCTGGTACCGGCGGCGCGCGCGACGCACATCGGCGGGCAGTCGCGGGTCTCGCCCGCGCTGTGGGCCCTGTTGAC
Organism: Rugosimonospora sp.; assembly: GCA_051986465.1. Classification (GTDB taxonomy): domain Bacteria; phylum Actinomycetota; class Actinomycetes; order Mycobacteriales; family Micromonosporaceae; genus DATEJJ01. The sequence goes on from JBPYFB010000072.1 coordinate 14,906, forward strand.
CGTCAACCGGGTGCGCCTGTACCGCAAGCGCCACGGAGCCGTCGCGGCGGCGATGTTCTGGTCCGCGGTGATCCTCGGCGAGGCGGCCCGGGCCGCGCTCGGACACCCGCGCAGCCGCCGGGCGGTCGCGGCGCTGCTGCGTCCGGGGCGGACCGGGCATCCGCTGTACAGCGGGGCGTCATAGGCGAACGGGGCGGATGCACTCCCCCCTCCGACGGATGCCCGTGACCGTCCAGCTAGGACGGACGACACCGCCGGACAGAACGTGTCGCGTCAGTCGGCTCCCGGACAAGCACTAGGCTTCCTCTGCGCAGCAGGTGCTCGGTAGTGTGCGCTGCGTGCCCGCCCGCGCGGTTGCCCGAGCGGACCCGGGCGGCGCTCGTCGAGCAGGCCACGCAAGGGGGGTTTTCGTAGCCTTGGAACCGATCGCGGACGGCCAATCGCTCGGGAAATTTCGAGCGGCGACATCTGTCGCCGGGCCAACCTGGTACACCTCGTCGCGGGTGGCGGCGAGCCTGGACGCAGACGACCGGCCGACACTGGACCGGTTGATGCGGCTGGCGGTGCACGGCCTGCCGCTGATGTACCGGCCGGAGTCGGAGCTCTTCGCCTTCACCCGGGGGTACGTCGCGCAGGGCAACGGGTGGCGGGGCGAGCTTCGGGGCACCAGCGTGCGGTACAGCGCGATCGTGGCCCTCGGCGCGCACTGGCTCCCGGCGCCGCTGCAGGCCGAGGTGCTCGGCGGGCAGCACCTCTACCAGTTCGTCACGCGCCTGGTACGCGATCTCGATCAGGTCGAGAACCTGGGCGACGCCGCCCTCATCTGCTGGGCCGCGGCCCAGGTGGGCTACTCCGAGCTGGACCGGGCGCTGGCCCGGCTGCGCCAACTCGACCAGCCCGCGCGCCCAGCGTACGTCGTCGAGGCGGCCTGGGTGGTCGCGGCGCTCGCCGCGGCTCGCCGGCTGGCCGACGTGGAAGCACCCCTGGCCGCCGCGCGCGAGCGCCTGCTCGGCAGCGTGCTGCCCGGCAGCCCGGTCTTCCCGCACGCCACCGGCCGCGGCCTGGTCAAGCCGTACCGCAGCCATGTGGCGTGCTTCGCCGATCAGGTCTACCCGATCCAGGCGCTGGCCCGGCTGCACGCGTCCGGCGACGACCCCGAAGCGCTGCGCGCCGCGCGGGCCTGCGCCGAGCAGATCTGCCGGCTGCAGGGGCCCGACGGCCAATGGTGGTGGCACTACGACGCGCGCACCGGCAAGGTCATCGAGGGGTATCCGGTCTATACGGTGCACCAGCACGCGATGGGCCCGATGGCGCTGTTCGATCTCGCCGAGGCCGAGGGGCGGGTGGGCGCCGGCGACTACGGCAGGGCCATCCGGCGCGGGCTCAACTGGATCAACGGCCCGGCCGAGCTGGGCACCGGCGGCGAACCGATGGTCCACGACGAGCAGGGCGTGACGTGGCGCAAGGTGTACCGGGGCGACCCGCGCAAGATGGTGCGCGGCGTGCACACCGTCACCACCCGCGCGATACCCGGCATGCGGGTACCCGGACTCGCCGCGCTGTACCCGCCGGACGATCTGGACCGCGAGTGCCGGCCGTACGAGTTCGGCTGGCTCTTCTTCGCCTGGCTGGCCAACCTCGCAAGCGGGGGCGGCACTTCTTCGAGCGAGCGTGGGACATGGACCTGACGACCAAGACAAACGGGCATGTATACGTTCCGCGGCAGCGCACGCCGCAGACCCACCGGCACTGGCTTTTCGGCATGTGGCTGGACGGGCTGACCCTCGACGAGACGGTGGCCGAGTGCCTGCGTGCGATCGGCGACGGGCAGCCGCTGGAGATCGGCGTGGTCAACGCGGCCAAGCTCGTCAACATGCGGCGCGACCCCGAGCTGCGCGCGGCCGTCTCCGGCTGCGACGTGATCGTGGCGGACGGGCAGTCGGTGGTATGGGCCAGCCGGCTGCTCGGCGCGCGGCTGCCCGAGCGGGTCGCCGGTATCGACCTGTTCCAGCGCCTGCTCGCCGAGGCCGCGCGGACCGGCAAGTCGGTGTACTTCCTCGGCGCGCGCGAGCACGTGCTGGCCGAGATGATCCGGCGGCTGCGGCGCGACCTGCCCGACCTGCGCATCGCCGGCAGCCACCACGGCTACTTCGCCGACGGCGAGGCCCTCGAGCGCGCCGAGGCGATCCGGGCCAGCGGCGCCGACATGCTGTTCCTCGGCATGACCTCGCCCCGCAAGGAGCGCTTCGTCGCCTCGTACGGCACGCGTACCGGTGCCAAGGTGGTGCACGGCGTCGGCGGCTCGTTCGACGTACTCGCCGGCGTGGTGAAGCGGGCGCCGCGCAGTTGGCAGCGGCTCGGGCTCGAGTGGCTGTACCGGGCAAAGCAGGAACCGCGACGGCTGGGCCGGCGGTACCTCAACACCAACCTGGCCTTCATGCTGCTCGTCCTGCGCGAGCGGCTGCGGCCGAGCAAGCCACCATCAGCCACCCCGGAGAGTTGAGAGGCAGCCAGTGCGAGTCGTCATCGCCGGACAGGGATACGTGGGCCTGCCGCTCGCCGTGCGGGCGGCCGAGCGCGGGCACGAGGTCATCGGGTACGACGTGGATCCGGGCCGGGTCGGCCGGCTGGTGGCCACCGAGTCCTATGTGGAGGATGTACCCAGCGAGCGGCTGGCCGCGGTGACCGCCTCCGGGCGGTACCGGGCGACCACCGACCCGGACGCGTGCGCCGGCTTCGACGTGGCGCTCATCACCGTACCGACCCCGCTGCGCGACGGGGCACCGGATCTGTCCTATGTGGAGGCCAGCGCGGAGATGCTGGCCCGGTACCTGCGCCCCGGTGCCACGGTGGTGCTGGAGTCGACGACCTACCCGGGCACCACCGAGGAGGTGGTGGCGCCGCTGCTGGAGAAGGGCTCCGGGCTCGCCGCCGGTACCGACTTCTTCCTCGGCTTCAGTCCGGAGCGCATCGACCCGGGCAACGCCACCTGGAACGTGGTGAACACCCCCAAGATCGTATCCGGGGTGGACGCCGGCTCGCTGCGTGCGGTACAGGACTTCTACGACTCCATTGTGGACACGACGGTACCGGTACGCTCGCCGCGCGAGGCGGAGCTGGCCAAGCTCATCGAGAACACCTTCCGGCACGTCAACATCGCGCTCGTCAACGAGGTCGCGATGCTCGCGCACGATCTGGGCATCGACGTGTGGGAGGCGATCGACGCGGCCTCCAGCAAGCCCTTCGGGTTCATGCGGTTCACCCCGGGCCCCGGCGTGGGCGGGCACTGCCTGCCGATCGACCCGTCCTACCTCTCCTGGCGGGTACAGCGCGCGCTCGGGCAGAACTTCCGCTTCGTCGAGCTCGCCAACGACATCAACAACCACATGCCCGACTACGTGGTCCGGCGCCTCATCGACGCGCTGAACCGGCGGGGCAAGCCGGTCTCCCGTACCCGCATCCTGCTGCTCGGCCTCGCGTACAAGAAGAACACCGGCGACGCCCGGGAGTCCCCCTCGGTACGCGTCGTGCAGCTGCTCACCCAGATGGGGGCCGACGTACGCGCCGCCGACCCGCACGTGGTGGAGCCGGTACACGGGGTCGAGCGGTTGCACCGGGTGGAGTTCAGCGCCGAGGAGCTGGCCGCCGCCGACGTGGTCGTCATCCTCGCCGACCACGACGAGTTCGACTACGACCTCGTCCGCGAGCACGCCGGCTTCGTCTTCGACACCCGCCGGCGCATCGACGGGCCGACGGTCGAGGTGATCTGAGTGCGGGTGGTCTGCGTCGCCGCCGCGCGACCCAACTTCATGAAAATCAAGCCGGTGATGGACGCGCTCGAACGGCAGGGCGCGGAGGTCGTGCTCGTCCACACTGGACAGCACTACGACGAGGCGATGAACGACGTCTTCTTCCGCGACCTCGGCCTGCGCCCGCCCGACCGGCACCTAGGCACCGGCTCGGGCAGCCACGCCGAGCAGACCGGCCGGGTGATGATCGCCTTCGAGCCGGTCGTCGCGGAGCTGGCGCCGGACGCCGTCGTGGTCGTCGGCGACGTCAACTCCACGCTCGCCTGCGCGCTGGTCGCCGCGAAGGCCGGCGCCGCGGTGGCACATGTGGAGGCCGGGCTGCGCAGCCGGGACTGGTCGATGCCGGAAGAGGTCAACCGGGTCGTGGCCGACCGGATCAGCGACCTGCTCTTCGCGCCCTCGCCCGACGCGGTCGAGAACCTGCGCCGCGAGGGCTACCGGGAGGACCAGATCCGGCTCGCCGGCAACGTGATGATCGACACGCTGTACGCGAACCTGGACCGGGCCCTCGCCTCGGACGTACTGCACCGGCACGGGCTGCACGCCGGCGAGTACGGCCTGGTGACCCTGCACCGACCGGCCAATGTGGACGATCCCGCGATGCTGGCCGCGCTGCTCGGCGCGCTGGGCGAGGTCGCCGCGCGGCTGCCGCTCGTCATGCCCGTACACCCGCGCACCTCGGCGCGCCTCGCCGAGGTGGGCGTACCCGACGGCCTGACCCTCACGCCGCCCGCCGGATACCTGGACTTCATCGCCCTGGAGGCGTCGGCGCGGCTGGTGCTGACCGACTCCGGCGGCATCCAGGAGGAGACCACCGCGCTGGGCGTGCCGTGCCTGACCCTGCGGGACACCACCGAGCGGCCGATCACCGTCACCGAGGGCACCAACCAGCTCGTCGGCCGGGACCCCGAGGCGATCGTCGCCACCGCGCTCGCCACCCTGCGCGAACCGCCCGCAAAGCGCTGCCCGGCACTGTGGGACGGCAACGCCGGCGACCGCATCGCCGAGGCGCTGCTCGGGTACCTCGCCATGCCGGTACGGCCGCGGCCGACCGACGAGCGTGCCGTACCAGCCCTGCGAGGCTGATGTGGACTCCGAGCTGCGGGTACTGGTCTACCCGCACGCCGGCGACATCG
>JBPYFB010000073.1:0-38603 GCA_051986465.1 Rugosimonospora sp.
GCTTCGGCGCCCGGGTACTCGTCGACGACCCGTGGGGCTTCGGCAACTCGCTGGAGTGGGCGACCACCTGCCCACCGCCGCTGCGCAACTTCGACCGCATGCCCCGCATCCGCTCCGAGCGACCCGCGTTCGACGTCAAGTACGGCGCGCACCTCGCGGACCTGGCCCGCCACGCGCATCAGCGCGAGGTGCGCCGGCCTCAGGAGATCCACCCCGAGGCGCGCCGGTCGCAGGAGATCAATCCGCCCGAGCGGTAAGCGCTTCGTGCATGAAGCGCAACTGGTCGTCGCGGGCGTCCACGACGATCCGCTCGCCTGGTGACACCTCGTTGTCGAGCAGCATGCGGGACAGCACGTTGTCGACCTCGCGCTGGATGAGCCGGCGCATCGGCCGCGCCCCGACCTCCGGCTCGTACCCGTGCCGGGCCAGCCAGTCGACGGCCGCGGGGGTGAACTCCACCGCGATGTTCTGCGCGTGCAGCCGCCGGCGGCTCTGCTCCAGCATCAGCCCGGTGATCTCGCGCAGCTGCTCGATCTCCAGCCGCTGGAAGATGATGATCTCGTCGATCCGGTTGAGGAACTCGGGGCGGAAGTACTCGCGCAACCGGCGCATCAACTCGCCGCGCAGGCCGCCGCTGATCTCGGCCTGTTCGCCGCCCTCCGGCCCGTCGAATCCGATCCGCTGGCGGTTGCCGATGATCAGCTCCGAGCCCAGGTTGCTCGTCATGATGAGCAGCGTGTTGCGGAAGCTGACGGTACGCCCCTGGCTGTCGGTCAGCCGGCCGTCGTCGAGTACCTGCAACAGGATGTTGAACACGTCCCGGTGCGCCTTCTCGATCTCGTCCAGCAGGATGACCGAGTACGGGCGCCGGCGTACCGCCTCGGTGAGCTGGCCCGCCTCCTCGTACCCCACGTAGCCGGGCGGCGCGCCGACCAGCCGCGACACCGTGTGCCGCTCCTGGTACTCGCTCATGTCCAGCCGGATCATCCGGTCCTCGTCGCCGAAGAGCGCGGCGGCCAGCGCCCGCGCCAGTTCCGTCTTGCCCACGCCGGTCGGGCCGAGGAACAGGAAGCTGCCGATCGGCCGGTTCGGGTCGCCCAGGCCGGCCCGCGAGCGGCGCACCGCCTCGGCCACCACCTGTACCGCCTCGTCCTGGCCGACGACCCGCTCGTGCAGATTCTGCTCCAGCCGCAGCAGCCGGTCCCGCTCCTCCTCGGTGAGCTGGCTGACCGGGATGCCGCTGGCGCGCGAGACGACCTCGGCGATGTCGTGCGGCCCCACCTCGGGTACCGCCTCGCCACCGCCGCCCGCCTCGTCGATCTGGCGGCGCATCCCGGCCATCTCGTCGCGCAGCGCCGAGGCGCGCTCGTATTGCTCGTCCGCGACGGCCTGGTCCTTGTCCCGCCGCAGGTCCTCGAGGCGCTGCTCCATCTCGCGCAGGTTCGCCGTCGGCGTCTTGGTGCGCAGCCGCACCCGGGCACCGGCCTGGTCGATGAGGTCGATCGCCTTGTCCGGAAGGAACCGGTCCGCGATGTACCGGTCGGCCAGCTCCACCGCCGCGACCAGCGCCTCGTTCGTGAACCGGACCTGGTGGTGCGCCTCGTACCGGTCGCGCAGCCCCTGCAGGATCGTGATCGCGTCGGTCACGCTGGGCTCCGGTACCAGGATCGGCTGGAACCGGCGGGCCAGCGCCGCGTCCTTCTCGATGCTGCGCCGGTACTCGTTGAGCGTCGTCGCGCCGATGACCCGCAGTTCGCCCCGGGCCAGCGCGGGCTTGAGGATGTTGCCCGCGTCCATCCCGCCGCCCTCGCCGGTACCCCCGGCGCCGACAACGGTGTGCAGCTCGTCGATGAACACGATCATCTCGTCGCCGTGCTCGCGGATCTCGTCGATGACCTTCTTGAGCCGCTCCTCGAAATCACCCCGGTACCGGGTGCCCGCGACCAGCCCCACCAGGTCCAGCTGGATCACCCGCTTGCCGGCCAGGGTCCGCGGTACGTCCTCGTCGACGACCCGCTGCGCGATGCCCTCCACGATCGCGGTCTTGCCGACGCCGGCCTCGCCGATGAGTACCGGGTTGTTCTTGTTGCGCCGGGACAGCACCTCGATCGTCTGCTCGATCTCGTCGCCGCGCCCGATCACCGGGTCCAGCCGCCCCTCGCGCGCCGCCGCGGTCAGGTCCTCCCCGAACTGCTCCACCGTCGGGGTACCCGTGGTGGCGCTGGGCTGCTGCGCAACGCCGGGCTCCATACCCAGCGCCCGCGGCGTGGTACGCCCGGCGAGCAGCTTGCCACCGGGCGACTCGGCGTTGGCGGCCAGCGCCATGATGATGTGTTCGGGGCCGATGTACGAGGCGCCGGTCGCCCGCGAGATGCGGTGCGCGTCCAGCAGCGCCCGCTTGGTGGCGGGGGTGAGCAGCAGCGACGTCTCCCGGGTACCGTCCGGCGCCTCGGGCCGTTCAAGCGCCTTGTCCAGCACGTCGGGGTCGGCACCGGCCTTGCGCAACAGCGCGCGCATCGCGTCCCGCTGCAGGGCCGACCAGAGCAGGTGATCGGTGTCCAGGTCGCGGCTGCCGGTGGAGGACGCGTACTGGGCCGCGTCGACCACGAGGTCGCGCGCGGCGCCGCTCATCAGCCGGGTCAGGTCGAGCCGGTTGATCGGCCGGCGCCCCTCGCCAGGCCCGAAGAACTGGCCGAAGAACTCCTCCCACGATCCACCCGGGCCGGTCATCGGAACTCCTCTCCACGCTGTGCGGGCTCGCCGACAGGCTGTGCGGGCTCACCGAGACTGGGCACTCCCAGGCCGACGGCGTCGAACGCCTCGTCGCGGACGGCCCTGGCCTCCTCCTCGCGCGCGATCAGCGCCGCGTACTCGACCAGGGTGGCCGGCTCGGTCGGCAGGGCGAGCCGGCGCCCGAACTCCTCGAGGTCGCGCGCTGCCGCAACCGCGGCTCGCGCCGCGCGCCGCACGCGCTCCAGTTCGGTGACGTCATCGACCACCCGCGCTACATACCCGCGCGGTGGGCGGGAAACCCCGGTGGCCGGGATTGCGCCCAGGCCCACTGGGTAGCTGTTCGGCATGGCTGTCAATCCGATCCAACTGCAGAAGCACCTGCTCGGCCTCGACTATCCGGCGAGCAAGCAGGAGGTCGTCCAGCATGCCCGGCAGCGCGGCGCCGACCAGGACGCGCTCTCGACGCTGGAGTCCCTGCCGCGGGACCGCTTCGACAACCCCAACGACGTCAGCGCCGCCCTCGGCGACCTGCGCTGACCCCGCCGGGTGAGGGCAGCGTGGCGGTCAGTGAAGTGGCGGTCGGTGAAGTGGCGGTCAGTGAAGCTGCGGCTGGCGGCGGGCGGGCAGCAGGTCGAGCAGCGGCTCGGGGGTGACCGCCCGGACATCGGCGAGCACACCCATGGGCACCACGTGCGAGAGCGCGCCGGTGACCGCACGGATGATGCCGGTCGCCTCGTCGGCGGTACGGCCGCAGCGCATCGCCACCGCCGCCTCGAAGTCGTGGCGCGCGATCGGTTCCACCTGATCGTCGACGGGGAAGTGCCGGCCGACGCTGGCCCGCGCCGGCTCGGGCAGGTTCGCGGCGAGGTACCCGGCGGTACCGAAGGGGAGCACCTCGCCCAGCGTCTCCAGTACGGCGACGATGGCGACCTCCGGCGGCACATCCAGGCCGGCGTCGGCCACCCGGTCGGCAAGCTCCCGCGCGCGCTGCTGCTCCACGTCCATATCCGGCTTCTACCCCGCCGGGCCGGGTTCATGCTCGCGGAGAACGGGTAGCAGCCCGGCTATGACCTCGCCGGAGGAGCGGCCTCTCGAACCGGGCGACCCGGCCGGCTACCGCGTCTTTCGCGAACTGGACGTGCTGATCCCCAGTCGCAACCGGGCGGCGGAGCTCGCCGTGACCCTCGCCGGGCTGGCGAGCCAGGAGTCCACGGCCGGCGAGTTCGGCGTCGTGGTGAGCGACCAGTCCGACGAGCGGCCATCGTGGACGCACCCGGCCGTCGCCGGGCTGGTGCGGATCCTGCGCCACCGGGACCACCCGGTGCTGCTGGAGTGGCACCAGCCGCGCCGCGGCGTCGCGGAGAACCGGGCGTACCTGCTGTCCCGCTCCGCGGCGCGGTACGTGCTGTTCGTCGACGACGACCTCTGGCTGGAGCCCGGTACCGTGGGCCGCCTGCTCACCGCGATCCGTACCCTTCGCTGCGGGCTGGTCGGCAACTTCCCCCATGGACTGTCCTATCTGGACGATCACCGGCCGGGGCAGGAGCGCGGGTACGAGGAGTGGCGCACCCGGCCCGAGCCGGAGCGCATCGACCCGCGCGGGCCGCAGTGGCAGCGGGCCACCGTGCACGCCGCCGCCAACCTGATGCACGTCCAGCAGCGGCTGGGCCTGGCGCCCGGCGAGTGGCGGGCGTACAAGATCGCGTGGCTCGGGGCGTGCGTACTGTTCGACCGGGCGGCGCTGCGCGACTGTGGCGGGTACGACTTCTGGCGCAAGGTACCGCCGGCGCACTCGGGCGAGGACGTACTCGCCCAACTGCGCGTACTGGCCCGGTACGGCGGGGCCGGCATCGTGCCCAGCGGCGCGTACCACCTGGAGACGCCGACCACCGTCGTCGAGCGGGACGTGGAGTGCTTCGACCTCGTCCCTCCACATGAGACACAGGTGCACTGAGTACCCCGGCCCGGGTCAGCCCAGCGCGAGCAGCTCCAGCGCGCTCTGGCACGCCTCGGCGACCGGGACGTCGTCGACGAACGAGGGCTGGTGCGCGCAGCCGTTCCCGGTGCGGGCCGGGTACAGGTCGCGGGTGCAGTCCTGGCCGCAATCCGGGCAGTGGATGGTCCACGACAGCAGCGGGCGGTGCCGGTCGCGCAGTACCGGCGCCGCGTTGATGACGTTGCCGACCCAGTAGATGCCGACGGTACTGGTACCCACCGCCTCGGCCAGGTGCAGCGGCCCGGTGTCGTTGCCGACCACGACCGCGCAGCGCTCCAACAGCCCGGCAAGGCCGCCGATGGAGACCGCGTCCACGATCGGCTGTACCGGGTGGCGCATGGTACCCACGACCTCGTCGACGATGGCGCGCTCCGGGCCGGTACCGGTGACGATCACGTGCGCGCCGGCCGCGGCGAGCGCGTCGCCGACGGCGGCGAAGCGCTCGGCGGGCCAGCGCCGCCGCGGGTCGCTCGCGCCCGGGTGCAGCGCGGCCACCGGCCTGCCATCCGCCGGTACCAGCCGCTTCGCCTCGACCCGGTCCTGTTCGGTCAGCTCCAGCCGGGGCTGGAAGGTCACCGGCGGCGCGCCGACGAGCGCCGCCACCTCCAGGTGCCGGAACAGCTCGGACTGGTAGTAGACGTAGCGGATCCACCGGTCCAGCGGCGGTGCGTCGGTGGAGCGCGCGCCCGCGGTCAGCCGCGCGCCGACCTCCGCGACGACCGCGTTGGTGTGCTTGCCGCCGCCGTGCATCTGCAGCGCCAGGTCGAAGCGGCGCTCCCGGGCCCGGGCCAGGAACACCTCGCGCAACTGGGCGAGCTGCGCCGGGTCGTCGGTCTCGCCCGGGTCGGCACCGCGCACGCCGGGCAGCGGCGGCAGCACCATGACGCCGTCGACCGGCCCGGGCCGGCCGGCGAGAAACCGGGCCTGCCATGGCGTACCGAGCAGCGTGATCTCGGCGGTGGGGTAGGCGTGCCGCAGCGCGTACAGCGCGGGCATGGTGAACATCAGGTCGCCCAGGGCGTTGGCGCGCAGTACGGCTATCCGTTCCACGTCGGGCTCCGGGGCCGCGACCTGCACCGGCTCAAGCACGGGAGTGCGACCGCCCGCGGATCCGCTCGATGATCGCCGAGGTGGAGCGGTCCGGCAGGTACGACAGGGCGTGCACCTCGCCGCCGAGGCGGTGTACCAGCTCCGCCTCCGGGATCAGCTCGGGCCGGTAGTCGCCGCCCTTGACGTACACGTGCGGGCGGATCGCCTCGATCAGCCGGGCCGGGCTGTCCTCCGGGAAGACCAGCACATGGTCCACACAGGACAGTGCGGCGAGCACCGCGACCCGGTCCTCCACCGGGTTGACCGGGCGGCCCTCCCCCTTGAGCCGGCGCACCGACTCGTCCGAGTTGACCGCGACCACGAGCAGGTCACCGAGGCGGCGCGCCTCGGTCAGGTAGCCGACGTGCCCGCGGTGCAGCACGTCGAAGCAGCCGTTGGTGAACACCACCCGGGCGCCCTCCTGCCGGGCGCGCGCGATGCGGTCCACCTCCGCGGCCGAGTCGGCTGCCGCGCCGATGGCGACCTCGGGATCCGGCAGCCCCCGCTCGCGCTCCTCGGCGAGCAGCGCCGCCGGCGAGCAGATCGAGGTACCCACCGCCGCGACGACCGTCGCCGCCGCGGCCTGAGCCACCCGCGCCGCGCGTACCGCCGGCGCCCCGGCGAGCAGCGCGAGCGTGAACGCGGCCACGTAGCTGTCCCCCGCGCCGGTACTCCAGCCGTCGGGGCGCGCCTGCGCGGCGGTACGACTGTCCACATCGGACTCGTCCAGCACCACGCTGCCGTCGGCGTCGAGCGTCACCGCGGCGATCCGCGCGCCGGCCGCGTCCCGTACCCGCGGCAGTACCCGCCTGGCCCACTCCACGCGGGCGGCGGCGTCCGGGAAGCGTTCGGGGTACTCGGGTACGCCGAGCAACCGGGCCGCCTCGGCAAGGCTCGGCGTGACCAGGTCCGGCCGTACCGCGGCGAACCGGCGCAGGTCGTGCGCGTCCACGGCGAGTAGCCCGAGCCGGGACCGGTACTCGCCCACCAGCTCGACCAGTTGGTCCGGTACCGCGCCGGTGCCGTAGTCGCAGACCACCACCGCGTCCACCGGCTCGGCGAGTGCCTGGCGTGCACGCTCCAGCAGCCGGGCCCGTACCGGGTGGCTGAGTTCGCCGGTGTCGCCCTCGTCGAACCGGGCGACGATCTGCCCGCCCGCCATCAGCCGCCGCTTGGCGACCGTGCGCCGGCCGGGCGCAGGTACCAGCATGTCCCGGACCCCGGCGGCGGCGAGCCGGCCGCGCAGCAGCGCACCCGCCGGGTCCCCGTCCACCGGCGCGACCAGGCTGGTGACCGCCCCGAGCGCGGCCAGGTTCACCGCGGTGTTGGCCGCGCCACCGCCCGCGTACGTCGTCTCCGCGAGGTCGACCACGGGTAGCGGCGCCTCCCGGCACATCCGGCTGGCGGTTCCGGCGAGCCACCCGTCGAGCATGGCGTCACCGAGCACGAGCACGCGCCTGCCCTGCCAGGCCGCAATCAGCTGAGCAACCGTCGGCATGGGCACTGCGTACCCTTTCTTCCCGGTTCCAACCGAGCGGTGCCCGAGCGGTGCCACCCGGTCGGGCCCGGCGTGTGGAGGTAGGCCGGTTCGGGTACCCAATGGCGCATGTACGACATCGACGAGTTGCTGGACGACGTGTACGCCCGCCAGGAGCGCGTGACCAGCGACGTGATCCGTCGCCGCGCGGTCGCGCTCGACCTGCCCCCGGAGGTGATCTCGGCGCTGGGCGCGCTGCCCGAGGGCGAGTACGCACAGGACGAGGTCAGCGAGGCGCTCGTCCAGTTGGTCGGTGTGACGCCCACAACGGGGCAGGGCATACCGCCCGGCTCGCTGTCCGACGAGGACCTGAGCCGGGAACTCAACCACCTGCACGAGACGCGCGACGATACCTTCCGCCACGGTTCGCCGCAGGCGCTCGCGCATCACGACGAGCGCACCGCCGTGCTGGAGGACGAGTACCTGCGCCGGTTCCCCGACCGCGAGGTAGACCCCAGCCGGCTGCGCGCTGGCCGCCGCGAGTGGTGATCAGACCGTACACTGTGGACGATCGCCAATCCGTCCACAGGGTACGGTCGGTCGGCTACGAAACGACCTGCGCCGACTCGGGCAACTCCGGTTCGGGCTGGGCGCCGTTGGACTGGTTGCCCGCACCGCGACCCTTGACCGCCCGGGAGCGCGGCCGGTTTCCATTGCCCGGCCGTGGCCCCGCCACCGGCGATACCGGCGCCTGGTTGCGCACGTCCGGCTCGGCCGGCTGGACCGGTACCTGTGGCGCCGGGCGCCCGATCTGATCGTCCGGCACGCCCCACCGCTGCAGGTACGCGTCGGCGAGCGAACGCGCCGAGGCATCGATGCTCTCCCCGGTCAGGCCGCACCAGACCTGCACGAGTTCGACCGCCTCGTCCAGGGACAGCCGCGGGCCCACCTTCAAGCCGGAGGGCAGGGTAGTCATCTCGGTGCGCAGGTAGTGATGCGCGTAGACCCACGGGTACCAACTGGCGACGTACGGCACAAGAGGGCCCCTCGTGCGGTCTACGAAATCCTGAATGGTCTCCACCGACCACCTCCGTGCAGGGGGACAAGGACCTTGCTCTCTACCCAGAACAACGAGCGGGTAGTCGGAATGGCGAGGTTGTTTCGAGCTTCTTCGCCGGGGTACCGGCGCAACACCGTAACAACGGTTGAAGGCGGGCGGATCGAGTAAAGGAGCGCCGATGGCACAAAAGGTGCGCGACCTGATGGCGGAGCCGGTGTCGGTACCGCCCGACACCTCGATCGTCGAGGCGGCGGCGCTGATGCGGGACACCGCCCTCGGCGACCTGCTCGTCACGGACGGGCAGCGGCTGTCCGCCGTGGTCACCGACCGGGACATCGTGGTCCGCGGCCTGACCCAGGAGCGTTCGCTGAAGTTGACCACCGTGGCCGACGTGGCGAGCACCGACCTGATCACGGTCACCCCCGACGACGACCTCGACACGGCGGTCCTGTTGATGCGCGCGCACGCCGTGCGCCGGCTGCCGGTCGTCGAGGGCGACGGCGCGCTGGTCGGGCTGATCAGCCTCGGCGACGCGGCGCTTTCGCGCGACGGCCACTCGGCGCTCGCCGACATCGTGTCCGCCGAACCGAACACCTGAAAGGTCCACGACGAGGGTGACCGCGCACATCGACCATGGCGCGCCGGGCACCGGCGACCTGCCGCGCGTGTCCGGACTGGTGGGCGCCCTGGTGCACGCGACGGCGGCCAGCCTCGCCGGTCGCGACCAGGGCCGGCCGCCGGGTACGCTGCGCCGCCTGGCCGGCCTCGGCCAGCGCATCGGCATCGCCGCCCGCCCGGCCCCGGACCTGCTGACCGGTACCGAGATCGACCAGGTGGACGCGGAGCGGGTGGCCCGCACGATCGTGGACCACTACCCCGACAGCGGGTACCCGGCCGTGGTGCTGGGTTCGCCGCACGGCTCGGCCGCGCACCTCGCGGTCGCGCTCGGCGCGCCCTGGCTGCCGGCGGCCTTCGACGTCACCGTCGCCACCCCGACCGGCCCGGCCACGACCGCGGCCGACGCCTCGATGCGCGCCGCCTCCGCAGCCGCCCGGATCCTGGCGGCGAACCCGCACGCCACGGTCCGCCAGGTCGACAGCCCCGGCATCGCGCGTGCGCCGGACGGCGCGGTCACGCTGTTCGTGCGCTGGCGCCACCTGCCCGCGGCGTACGCCGGGTTCCTCGGCAGCCGGCTGCGGCCGGGTGCCGCGCTGCTGCTGGCCCGGGATTCAGGGACCTGGGCCAGCGGGCACAGCGCCCAGGCCATCAACCCCGAGTTCGTGGAGGGCCTGCGGCAGTGGGCGGCGGGCCGGGAGCATCCGCTGTACCGGGTCATGTTCAACCGGCCGGAGGTGTTCAGCGCCGCCGTCGCCGACCTGTACCGGCGCTGGCTGCGCGCCGCCGGCAAGACCGGCAGCCGGCTGGTGGTCGAGTGCGGCCGGCTGCTGGATCCGTGGCAGGTGATCCGCGCCGGGCTGGTGCCGTACTGGCTGCCGGGGCCGAGCCGGTACGCGGCCCGGGAACTGCACTGGTGGCTGGCTGGCAGCCAGCCGTTCACGCAGATCGACGTGCTGGTCGAGCCGCCCGGCGCGCCCCGCGACGACCTCGCCACGTCCGACCTCGCCAGCCTCACCGACTTCTCCGCGGCGGCCGGCTTCGCCCGGGTCCGGGGCACCGTCGACGAGCGGGGCGCCCGCGAGTACCCGGATGGCCACGTGCCGCCGTGGCGCGCCGCCGAGGTGCTGCGCCGGCACCCGTACGACCTGCCGGTGCCACCGCGCCTGGCGGTACGGGACGCGGTCTGGATGCTCGGCGAGGCGACCGAGGTCAGCGCGATGATCGTCCACTGAGGACGATCAGCTGGCGGGCACCGCCGCCCAGACCACCTTGCCGCCTGGTACCCGCATCACGCCGTGGCTGCTCGCGAACGCCTCGATCAGCAGCATCCCGCGCCCGTTGTCCTCGGCGGTCTCCGGGGTGCGCTGCCGGGGCAGGACCGGGCACTTGTCCCGTACGGCGATGTGCAGCAGCGGCGGAGCGTAGGTGAGGGTCAGGTCGAACGGGGTACCCGCGTGGTGTACGGCGTTGCCGATCAACTCGGTCGCCACCTGCCGGGCGGGCGCCACGGCCGCGGACAGGCCCCACCGGTCGCAGGCGCGTACCGTCAGCCAGCGGCCCACCTGGATCGACTCGGGTACCGGCGCCAGGCGCTGCCACACGACGCGCACTCCGTCCTGACTCGACCCGCGCGCGACCGGTAACTGAATGTAGTTCGCATCTCCGTCGTCGTCGCGGTGCGGAGCGGTCGCGAGCCTCGTCACGCGCGCCTTCTTTCCCCATGACCGCGGTACTCAAACAGGTTACGGTGCGTGACAGATATGTCGGGAATCTGACACTACTCCCGGTAATCCAAATACTTCGGTCCGTTTAGGTTTCACTTCCTAACGGCAGGGGGAAAAGCGCATCGCCGAGGGGGTCGGGAGAAGGGGGTCGGTCCTCGTGGCGGTTTTTGGGGTCAAACACGCACGCGAGACCGGGGCAACGGACATCGTCGAGATCCATGGGGACCTCGACGCGTCGGTGGCGCCGCGCCTGGCCATGGTGCTCGACGGCCTGCCGCGGGATACCAGCGGCATCGTCGTGGACCTCGCCGGGGCCACGCTCATCGACGCGAACGCCGTCGCGCTACTGCTGCGCGCCGCGCACACGAACCGGGAGCGCGGCGTCGAGCTGTGCGCGGTGGACGCGCGCAGCGCGGTGCTGCAGGTGCTGGAGGTCGCCGGCGTCGCCAAGGACCTGGGTGCCTACCTCACCCGGGAGCAGGCGATCGCCGCACTCGGCACCGGCGGGAACCAGGCCGACGACGCCGGCGACGAACGCGGCGGCGACGCCGAGCTGCCGGTCGCCGCGCTCGCGGAGAACGTGCACCAGCTGCTGTCGGCGGCGCAGGCGCTGCCGCCCGGCGACCCGCGCCGCCACTCGCTGCGCGAGCGGGCGGTGGAGCAGGCGCTGCCGTACGCCCGCCGGCTGGCGATCCGGTACCGCCACCGGGGCGAACCCGTCGAGGATCTCTGCCAGGTCGCCGCGATGGGCCTGGTGAAGGCGGTCAACGGGTACCAGCCGGAGCGGGCCACCGGGTTCCTCGGGTACGCCACCCCGACCATCCTCGGCGAGCTACGCCGGCACTTCCGCGACGCGGGCTGGACGCTGCGGGTACCGCGCCGCATCCAGGAACTGCGCCTGTCGGTCAACCGCGCGGCGGAGACGCTGACCCAGGCCCTCGGGCGCCGGCCCGGCATCGGCGACCTCGCCAGCTTCCTCGAGGTACCCGAGGCCGAAGTCACCGAGTGCCTGGCCGCCTCGCAGAACTACCACCCGGTCTCGCTGTCCACCCCGCTCGGCCCGGGCGAGGCTCATGAGCTCGGCGACGCGGTCGGCGCCGAGGACCCCGCACTGGACCTGGTCGAGTACCGCCAGTCGGTCGGGCCGCTGCTGGCCACCCTCACCCCGCACGAACGCGAGGTGGTCGCCCTGCGGTTCTTCGGCGAGATGACCCAGTCGCAGATCGCCGCCCGGGTCGGTACCTCGCAGATGCACGTCTCCCGGCTGCTCACCTCGGTACTCGGCCGGCTGCGCGGCGCGCTGCTGGACGCCACCGAGGAGCAGTCGACCCGCCCGGCGGGCAAGGCCGGTACCGTCACTCGGTCTGCACGCCAGCATCCGGTGAAGTCGCGCCAGGCACGCCGGCCGGGCCCAGCCAGACCGTCTTGATGTTGCAGAACTCCCGGATGCCGTGGGCGGAGAGCTCGCGGCCGTAGCCGGAGTTCTTGATCCCGCCGAAGGGCAGCTCTGGGTACGAGGTCACCATCCCGTTGACGAACACCGAACCGGCGGCGAGATCCCGCGCGAAGTGCTCCTGCTCGGTCGGGTCACCGGTCCAGGCGTTGGCGCCCAGGCCGAAGTCGGTGGCGTTGGCCATGGCGATCGCCTCGTCGTAGGACTCCGCCCGGTACACGCCGGCGACCGGCCCGAAGACCTCCTCGGACCACATCCGCATCTCCGGTGTCAGCCCGGCAACCACGGTCGGCGGGTACCACCAGCCGGGCCGGTCGGGTACCTCGCCGCCGCAGAGCACCTGGGCGCCCTTCGCCGCCGCGTCGCGTACCTGCTCCGCCACGTCGTCGCGCACCTGCTCCAGGGCGAGCGGCCCGATCTGGGTACCCGGGCTCATCGGGTCACCCACCGGCATCCGGGACATCTTCGTCACGAACGCGTCGGTGAACTGGTCGTACACGTCGGCGTGCACGATGAAGCGCTTCGCCGCGATGCAGGACTGGCCGTTGTTCTGGCAGCGGGCGGTCACCGCGACGGTGGCGGCGCGCTGCACGTCGGCGGTGGGCATCACCACGAACGGGTCGCTGCCGCCCAGCTCCAGTACCGTCTTCTTCAACTCCCGCCCGGCGACCGCGGCGACCGCGCGCCCGGCACCCTCGCTGCCGGTCAACGTCGCCGCGCGTACCCGGTGGTCGGTGAGTACCGCCTCCACCTGGTCGGAGCCAATGAGCAGGGTCTGGAACGCGCCGGGCGGGAAGCCGGCCCGGCGGAACAGGTCCTCGAGGAACAGCGCGGTCTGCGGCACGTTCGAGGCGTGCTTGAGCAGCCCGACGTTGCCGGCCATCAGCGCCGGCGCGGCGAACCGGATCACCTGCCAGAGCGGGAAGTTCCACGGCATCACGGCGAGTACCGGGCCGATCGGCTGGTACCGCACGTACGCCTGCACCGCCCCGACCGCCTCCGCGGCGGCGGGTTCGTCGGCGAGCAGCGCGTGCGCGTTGTCGGCGAAGTACCGGCACGCCCGCGCGCACTTCTCGACCTCGGCCGTGGCCGCCGCGACGGTCTTGCCCATCTCCGTGGTCATCATCGTGGCGATCGACTCGGCCTCGTCGTCGAGAATGCCGGCGGCCCGGCTCATCCACTCCGAGCGCCGGGCGAAGGTCGTGCCGTGCAGCGCCTCGAAACCCTCGGCCGCCCGGCCCAGCCGCTGCGCCACCTGCTCCGCGGACATCGGGTCGAAGACCTTCAGGGTCTGGCCGTTGGCGGGGTTCGTGGTCGAGATGGGCATGCGATCACCTCCGGGAGGGGCCGGTACCTGCCGGCTACCCGATCCCCGATGGGATGAAACGGAGATCGCGAGGGACGGAGTAGCGTACCCAGGAACAGCGGGAGCCAAGGTGGATGCCATCGAAGGGCAGCCGAATGAACCAGACCGACCCGCAGTTCGAGGCGCTGCTGATCTACTTGAAGGAGACGCGAGGCTTCGACTTCACGGGCTACAAGCGAACGAGCCTCACCCGCCGGGTCGACCGGCGGATGGACCAGGTCGGCGCCGCTGACTACGTCGAGTACCTGGACCTGCTACAGGTCAACGCGGACGAGTTCACGGCGCTGTTCAACACGATCCTGATCAACGTCACCAGCTTCTTCCGCGACCAGGATCCGTGGGACTACCTGCGCGCCGAGATCCTCCCCCAGCTCCTGCAGACCCGCGCCGCCAGCAGCACGATCCGGATCTGGAGCGCCGGCTGCGCCTCGGGCGAGGAGGCGTACACGCTCGCGATGCTGCTCGCCGAACTGCTCGGCGCGGAGGAGTTCCGGCAGCGCGTCAAGATCTACGCCACCGACATCGACGAGGAAGGGCTGAACCAGGCCCGGCACGCCACGTACGGCGAGCGCGAGGTGCGCGGCGTACCGCAGCACCTGCTGGAGAAGTACTTCGAGGTGGCCGGCGGCCGGTACACGTTCCGTAAGGACCTGCGCCGCTCGGTCATCTTCGGCCGCAACGACCTGGTACAGGACGCGCCGATCTCGCGGATCGACATGCTGGTGTGCCGCAACAGCCTGATGTACCTGAACGCCGAGACCCAGTCGCGCATCCTCCCCCGCTTCCACTTCGCCCTCGCCGACGGCGGCCTGCTGTTCCTCGGCAAGGCGGAGATGCTGCTCAGCCACACGAACCTGTTCGTACCCGTCGACCTGAAGCGAAGGATCTTCCGCAAGGCGCCGCAGCTGCGCGAGACGAGCGGCGCGCTGTTCAGCACCCCGCCGATACTGCCCCGGCAGACCGAGCTGGTCGGGTTGGACCGGCTGCGCAACGAGGCGCTCCTGGCCAGCCCGGTCGCCCAGGTCGTGGTCACCGCCGACGGGTTGATCGCGCTCGCCAACCGCCAGGCGGAGAGCCTGTTCGGAATCTCCTCGCGCGACGTCGGGCGGCCCTTCCGCGACCTCGACATCTCCTACCGGCCAACCGAGCTGCGCCGGTACATCGAGCAGGCCCAGTTGGATCGGCGCATGATCACGCTCGGCGGGATCGAGTACCCGCGCGGCGCCACCGAGACCGTGTACCTCGACATCAACGTCAACCCGCTGGTCGACAACGGCTCCGGCCTGCTCGGCGTGACGCTGAGCTTCCAGGACGTCAGCGAACGGTACCGGCTGCAGGAGGACCTGGAGCGCGCCAACCGGCAGTTGGGGAACGCGTACGAGGAGCTGCAGTCCACGAATGAGGAGTTGGAGACGACGAACGAGGAACTCCAGTCAACGGTCGAGGAGCTGGAGACGACCAACGAAGAGTTGCAGTCCACGAACGAGGAGCTGGAGACGATGAACGAGGAGCTCCAGTCGACCAACGACGAGCTCCAGAACATCAACGACCAGCTGCGCGAGCGCTCCACCGAGCTGGATTCGGCGAACGCCTTCCTGGAGACGGTGCTGACCAGCCTGCGCGCCGGCGTCGCCGTACTCAGCCGGGACCTGCAGGTACAGGTCTGGAACCGGTGCGCGGAGGACCTGTGGGGCCTGCGCAAGGACGAGGCGATCGGCCAGCACTTCCTCAACCTCGACATCGGGCTGCCCACCGAGCAGCTGCGCCCGGTCCTCCGGCAGGCGCTCGCCAACCACGGCGCCCCGATCGAGATCGCGCTGCCCGCGGTCAACCGGCGCGGCCGGCAGATCTCGGTACGGGTGACCTGCTCGCCGCTGGGCGCCGCGAACGGCGACGCCAGCGGCGCGGTTCTCGTGATGGAGCCGGAGCCGTACCTCACGGACGGCGCCGCGGCGAAGCCGGACGGAGCCGCGATGCACCCGGACGGCGCCGCGACGCACCCGGACGGCGCCGCGGCGAAGCCGGACGGCGCCACGGCGGGACAATCGCCGAATCTGTAGGATTCTCGCTCTTCGTGGGCATACGGTTACCGAGTGCCCGGAACCCTCTCGCCATGGCGTGACGCCATCGTGCGGCTGCAGCACGCCAGCCCACTAGTCCAGCCCAGCGCCCTGCCCGGCGCGATCAACGCGGCGATCGGCGGGATCGGCGCGCACCTGTCGATCTACCTGGTCGACCGCGAGCAGCGCTCACTGCGCGCGCTGCCCGAGCCGCCGCGCACGCCGGCGGTACTGCCCATCGACTCGACCGTCGCCGGTCGCGCCTTCCAGTCCGCGAAGCCGCTGGTCCACGGGCATACCGGCCGGTTGTGGCTGCCGCTGCTCGACGGCGCCGACCGGATCGGCGTGCTCGAGGTGCGCCTGTCCGGCGGCCTCGCTCCGGACGACCCGGTCGTGCTGGAGGGCTGCCAGATGTTCGCCGGCTGCGTCGGCGAACTCGTGGTACGCAAGGCGAGCTGCGGCGACACGCTGCGCCGTACCCGCCGCTCCCGCATCATGACCACCGGCGCGGAGCTGCTGTGGCGCATGCTGCCACCGCTGACCTTCGCGACCCACCGGCTGGTCGTCACCGCGGTCCTGGAACCCTGCTACGACGTTGGCGGCGATGCGTTCGACTACGCCGTCGACGACGACGTGGCGAAGCTGGCGGTGCTCGACGCGATCGGTCACGGGCTGGGCGCCGGGCTGACCGCGGCGGTCACGCTGGCCGCGATGCGCTCGGCCAGATGCGCCGGCAGCCCCATCGAGGCGATGGCCTCGGCCGCCGACGAGGAGCTGGTCGCCAACTTCGGTGACCTGCGCTTCGTCACCGGTGTGCTGGCCGAACTGGATCTCAACACCGGCCACCTGAGCTACGTGAACGCGGGCCACCCGCCGCCGATCCTGCTGCGCCGGGGCCGGGCGGTCGGCAGCCTGGCCGGGGGCCGGCGGCTGCCGATAGGCCTTTCGGACACCGCGGTCCGCCGGGCGCGGGTCAGCCTGGAACCCGGCGACCGGCTGCTGCTGTACACCGACGGCGCGGTCGAGGCACGCGACCCGGAAGGCAACCTGTTCGGCGTACAGCGCCTGATCGACCTCGCGGAACGGCACTGCGCCGCGGGCCTGCCGGCGCCCGAGACGCTGCGCCGGCTCTCGCACGCGGTACTGCGGCACCAGAAGGGCGAGGCGCAGGACGACACGACGCTGATGCTGGTCGAGTGGGCACCCGGCGCGACCGCGGCGTCGGCCCGGTAGCCGCCCAGTCAGACCGGCGGATCGTCGGTACGCCGCTTGACCTCACGCCGGGGGTCGGCCCGGCCGCGCAGAATCGTGAAGGCGAGCGCCGCGAGCAGGCCGCCGAACAACGCCCAGCCCAGCAGCAGGTCCAGCCCACCGACCTCAGTCACGACACCTCACGCCTCCTCCCCAGCGCGCGACTCAATGGTCGGGCGCAGGTCGGCAGCGGGCAGCCCGATGTACAGCCGGTGCTCCTCGACCCGCGCTACCGCGCTCCACGGCACGACCACGGAGCGGCGGACCAGCCGGCGCAGCAGCAGGGTCAGCGGCCAGGGACCGGCCATCTCCCGGCCGGCGTACCCGAGCCGGTGCACCAGGCCCACGCCGCCGCACTCGACCGCGGTCAACTGGTACGCCGGCGAGCCGCTGCCGTCCACGGCGAGACCGGAGGCCGCGAACCGCAGGTCGTGCACCTTGCCGAGGCACGCGCCGGACGGGTCGTACACGTGGCAGCCGATGAGCTCCGCTCCGATCATGGCCGGCCCTTCCCGTTCCCCGGAATCCGCGCCACCACCTTGTCCCGCACCCAGTCCCGCAGCCGGTCGGCGTCGAGCACGTCGCGCGAGACCAGCAGCGTGATGCCGGTCGGTCCGACGGAGGCCACCTGACTGATCGGGATCCGGTTCGGGTACGGGTCGTCCCGGGCGCGCAACCGGCGCCCCACCGACAGCCACCACGTGCCGATCCGGCCGCCGATGCGCGGTCCCAATGCGGTCGGCCCGCACAGCAGGGCGGTCAGCACCGGCCCGCCCCCGTCCTCGGGCTCGGTCAGCTCCAGGTCGTCGACGCGCCCGACCGGCTCGCCGTCCACGTCGAAGATCTGCTGGTCCAGCAGCGCGTCGTTCGCGGAGAGGGTACGTGGGGCGCGCATCTACTGGCCCGCCTTCGTGATGAGCAGCAGCGGTACGGTCACCACCGACACGACGACCATGGCCAGCAGGAACAGCGAGCCGGCCAGGTTGAGCCAGCGCCGGTTGACCCGCTCCCCCAGGTACGAGCGGTCGTTGGCGACGATCAGGATCGGGAAGTACGTGAGCGGGACCGCCGCCGCGCCCAGCACCACCGAGACGATGGTCAGCATGATCGGGTCGATCGTCGTCATGATGAACGCGGTGGCGGCGACGATGCTCGCGAGGCAGACGAGCTGGAAGCGGGGCGCGTCCCGCGCCGCTCGCCGCTTGCCCCAGGCCCAGCCGAAGTACTGGGACACTCCGTACCCGACGGACAGCGCGCACTCGGTGCCCGCGGAGAAGACCGCGGCGGCGAAGCCGACGAGTACCAGCACGAGACCGACCGGGCCGAGCGCGTCGGCCACCGGCAGCGCCACCTGACCGAGGTGGCTGACCTGGACCTGCCTCGGCTGCAGGGCAGCGGCCGCGGCCCACATGATGGCGATGCTGAGCAGGCCGCCGAGCGGGAACCCGACGAAGACGTTGAGCCGCATCTCGGAGAGCCGCTGCGTGGTCCACTCCTCCTCGCGGCCACCTGATGCGAAGAAGATCACCTGGTAAGGGATGAGGCAGGCGCCGAAGAGCGAGACGACGTAGAAGAAGTACATCGGGTGGCCCTCGTTCGGCGGCACGTTCGGGTGGGTCGCGCCGTGCCACAGCGCGCCCCAGTCGGTGGGCGCCACGAACAGCGCGACGACGAACGCGACCAGGGCCAGGCCGAGCAGTCCGAGCACGTTCTCCATGAGTTGGAACGGCATACGCCAGACGGTCAGCCACATCGCGAGCGCCACCAGCGGTACCCAGATGATGTAGTTGACTCCGGTCACCAGCTCCAGCACCAGCCCGAGGCCGCCGATCTCGGCGGCCAGCGTGAGCAACGACAGCAGTGTCGCGGCGGCCAGGTTGGCCAGGCCGAGGCGCACCCCCAGGCGCTCCCGGATCACGTGGAACACCGGTCGGCGGGCGACCGCGGCGACCCGGCCGGCCATCTCCCCGTACAGCACCATGCCGGCCGTGCCCGCCACGATCGCCCACGTCAGAGCCGTGCCGAAGCGCGCGCCGGTGACACCGCTGGTGACCAGGTTGCCGATGTCGACGAAGCCCCCGATCGCGGTCATCACCCCGAGGGCGAGGCTCAGCAGCCGCTTCATGAGCCGGCCAGGGTGCCGAGGTCGCGGGCGGGCGCGGCCAGGTCGGACAGGGCCTTGTCGATGGCGGTACGGTCGCCCCGGCGCACCGCTATCCGCAGCTCGCGCAGCCCGTCGACCGCGGACTGTATCGGCTTGCTCGCCCGCTCGCCCAGCTCGATCGCCTGCTGGTCCGGAGGCTGCCGGCTTTCCAGCGCGGTCTGCGCGGAGCCGGCGTCCTGCTCAGCGTCGCTGACCACCGTGTCGGCCACGGCGAGCGCCAGCCGCCCGTCCAGCTCCAACCGCGCGGCGTAGGTGGCGGACGCGACGGCGGCGGCGACGGTACGCGCGGTGCCCGTCACCTTGTCGCGGTAGCCCTTCTCCGTGACCGTCGGGCCGACGCACCCGGTCACTGCCACCAGCGCCACAATTGGCAGCACGACGCCCAGCCGGCGGGGATCTTGCGACACACGCCAGAGGTACCCTTCGACCATCGAAGGCAATCCTCGCGGTACCCGCGTCGTGCTCACCTCCGACACGCATGTGCCGGTCCGGGCGCGGGATCTGCCAGCGGCGCTGTGGCGCGCGATCGGCGACGCGGACCTGGTGATCCACGCCGGCGACTGGGTGGACGAGGCGCTGCTGGACGCCATGGCCGCCCGCACCCACGCGCTGTTGGGCGTCTACGGCAACAACGACGGGCCGCCGCTGCGCGCCCGGCTACCCGAGATCGCCTGGCTGACCCTGCACGGGCTGCGCCTGGCAGTGGTGCACGAGACGGGGCCGGCCACCGGCCGCGAGCAGCGCTGCGACCAGCGGTTCCCCGGAATCGACCTGCTCGTCTTCGGGCACAGCCACATCCCGTGGGACAGCACGACGCCCGGCGGCATCCGGCTACTGAACCCGGGCTCGCCCACCGATCGGCGCCGCCAGCCGCGGGCAACGTTCCTGACCGCGCTGGTCACCAGGGCGGGCGCGCTCACCGAGGTGGTACTGCACGAGCTGCCGCCGCGCTGAACTACGGCGCCAGTACCGCGTCCACGAGCGGCGCGGATACGGTACGGCTGACCAGCACCGCACCGGTATCGGAGTCGAGCATCGCGGCATGCCTCGCGCCGACGACGGCGAGTTCGGCGCCGCCGGGCGCGACCAGTACCCGGTCCCCGCACACCTGGCCGGAACCGGGGCGGCTGGGCGCGGCGAGCAGCCTCGCCGCTCCCGCGCGC
Source organism: Rugosimonospora sp. (assembly GCA_051986465.1). GTDB lineage: Bacteria > Actinomycetota > Actinomycetes > Mycobacteriales > Micromonosporaceae > DATEJJ01. Next base: position 20,155 of record JBPYFB010000073.1, read on the forward strand.
AGCCCCACCGTGGCCAGGCCGCCCGCGTACCCGCACGCCCCGACCGCGAACAGCTCCTGCCGCCCGGCGTCCACCGCCAGCTCCCGCAGGTGCGCGCCGGCGAGCCCGGTCGACAGGTAACTGCTGACCCGGCCGGAACCGTCCAGCCGCACCAGGTTGGTGGCGCCGGTCGCGGCGACCGCAGCGTCGCGGTACCCGACCACCCCGCCGTCCACCTGGGCGGCGCAGCCCGAACCGTCGCGGGTACCCGCCTGGCAGCGCACCGGTTGCAGCTCGCCGAGGTCCACCATGTCCATGCCGGTCGCGGTCTGGCTCTGGTACGTGACCGCGAGCCGGGAGCCACCGGCGAAGATCGCGGTTGCGTACACCGCCCAGTACCGGCCGGCCGCCGGCCTCAGCGTCGCGGTATCGGTCACCTGGTGGGCCGCCATGTCGACCAGCGCCACCATCGGCGTGCCGTTGCGGTCGGCACCGGCCAGGTACACGCCGTCGCCGTCGACGGCCGGTGCGAGCCACTCCACGTCGGGCGGGAGGCTGACCGCCGCGCGCAGCCGGCCGGTACCGCCGTCGAGGACGAACAGCCAGGGTGGCGCGGTGACGTAGAGCTGGCGCCGGGCGTCGACGGCCAGGACGTGCCTCGGGTACCGCGGCAGGCCCGAGTACCGTTCCCGACCGCCGAGGTCTATCCTCCACTGTGGACGGAGGTCGGCGGCGCGCAGCGACGTGAGTACACCGTCGCTGTCCAGCACGATCAGGGACCCGTCGACGGTGGGCAGGCGCGGCGCCGCGGCGCTCTGGGCCGAGGTGCACCCGGCGAGCACGAGCAGGATGGCGGCGAGCGCCATCGCCAGCCTATGCCGGTTGGCACGCATGCCGCTGTACTTTCCCCTGCTCCTGCTTCTTTAAGCGGTTGGCGTCGCGTCGTGGCACGAGATGATGGGGCGATGGAGACCATGCTGGCGTGGGAGGTCGCGACGCCGGGGCCGATGTCGACGAGGCCCCTCCGGGAGACCCGCCGGCCGGTACCCGAGCCGGGCCCCGGCGACCTGCTGATCCGGGTACGGGTCTGCGGGGTCTGCCGTACCGACCTGCACGTGGCAGAGGGCAACCTGCCCGTGCACCGCTCGCCGGTGGTACCGGGGCACGAGATCGTCGGCGAGGTGGTCGGGTGGGGCGCCGAGGTGACCGGCTTCGCCACCGGCGAACTGGTCGGCGTGGCGTGGCTGCGGCACACCGATGGCACGTGTGTCTACTGTGGACGTGGCGCGGAGAACCTCTGCCCCGCCTCCCGGTACACGGGGTGGGACGCGGACGGCGGGTACGCGCAGTACACCACCGCACCGGCGGCGTACGTGTACCGCCTGCCCCACGGGTACCAGCCGGCCACGCTCGCGCCGCTGCTGTGCGCCGGGATCATCGGGTACCGGGCGCTGCGCCGCGCCGAGCTGCCCGCCGGTGGCCGGTTGGGCGTCTACGGCTTCGGCGCCTCCGCGCACCTGGCCGCCCAGGTCGCCATCGCGGAGGGCGCCACCGTGCACGTGCTGACCCGGGCCGCGGCCGCCCAGGACCTGGCCCGCGAGCTGGGCGCCGCCTCGGTCGGCGGAGCCTACGACGCGCCACCCGAACCGCTGGACGCCGCGATCCTGTTCGCGCCCGTGGGCGACCTGGTACCGGTGGCACTCGCCGCGCTGGATCGCGGCGGTACCCTCGCCATCGCCGGCATCCACCTGACCGACATCCCGTCCCTCAACTACCAGCGGCACCTGTTCCAGGAGCGCTCGCTGCGCAGCGTCACCGCCAACACGCGCGCGGACGGGCGGGAGTTCCTCGCGTTCGCCGCCGAGCACCCGCTGCGCGTCAGCACCACCCCGTACCCTCTCGCAAAGGCCGACCAGGCCCTCGCCGATCTCGCCGCGGATCGCGTCAACGGCGCCGCGGTCCTGATCTGCGACTGAGTAGAGTCCCGGTTCATGTCCGAGTACCGGGTGGGGCGCGGCCTCGCCGAGATCCCGCGGGCCACCGCGTTCGCCGTGGTGGTCGCCGCGTACCTGCTCGCCGGCCTCGCGGCGTGGGCGGCGGCCGAGGCGCTCGACGGCCATCACCCGGTGACCGTCGCGCTCTGCGCCGACGTGGTCGCGACGCTGGCCGTCTTCGCCTGCTCGATGGCGGTCGCCAACTCCAGCCTCTACGACCCGTACTGGAGTGTGGCGCCGCCGGTGATCGCGATCGCCTGGGCGCTCGCCGCCGGCTCCGGCGTACCGGCCCGGCAGGTTCTGGTGATCGCGCTGATCCTGCTGTGGGCGGTGCGGCTGACCGGGCACTGGGCCGGCACCTGGCGGGGACTCGGCCACGAGGACTGGCGGTACGTGGGCCTGCGGGCCGACACCTCCGGCCGGTTGCCATGGTGGCTGGTGAGCCTCGCCGGCATCCAGCTCATGCCGACCCTGGTGGTGTTCGCCGGGATGCTGCCGGTGTGGCCGGCGGTCACCGGTACCCGCGCCTTCGGCGGGCTCGACGTGCTCGCCGCGGCGGTCACGCTCGCCGCGGTCGGCGTGGAAGGCGTGGCGGACGCGCAGCTCAAGCGCTTCGCGGCGGCTCCGGCGAACCGGGGACGGATCGCGGACGTCGGGCTGTGGCGGTGGGTACGCCACCCCAACTACCTCGGCGAGATCGCGTTCTGGTGCGGCCTGTGGCTGTTCGGGCTCGCGGCAACCTGGCCGCGGGGCCGATGGTGGAGCGTGCTCGGGCCGCTCGCGATGGTCACGCTCTTCGAGTTCGCGAGCGTACCGATGATGGACCGGCGCTCACTGGCCAGGCGCCCGGGGTACGCGGACCACATCCGCGCGGTACCGGCCCTGCTCCCCCGCCCGTGGCGGACCCGGGCGAAGAGCCGTTAGCCGCCGCGGCGGCCCTGCCAGTGGCGGGGCGTCTGGCCGGCGGGCGCGCCACGCCCGTACGTCTTGACCTTGCCGACCGGCGGCGACCCGGTCTTACCCTTGGCCAGGGCCCGGCGCTCGGCCCGGTTGGCCGGCTCGGGTGGTGCCTCGGCGGCCTCGTCGGTCGCCTGCTCGTCAGTCGCCTGCCCGGCTGGTGCCGGCTCGTCGGGCACCGGCGCGCTGGCGGTTGGCGCGGCGACCTCCGCCGCGGGCGGCGCGGCCTCGGTCTTGGTCGAGGCGCTCGCCGACTTCGCGGCGCGCTTGGCAGCCATGGATGATCCCCTTCCGCAATTCCGGATGGAGATTACCGGAGGGCGCCCTGGCGTCGCCAGCGGATTGCCGGGCGCAGCAGGTCCAGATCGGCGCGCTCCTTGTACCGGTCAGCCACCGCATACAACGAGGTCAGCAACGTCTCCGACAACAGGTGCGGAGTCAACCCCAACTCAACCAGACCCGTATGCGCCACCTTGTAATAATGCGCCTCCGCCTCCACCCGCGGATTCTCCAGATGCTCCACCGCCACCGCATTCGGATGCAGATCCGCCACCAACTTCGCGATCTCCAACACCGACATACTCTCGGTCATCTGATTGAACACCCGATACTCCCCCGCCCCCGCCGGATGCTCAGCCGCCAACCGAATACACTCCACCGTATCCCGAATATCAATCAGACCCCGAGTCTGACCACCCTCCCCATACACCGTCAACGGATGACCCAACGCCGCCAAAATCACAAACCGATTCAACACCGTCCCGAACACCGCATCATAATCAAACCGCGTCGCCAACCGATCATCCCGAACAGTCTCCGCCGTCTGCTGCCCGTACACGATCCCCTGATTCAGATCGGTCGCCGCCAACCCCCACACCCGACACGCAAACTCAATATTATGACTATCATGCACCTTCGACAAATGATACATCGACGGAGGTCGCTTCGGATACAACACCCGATCAGAACGCCCATTATGCGAAACCGTCAACCACCCCTCCTCAATATCAATATTCGGCGTCCCATACTCCCCCATCGTCCCCAACTTCACCAAATGAATCGACGGATCAACCTCAGCGATCGCATACAACACATTCAACGTACCCACAATATTATTCGTCTGGGTATACACCGCATGCGCCCGATCAATCATCGAATACGGCGCCGCCCGCTGCTCCGCAAAATGCACCACCGCATCCGGACCGAACTCCCGTATCACCCGATACGTAAACTCCGCATCCGTCAAATCACCAACAAACCGCGCCAACCGCCGCCCCGTCAACTCCGCCCACACCCGCACCCGAGTCGACAACGTCTCGATCGGCACCAGACTCTCCGCGCCCAACTCATGGTCATACTGTCGGCGCACAAAGTTGTCCACGACACCAACCTCATGCCCACACTCCGACAAGTGCAGCGCCGTCGGCCAACCCAGATAGCCATCCCCACCGAGCACGAGGATCTTCATACCCATCCTTCCGTAACACCACTGTTGCCCAACCGTTACCCACGATCTCTACCCGTACAACATGAAGATCTCCTTCAGCAAGCCGTCGTACGGCGCGCTGCGGACGTGGGTAGATCGTGGTCTTGGTCAGGCACTGTGCTGCGCGGCGGGTACCGTCTGCTCGGGCTGCTCTTCGATCGTCGCGGCATTCACCTGCGGTTCGTCGACCCAGAGGGCGCGCAATTGGTTCTGTAGGAAGGAGGACAGCCGCGACCGGTATTCGCGGTCGAAGTCCTCGAGTGCCTCGATCTGGCGCTGCAACGCTTCCCGCTTGGCGGCGAGGCCGCCGACGACGTCTTCGTAGCGCTGCCGGGCCTGGTGCTTGAGCTCATCGGCGTTTGCCTGGGCGTTCTTGGCCAGTTCGTCGGCCCGGGTCCGCGCGTCGGCCAGGATCTCCTCGGCGGCACGCTGCGCCTTCTCCGCCTGCCCCTGCGCCTCGCGGGCGACCTGGATCGCCTTGGCGCGCGCCTCCGCCAGCGCCTTGTCGGCGTCCTGCGCCAGGCCCTGGGCGTGCGCCTGCGCGTCCCGCACGATCTGCTCCGCGGTGTTGCGCGCGTCCGCACAGATCTTGTCGGCCTGCCGCCGGGCATTGGCGACGTGGTCTTCGGCCGTCCGCTGGGCCAGCGTCAACACCTGAAGAGCCTGGTGCTGACCGGTCGCCTCGCGGAGACCGTCGATGTGCTGCTCCAAGGGTTCCGCCACGGCCGGCGGCGCTCCGAGCAGCCCCCGCACGCGGCCCTTCATCCCATTGTCAGCCACTGGACGACCTCCGTCTGCGCAGATCACGGCGGCGCGTCCCTGCTTGAACCCCTGCCGTGGTGGCGGCAGATTATCAAGCTCTGCGGGGGCGTTGCGAGTGGGAAGCCGAGCGTAGTTATTACCTTACTGAACGTCCTCAGGGGACGGTTGCGAAGCGTAATGCCTTGTTGCCTGGGCGTAGAGGAACGTGCAACCAGTCACAATAGACAGTCCACTGTGGAGTTAGGCCTTGCGCCACCGGTACCGGCTGTCCGTCGCGGTCGTGGTACACCGCATCAAGGTGCCGTCAACCGTGTATCCGTAAGCACCGTGCTGGGAACAGAACGCGCCCGGATGTACGCCGTAGTAGGTACGTGCCGGCGACGGGCCGGGCTTACTGGTCGCCGTGGTCGTCCGCGGCCTGGGGCTGGTGCGGTGCGTGGCGGGAGCGGTGGTGTGCACGGGCGCGGGGCTCGGGATATCCGCGGTCGGCGACGGGACTGGGTTCTCCTGCGGCGTACTGGAGTCGCTCGGCGACGCGGCGGCCGGGACTATCGCGGCGGGCGAGGTCGTCGCGGCTTCCGGAATCGCGGAGTCGTGGCAACCGGCGGCGAGTACGGCGGCGACCGCGGCCGTGGCCGCGAGGGTCAAGATCCGAGGTAGTTTCACGGGACCAGGCTGCCGAGCAGTGATCGGCATTGTCACCCGACGAACGTCCGCAACGGCGGGTACGTCGCGCTTTATCCCGCTGCTTGTCGTCCGGTTGTGATGGGTCGCCGGGACGAATCTTGGTACCGATGGCACCGGATACGGTGCCGATACTTACAAGATTCGCCTCAGGAAAACGGGCTCAGAGCAGGCCGAGGCGGCGCGCCACCGTGGCGGCCTCGACGCGGTTGGCCACGGCCAGCTTCGCGATGATTCGGGATACGTGCACGCTCGCCGTCTTCGGGGAGATGTACAGCTCGGCGGCGATACGCCGGTTGCTGTATCCCTCGGCGACCAGCCGCAGCACCTCCCGTTCCCGGTCGGTCAGCACGTGCGCCTCGGGTGCCGGTGCCACGCCGCCCGGGCGTACCCCGATGCGGCGGGCGAGCGTGGCGAGCGCGTCAACCAGCGGCCGGGCCTCCAGCCGCGCGGCGATCGTGGTCGCCTCCTCCAGCGCATCCGTGGCGATCGCGCGGTCGCCGGCCGCGGCGGCGGCACCGGCGAGCGACGTCAGCGCCTGGGCCAGCGGGTACGGCTGCCCGTCGCGCCGCCACTCGTCGACCGCGGCCTGCCACGCCTGCACCGATTCGGGCACGGCCAGCTGGGCCCGTACCTGTGCCGCGAGGGCGCGCTGGGCCGGGTAGAGCACCACGAGCCGGTCCGCCATGGCCAGTACTTCGGCCGGCGAGGGGCCATCCCCGGCCGAGGTGCCTGCAGACGAGCCGGCCGAGGCGCCGGCCACCGCCGCCCTTGCGACCTGCGCCAGCAGCGGCCACGCGTAGCGCGGATTGTCGGTGAGCGTCGGGTAGGCAAGCGCCTCCCGGGCGGCCTGCGTGGCGGCGGCCACGTCACCGCGCGCGAGCGCCGCCTCGATGCTCAGCTCGTGCTGGGGCAGGCGCAGCTGCGAGTCGAGGTAGGCCCGGCGGGAGAAGCTCAGTACCCGGTCGACCAGGTCGTCGGCGCCGGCCTGCCCACGGGCCAGCCGCAGCCGGGCGCGGATGTGCATCCAGTGCAGCCCCAGCGAACCGGGTGGGTCGAGCCGGGCGGTCTGCGCGCACATCGCGTCGGCCTCGTCCCACCGGCCGAGCGCGACCAGCGCCTCGGCCTGGTTGGAGAAGAGGAACGCCCCGGTGGAGCGGCTGATGCCGATGTGTTGGGCCTCGGTCGCGCCGTCGGCACCCGCCTGTACCGAGCCGGCGTAGTCGCCGACCTCGAACAGCGCGTCGGAGTAGTTGACCATCGCCATGACGTAGTGGCGGGTGTCACCGGCCGACTTGGCCAGTTGCGCGGCGTCGCGCATCATCTGCAGGCCGCGCTCGAAGGACTCGGTGCGCTTGAGGACCCGGCTGATGGTCAGCATGGTGGCGACCTTCGCCGGCACGTCGCCCAGCCGGTCGGCGGCCTGCGCCACCTCCGCCGCGATCCGCGCGCCCTCGGCCGGGTCGAACCACCCGACGTGGTTGGCCACGTCGGCGAGCAGTTCGAGCGGGCGCTGCGCCTCGGGTACGGCGGTGGCGAGCGCGTACGCCTCCCGCGAATCGGCGCTGCCGTCGCTCTTGCCGAGGTTGCGCAGCAGCTTGGCGCGCTGGTGCAGCAACTGGGCCGCGCGCAGCGGCTCGGCGGAGCGGTCCACCTCGTCGAGCGTGACCCGCGACAGGGTCAGCGCGCGCATGAAGTCACCGGCGATGACGGTGGCGGCGAGCGTCTCCTCCAGCAGGCTGAGGTGGCTCATGGCGAGCAGCGACTCGGCATCGGGTACCTGCTCCCACAGCTTCAGCGCGCGCTCCAGCAGCCGGCTCTTCTCGGCGTACGCGTAGCGCTGGCCGGCCGCCTCGGCCGCCCGTACCGCGGCGGACAGCGCCCGGGGCAGGTCGTTCGCCGAGTACCAGTGGTGCGCCAGCTCGGCCGGCGCGTCCCCGGCCGGTACGAGCTGGGGCCGCGCGTCGATCGCGCTCGCGTACCGGGCGTGCAGCCGGCCGTGCTCGCCGGGCAGCAGGTCGTCGTGGACCGCCTCCCGGACCAGAGCGTGCCGGAACTCGTACCCTCCGTCAGGGTCGGCGACGAGCAGCTGGGCCGCGACCGCGGCGCGCAGCGCCGACTCCAGCTCGGCGGGGGGCATCTCGGCGACCTCGGCGAGCAGTTCGTGCCCGATCCGGGTGCCGCCGGCCGCGGCGATGCGCAGCACGCACTGGGCCGGCTCGGGCAGCGAGTCGACCCGGGTCAGCAGCAGGTCGCGCAGGCTGTCGGGAATGTCCATGAGGCAGGCGGGATCGGCGCAGGCCGCCAGCTCCTCGGTGAAGAACGGGTTGCCCTGCGCCCGCCGGTGGATGTTGTCGACCAGCGACGGCGGCTGCTCACCGCCGCCCAACTGGGCCAGGATCTCGGCGGTGTCGTCGCGGTCGAGGCGATCGAGCTCCAGCCGCTCGACCTCGCGCACCCGGTCCAGCTCGGCGAGGAACGGGCGCAGCGGGTGCCCCCGGTGCAGCTCGTCCGTCCGGTACGTGCACAGCAGCAGGGTGCGGGCGGTGCGCGCGGACCGGACCAGGAACGCGATCAGGTCGCGGGTGGAGCGGTCCGCCCAGTGCAGGTCCTCGATGACGAAGACCAGCGGGCGCTGCTCGGCCAGCCGGGTGAACAAGCCGGCGACCAGCTCGAACAGGGAACCCCGCTGGGCGTCGAGCACGGTCTCCGGCCCGACCGGACCCAGCTCGGGCAGCAGCCGGGCGAACTCCTGCTCGTGACCGGCGAAGGCGGCCGGACCCGCCCGGCGCAACAGGTCGCGCAGGGCGGCGGCGAACGGCGCGAAGGGCGGCCCCTCCTCGCCCAGCTCCAGGCACTGGCCGGCGAGCACCTGCGCGCCCTCCGCCTCGGCGTACCCGAGAAACTCCGCCACCAGCCGGCTCTTGCCGATGCCGGCCTCGCCGCCCACGAGCATCGCCGCCGGCTCGCCGGCCCGGGCGCGCTTGAGAAGGTCGCAGACGGCGGCGAACTCGACTTCCCGGCCGACGAGGGCGGTGCTGGTGGGGCGGCTGCTCACATCATCGAGCATGACACGCCCCTCCGACATTTCCGCCGCCATTTTCCAGCGCCATTTACGGCATCGCGGGTACCCGCCGGCGGCGCGCCGGCCGCCCGGCGATCCGGCGGCCGGCCAGGTCGCGCGCTGCCCGGCGGGCTATGGCGTCCGCCGCGGCCTCCTCCCGAAGCCGCCGGCTGCGCTGGTGGTAGGCGCCGAGCGTGAGGTACGGATCGGTGGTGTACATCTGAGCCCCCATGGCTTGAGTCATTCCTTGTTGGTACTCACTCTTCGCCTGAAGGCACCGGGGTCACATGAGGCGCCTGCCTGATGTTCCCGCGGTACGGGGGCCTTACGGGCGCTGCGGAGGGCCGGTACGGCTCGTAAGGTCCTTACGCGTTGTGACGCAGGCATCATGCCGGCTGGCGCGGGTACCGGATGGGCATGGAGCAACGCGACGAGTACCGCGACCCGAACCGGGATATCAAGCCGCCGGTCGAGCACCGGCCCCAGCCGCGCTCGCACCCCAGCGGCGGCGCGGGCGCGGGCACGGTCGCCGGTGACACCTCGACCGTGCCCGAGGGCGGGGCGATCGGGCCCGGCCCCGCCCGCGCCGACGCCTGACCCGCCGGCCTCCACAAAGGACAGTCAGGCGTCGCGCAACACCAGCAGCCCGGCGCCGGCCAGCAGCGCCCCGCCGGCCCAGGCGGCCAGCACGCCCAGGCCCGCCCACGGGCCGATCGGCAGGGCGTGCAGGCCGGTGGTGGCCTGGATGGCGAGCCCGGCGGTACCCGGCGCGATCTGCTCGATACGCCGGTGCCAGTGCGGATCGCTGATCATCAGCAGGGCGATCGGGACCAGGTACAGCACGCCGAGCACGATGCCGACGGCCGCCGCGGCGTCCCGGACCACGGTGGCGACGCCGAGGCTGAGCAGCGCGATGAGAGCGAGATACAGGACGGACCCGCCCGCGGCGCGCAGGGTGGGACCGTGCGCGAGGGACAGCGGCGGGTACCCGAGCGCCGTGGTGAAGCCGTGCCCGGGCAGTACCAGCCGCCCGGCCAGCACGCTGCCCAGCACGCCCAGGCTCGCCGCGACCAGTACCCCGGCGGCGAGCACGGTCGCCTTCGCGGCCAGTACACCGGTCCGGCGCGGCAGCGCGGTCAGTGTGGTGTGGATCATGCCGGTGCTGTATTCGGTGCCGATGACCAGTACCGCGAGCACGGCGACGACCGCCTGGCCGAGCTGCACACCGGTAAGGCTCAGCTTGGTGGTGTCGACCGCGCAACCGGCGGCCGGGCACCGCAACGCCGCCACCGCGAGGGTACTCAGCGCGGCGGTGGTCGCCACCGCGCCGAGCAGCAGCCAGGCCGGCCCGGCGGTGGTCCGCAGCTTGGTCCACTCCGCGTGCAACGCCCCCATCACGCGTCCCTCCGGCGCAGCAGGTATCCAGCGGCGCCTAGCGCGACGGCGGCCCACACGCAGAGCACGGCGAACCCGGCCCACGGCGCGAGCGGGTAGAACCCGTTTATCGGCGTGTAGTCGTGGTCGACCTGGGGGTACGCGGGGATGCTCTGCTGGATCGCGAAGGCCGCGGCCGGCGTGACCCGCAGCAGCCACCGCGACGGGCCGACCGGCAGCACCCCGGCGGTGGCGAGGATGTACGGCAGCACGATGAGCACGATCACCGAGGCGACCGCGGCGGCGCTGCGCCGCATGACGGTACCGGCGGCCAGGGCCAGGATCGAGGCGACCGCGAGCAGTGCGGCGGTACCCAGGACGAGGCGCAGTTCGGTGGGGCCGCTGATCGGGTAGACGAAGTTGCCGTTGCCGCGCAGGAAGTGCTGGCCCAGCGGTACCGCCAGGGCGGCGGCGACCAGCCCGATGACGAAGGCGACCGCTCCCAGTACGAGTGCCTTGGCGGCGAGTACCCGCACCCGGCGCGGGCTGGTGGCGAGGCTGGTCCGGATCAGGCCGCGGCGGTACTCGGTCGTGACGAACAGGACGGCGAGCACGACCAGCACGGCCAGTGCGAGGAACGCGCCGATGAGGGTCTGCGCGATGGTGGTGCCCGAGTCTCCGGCATCGGGGCCGATGTCGCCGCTGCCGGTCACCGCGTACCCGCTGCCGGCCTGGTGGAACTGGCGGATGTCCTCGGGGATGCCGCTGTCGCCGATCGCCGTGCCGGTCCACCGAGCGCCGCCCGTCAGGTCGAGCGCGTCGAAGGTGGCGCTGGCGACGGTCGGGAAGGCGCCGCCGGTGCCGCCGCCCAGCTGCTGGCTGATCATCACGTGCTTCGCCGGGGAGGCGACGAACATGCCGACCTGCGGGGTCGCCCCCAGCTTCGGTACCTGGACGGTGCCGATCCGCGTCCAGGTGCTCCCGTCCATCGAGGCGTACCCGGTGATCGTGGTACCCGCGCGGGTCAGCCGCAGCCACTGGGGCGTGGTCGCCGGTCGCTCGGGCCCGGCGAGGTCACCGGTGTAGTCGTACTGCATGCGTACCCCGTGCCCGCCGGTGACCATGACAGCGGCGTACGCGGAGCCCTGGCTGGTGTTCGCCTTGATGATCAGCCCGGCCTTCGTCCACGGCTGCACGCCGGCCGCCGTCTGGACCGGCCCGTCCGAGCCCGGCCGGGTGCCCCCGCCACCAGCACCGCCCCCGCCACCACCGCCGAGCACGGCGCCGGTCAGCGCGGAGATCCGGGCGGTCACCGTGCCGTCCGCGGCCAGCGGCGCGTGCACGAAGTAGAACGCGTCGGCCACCGCCTGGCCGTCCGGTCCGATGGGGACGTACGGGTGGCCGGGGCGGCCGTCGATCGAGCTCTCGCTGAGGTTGCTGGTCAGGAGTCCGAGCCCCAGCATCAGCAGGCCGGCGACGGCGGTGGCGACGACCCAGGCGCGTACGGTGCGGAACTTGGTCCACTCGGCGCGGACGGCCCGCAGGAAGTCGCTCATCGCAGCGCCTCCCGGTCCGCTGAGTCCCGGTCCGCCGGCTCCCGGTCCGCCGCCGCGCGGAACTCGACCACGTCGCGGGTCAGCTCCATGTACGCCTCCTCCAGGCTGGCCCGGTGCGCGGAAATCTCGGAGAACACCACCCCGGCCTCGCCTAGCACGGCCACCACACGCTCGGACGGCAGCCCGGTGACGGTCAGCGTGTCCCGGTCGGTCAGGGTGACCGTGGCGCCGGCGCGGGCGAGCGCGGCCATCGCCTCGGGGCGGCCCAGAGTGCGTACGGTGACCCGGTCACCGGAGGCGGCCGCGATGAGGTCGGCGACGCTGGTATCGGCGACCACCCGACCCCGGCCGACGACCACCAGGTGCCCGGCGGTGTCCTCCAGCTCGTTCATCAGGTGGCTGGAGACGAGCACCGCCCGCCCCTCGCCCGCGAGGCGCCGCAGGAACGCGCGCATCCACACGATGCCCTCCGGGTCAAGCCCGTTGAACGGCTCGTCGAGCATGAGTACCGGCGGGTCGCCGAGTAGTGCCCCGGCGACCCCGAGGCGCTGGCGCATGCCCAGCGAGTACCCGCCGGCCTTGCGCCGGGCCGCGCTGCCGATCCCGGTCAGCTCCAGTACCTCGTCGACCCGGCGGGCCGGCAGCCCTTGGGAGTGCGCCTGCCAGAGCAGGTGGTTGCGGCCGCTGCGGGCCGGGTGCAGCGCGCCGGCGTCCAGCAGCGCGCCGACGTGCTGCAGCGGGTGGCGCAGGCTGCGGTACGGCCGGCCGCCGACCAGGGCGCTGCCCTCGTCCGGGGCGTCGAGATTGAGGATGACCCGCATGGTGGTGGACTTCCCGGCGCCGTTCGGGCCGACGAACCCGGTCACCCGGCCCGGCGCGACGCCGAAGGTCATGCCGTCCAGCGCGACGGTCGCCCCGAACCGCTTGCGCAGCCCGGTGACGTCAATGGTGGCTTCCATGCCCGACGACGCTAGAGCCTCGCCGGAACGGGATCGTCATGCCGGGGAGCCATCTTCGGCATCGCTGGCGCCAGCGAGGCGGGATCCCTGGCGCCAGCGACATGCATCCCTTATGCCAGGGACGACCAGCCGCTGGCCTGCGGCGACAATAGCGAGGTGGAGATGGCCGGGACCGGGCGTAGTGACGCGAGGCTGAACTGGCACGCGGCCGCGGCCGCCGGGATCGGGCTGCTGGCGGTCGCGTCGGTCACCGAGGCGCTCACCCGCGCCGAAGGGGTGTTCGGCCTGGTCGTGCTGGTCTGCGTCGCCGCCGCGGCCAGCACGCTGCCGCTGGCGCTGCCCCGACCCACGCTCGCCGCCGTCGCGGTTGTCGCGGCCGGCGCGCTGTCCCTGGGCGCCTTCGGGCAGCTCACCGTGGCGGGCATCGCCGCCCAGGCGATCGGCGCGTACCGGCTGGGCCGGCGCGGGTTGCCGTACGTCGCCGTGGGCGTGGGCCTGCCGTACCTGCCGCCCGCCCTGTACGTCCACAGTGGACAGCGGTACGTCGCGGTACTGCTGGCCGGCGTGCTGCCGGCGGTCGCGCTGGCCGGGCTGGCGCAGCGGGTACGGCGCGAGGACGCCGAGCACCGGGCCACCCGGCACGCCGCCGCCAGTACCCTCGTGGCGCACGCGGCCCGGGGGGAACGCGCCCGGATCGCCCGGGAACTGCACGACGTGGTCGCCCACCACATCTCGATGGTCACGGTGCAGGCGGAGAACGCCCGGCTGACCGTGGCCGGCATGCCGGAGGCCGGGGCGCAGCGGCTGTCCGCGATCAGCGAGACCGCCCGGGCCGCGCTCACCGAGATGCGCCGCCTGCTCGGCGTGCTGCGCGACGATACCCGCGCCGAACCCGAGGACCGGCAGCCGCAACCGGGCCTGCGGCAACTGGTCAACCTGCTCGACGAGGCGCGGGACGCGACCGGCGCCGGTACCCGGCTGATCCTGCGCGGCTACCCCGAGGCGCTCGACCCGGGCGTGGAGCTCGCCGCATACCGCATCGTCCAGGAGGCCCTCACGAACGCCCGCCGGCACGCGCCGGGCGCCGCGGTCGACGTGGAACTGCACTACGCCGGCGCCGCGCTGCGGCTGCTCGTCCGCGACAACGGCCCCGGCCCCGGTGTCCCGCCCCGGCTCGGCGCGCACGGCCTGCTCGGCATGCGGGAGCGCGCGGCCGCTGTCGGCGGCCAGTTGCGGGCGGGCCCCACCAGCGTGGGCGGCTTCCTCGTCGAGGCGGTCCTGCCCGCCCGCATCCTGGAGGAGGTATGACCGATCGGATCCGGCTGGTCGTCGCCGACGACCACGACGTGGTACGCACCGGCTTCGCCGGGCTGCTCGAGACCCAGCCCGACTTCGCGGTCGTCGGTACGGCCGCGGACGGGGCGCAGGCGATCCGGGTCAGCCGGGAACAGTCGCCGGACGTGGTCCTCATGGACATCCGGATGCCCGGTATCGACGGCATCGAGGCCACCCGCGAGCTGACCCGGGCCGGTACGGTCGCACCCCGGGTACTCATCCTCACCACCTTCGACCTTGACAAGTACGTCTACGACGCGCTGCGCGCCGGCGCCAGTGGCTTCCTGCTGAAAGACGTCACCGCCGAGCGCCTCTTCGACGCGGTGCGCGTGGTGGCGGCCGGCGAGGCGCTGCTGGCACCCACCGTCACCCGGCGCCTGATCAGCGAGTTCGCCGCCATGCACCGGCCCGATCCGGCGCCCGCCCCCGCCCTGGCCCGGCTCACCCCGCGGGAGACCCAGGTGCTGCGCCTGATGGCCGAGGGTCTGTCCAATCCGGAGATAGCGGCCCGGCTCACCATCACCGAGGAGACCGTCAAGACGCACGTGAGCCGGGTACTGACCAAGCTCGGGCTGCGCGACCGTACCCAGGCCGTCGTCGCCGCGTACGAGACCGGGCTCGTCACGCCCCGCGCCCGGCGGCCCTGACCTCAACCGAGCAGCCCGCGCGTCGAGGCGGTGTACTAGTCGTATGCCGATTCCGAAGTCCGTGGCCCGGTTCAACCGCGTCGCGACCAACCGCCTGACCAACCTGTTCGCCGGGCGTGCCCCCGGCTTCGGCGTCATCGTGCACCGTGGCCGCCGATCCGGCCGCACCTACCGCACGCCCGTCATGATGTTCCGGATACCGCACGGCTACGTCGTCGCACTCACGTACGGGCCGGACTGCGACTGGGTGCGCAACGTGCGGGCGGCGGGCGGCTGCGACATCGAGGTGGGCGGCCGCCGGATAACCGCCGGGGAGCCCCGCGTCGTCCACGATCCGACGCGGCACGACGTGCCGGGGGTGGTGCGCCGCGCGCTGGGTGTGCTCTCGGCGGCCGACTTCCTGTACCTGACTGAGGTCTGACCAGTTTCCGCTTCAGCTGAGCCAGCGCAACCAGCCGCCGTGGATCGCGGTGAACGCGAGCGGGCGGTGGTCGAGCGCGAGCGTATAGGTCAGGGTGTCCCCGGGTGGCGGCTCGGGCAGCTGAGCATCGATCGCCGGCACCAGGCCGGCCATCTCCTGGGATATCCAGTGCCCGCGCAGGCCGGTGACGCGCTCCACAAAGGCGCTGCGGGCGGGCTCCGGTAGGTAGTAGAGCACCGCGGTGTGGAAGACGACGAGCGTGGCGTCCTCGGGTGCCTGCGCGACCACCTCGTCGAAGCGCTCGTTGAGGTCGCCCGGTACGACGCGGGGCGGATCGGCCTCGGCCACGGCGAGCGCCGCGTCCAGCCGGCGCAACCGGTCGTCCTGTCCCGGCCAGATCAGGGTGCGCAGCCACCGGACGTCATCGGGATCGGTGACGTCCAGCGGGTTGAGGTCGATACCGGCCCGCCAGGCGACGCTCACCGGCCCGGGCTCGGAAAGCGGCGGCCTGCCCTCGGTGTGTACGCGTAGCGTCAGCGGGCTGTCCGGCGCGCCGGTACGCACTCCGTCGAAGTCGTACGCGTACCGGTCGGCCAGCAGGCACAGCCCGGCCGAGGCGCCCACCTCCAGCAGTGCCAACGGTTGCGGCAGCGCGGCGAGTACCGGGTACAGCGCGCCGCACCGGCCCGGCTCGTTGGTCTGCGTACGGCGCGAGCGCATCGTCTCGACGACCGTGTCGCGCTGGTCGAGGACGAAGCGCCGGAACTCGTCGTACCCGTCGGTCGGCGCGCCGGCGTACCGGGCCGCGGCGAAGAGCAGGTTGGGCTGGCGCTTGGCCGGTGGCAACTCGGCGAGCAGGCCGACCAGTTCGGGATCGCCGGCCACGCCGAGCGCGAGCCGCTCGTAGGCTGGCGACTCGCCGCGCGCCTCCATCGACGCGAAATCCCGGTAGTCCTGCTCGATCGTCGCCGCCGGCATGGCCGGACTCTAACGCACCACGCGCAAACCGCCCCAGCTAATTGTCCGGCAGGCCCCAGCGGTACGGGGCGATGAGGCTGGCGATGCACTCTGGACCCCACGATCCGGGCTCGTACGGCTGCAGCGGCGGCGGGTTCGACAGCAGCGGCGCGGATACCTCCCACAGCCGGTCGACACCGTCGGCGCGGGTGAACAGCGACTCGTCGCCGAACATCGCGTCGAGGATCAGCCGCTCGTACGCGCCCAGGTCGTGCTGGGTGCAGAACGACTCGGCGTACCGGAAGGCCATGCTCGCCACGCCCAGGCGCAGCGCCGCACCCGGCTCCTTGGCCAGGAACCGCAGCGTGATCCCGCCCGGGTCGTCGAAGTCGATGACGAGTTTGTTGCTGGGCGTGCGGGTGTGCCGGTCCAGCGCGAGCATGCGCAGCGGCGGCTCCTTGAAGCCGAGCGTGATGACCAGCCGCCGCTGCGCCAGCTTCTTGCCGGTACGCAGGTAGAACGGCACGCCGGCCCAGCGCCAGTTGTCCACCTCGACGCGTGCCGCGATGAACGTCTCCGTCTGGGAGTCGGGTGCGACGCCGGGCTCGTCGCGGTACCCGGCGTACTGGCCGCGCACCACGTGCTCGGTGCGAAGCGGCGGCATCGCGTCGAACACCTTGGACCGCTCGTCCTGCAACTGCTTGGCGGCCAGGCTCGTCGGCGGCTCCATGGCCACGAAACCCAGCACCTGGAACAGGTGTGTCACCACCATGTCCCGGAAGGTGCCGGTCTGCTCGAAGAAGGCGCCGCGCCCCTCGATGCCGAGCGTCTCCGGCACGTCGATCTGGACGTGCGAGACGTGCTCGCGGTTCCACACCGGTTCGAACAACCCGTTGGCGAAGCGGAGGGCCAGAATGTTGTCGACCGACTCCTTGCCGAGGAAATGGTCGATGCGGAAGACCTGCGACTCGTCGAAGTGGTCGTGGATGGTGGCGTTGAGCGTGCGGGAGCTGGCGAGGTCGAAGCCGAACGGCTTCTCGACGATGAGACCGGCGTCGCGGGCCAGGTCGCTTTCGGCGAGCATGCCGACCCACGGCCCGAACGCCGAGGGCGGTACGGCCATGTGGAACAGCCGGCGCGGCCGGCCGCCGATCGCGTCCTGCGCGGCACGTACCGCGTCGACGAGCGGTCCGGGGGTTGCCGGATCGGCGGTACCGAACGACAACCGGGCGGCGAACTCCCGCCACGCCTCGCCCTCAGGCTTCGCCCGCCCGTGCTCCGCCACGGCGTCCGCGGCACGCCTGCGGAACTCGTCGTCGCTCATCGCCGAGTGCGGCCGCGCCGAGCCGACGATCCGGTACCCGCGCGGCAACAGCCCGGCCCGGGCAAGGTGGTACAGGCCCGGAATCACCTCTCGCCGCGCCAGGTCCCCGGTCGCGCCGAACAGCACGATGACGTGGTCATCCGGGATTCGGTTAGGTCCGCTCATCGGCTCGGCTCCTCGAGTGATTCCGCTTCCAACCTCGGCCATGACGAGGTGAGGCGGGCTCACCCGGGCAGGACGGGCCGGGTCTCCCGGAACCAGGCGGCGACCAGTTCGAGCGGGCGGCGGCGACCGGCGAAGATGCCGGCGGCGTCGCGGGTGTCGTACGTCTGCGAGATCGCGGTCGCGGCACCGAGCCGGCCCACCATCAACGGCGCCAGCCAGAAGTACTTCGCGGCACCCGCGAGGTGGATGGCCCGGCGCACCGCGTCCGGCGCCGCGGCGCCACCGAGCCCGCGCAGGTAGCCCGCTGTCACGGCCTCGGCGACCTCGTCGAGGAGAGCCACGTCCACCAGCCCGTCGAAGAAGGTGTCGAGGATGAGGTTGGCGGGGTCCTCGCCCACCGGGCCGGGCCCGACGAAGCTCCAGCCCAGCAGCACGGGGCCGGCGCCGCCGTACACCATGTTCATCGGCCAGACGTCGTGGTGGCACAGGGTCTGCGGCAGTATCCGGGTGGCCGCGATCACCTCGTGCCGGTCCGCCCAGAGGTCCCGCAGCGCGGCGCGGAGGTCGTCCGGCCACGCCGCCGCGACGGTCGGGTGGTTCCAGTCGAGGTGCTCGGCGACCGGCCGGGTGAGGGTGTAGTCGCGCAGCCAGTCCCGGGACAGCCAGGGTAGGTCGGGAGCACACCCCAACCACGCCGCGTGTCCCGCACCGAGCCGCTGCGCGAACGCGCCGAGCCGGCTCGGTGTCGCGGCCGTTCCGGGCTCGCCCGCGACGTCCTCCAGCCA
>JBPYFB010000074.1:0-10693 GCA_051986465.1 Rugosimonospora sp.
GGCGATGTCGCGTGCGACCACTACCACCGCTTCGCCACCGACCTCGATCTCATGAAGAGCCTCGGCATACGCAGCTACCGGTTCTCCATCGCGTGGCCACGGGTCCTGCCCCAGGGCCGGGGCACGGTCAACCAGAAGGGCCTGGACTTCTACAAGCAACTGGTGGACGGGCTGCACCAGCGGGGCATCGCGCCGATGGCCACCCTGTTCCACTGGGATCTGCCGCAGGCCCTGCAGGACAAGGGCGGCTGGGAGAACCGGGACTGCGCGAGCTGGTTCGCCGAGTACGCATCCGTGGTCTTCAAGGCACTGGGCGACGCGGTACCGACCTGGCTGACGATCAACGAGCCCAAGAGCATCGTGCAGCACGGGTACCAGAGCGGTGGGCTTGCGCCAGGCAAACGCGACCCGGTCGCCGCCGCGGTCGCCCAGCACCACCTGGCTCTCGCCCACGGGCGCGCGGTCCAGGCGTACCGGGCCAGCGGCCAGTCGGGTCGCATCGGTCCCGCGCTCAACCTCGCGCCCGCGTACGTCGGGGACGGCGGCACCGGGGCGCGTACCGCCGCCACCCTCGCCGACGGTATCGAGAACCGGGCCTACCTCGACCCGATCCTGCTCGGCTCGTACCCGGCCGACGTGCTGGCGAGCCTCGCCCCGAACGTACGGGCCGCGGCGCGCAAGGCTATGCGCGCCGGCGACTTCGCGATCACCAGCAGCAAGGTCGACCTGCTCGGCGTCAACTACTACAGCCCCGTCTACGTCGATGCGAAGGGCAGCTACGTGACGGTCAAGCCGACCTCCGTGGCGGGCTGGGAACAGATCTACCCGGACGCGCTGACCGACCTGCTGACCCGCATCAAGCGCGACTACGGCAACATCCCGGTGACCATCACGGAAAACGGCGTACCGGATCCGAGCGACGTCCCGGTCAAGGGGAACAGCGTCGCGGACCCGGCCCGCATCGATTACCTGCGCAGCCACCTGGTGGCCGCGCACCACGCCCTCGAGGCCGGGGTACAAGTCGAGGGGTATCACGTGTGGTCCCTGCTGGACAATTTTGAGTGGGCGCAGGGCTACACACAGCGATGGGGCATCGTCTACGTCGACTTCCCCAGCCAGCGGCGCATCCCGAAGAACAGCGCGCTCTGGTATCGCGACGTGATCGCGCGCAACGGTGTGTGACCACAATGCCGGTACCGGCGAGCCCGCCGAGTCGATCAGTACGCCGGCGGGCGAACCGGCGCAATCCTCCTCGGCCTGTGCTATGGCGACCGGTGCATCGGTCGGGCAGACTCTGGCGCATGGCAGTACTCTCCACCGGGCTCCCGCTGGCCGACCGATACCTGTTGATCGAACAGCTGGGCTCTGGCGGAATGGCGGTCGTATGGCGTGGCTTCGACGACCTGCTCGGCCGGCCGGTCGCGGTCAAGGTGCTCAACGCCGAGATCGCCGCCGACCCCGCGTTCCGGGCCGCCATCTACAAGGAGGCGCGCTCCGCGGCACGCCTCTCGCATCCGCACATCACCCACGTGTATGACTACGGCGAGGCGACCCTGCCCGACGGCGAGACCGTCTCGTACGTCGTGATGGAGCTGCTCGACGGGCAGACCCTCGACGACCGCCTCGCCGACGGACCGCTGCCCTGGCCCGAGGCGGTACGGGTGGCGGCGGAGGTGGCCGAGGCGCTGGCCGCCGCGCACCGGCGCGGAATCGTGCACCGCGACATCGCCCCGGCCAACGTCATGCTCACCGCGACCGGCGCGAAGGTGCTCGACTTCGGCATCGCCGCACTGGCCGGCGGGCGGGGCGACGCCGAGGGCGACATGATGGGCACCCCCGCCTACGTGGCGCCGGAGCGGCTCGACGACGCGCCCGCGGCACCCGCCGCCGACGTGTACGCGCTGGGCGCCACCCTGTACGAGGCGCTGACCGGGCACCCCCCACTGCCCGCCCAGACGTGGAGCGCGCTGGTCGAGGCGTACCGGCGGGACCCCCGGGTACCGCCACTGTCCGTACCCGGGCTGCCCGCCGAGGTCGCCGAGTTGTGCACCCGGTGCCTCGCACGCGACCCGGCCCTGCGCCCCGGCAGCGCGGAGGTGGCCCGGCTCCTCGACGCCGCGGTCGCACCCGCTACCGATCGGGTCGGCCGGGCGAGGGCCGCGGCGGCGGCTCTCGACGTGATACCGAAGCCTCGCACCGGCGGCCATCGCGCCAGCCATACCAGAGTCGCCACGACCACCATCCCGCTGGGCGCCGGCCGGCGCCGGTCGCGCTGGCCCCGGATCGCGCTCGGCGCCGGTGGCCTCGCGCTCGCCGTCGCCCTGGCACTGGCGGTCTCCGGGGTGCTCGGGCACCACGGCGGCCCCCAGGGCGCCGCGGCCGCGGGCGGGGTATCGACGGCTCCGTCGGTCGCGCCGGCCGTCCCCGGTACGAGTGCGGGTACGAATGGGCACGGTCAGGTTGCCCCTGGCATGCCGTCGGCGGCGGCCAAGACGCCCACCGGCGCGCCCTCCGCCGCCGCCAGCCCGGCCAGTCCGCTCGCCACGCTGAACCAGTTGCTCAGCCAGATTCAGGCGGGCCAGCAGTCCAGCAAGATCCGTCCCGACGTCGCGCTCGACCTCGAAAACATCGTGCGCAACCTGCAGCACCAGGTGTCCCTCGGTATGGCGGTGAACTATCCGCAGCAGGCGGCGGACCTGCGCAACCGGATCGTGCAGCGGGCCCAGGAGCAGGGACCGCCGCCCGCCATGGACGCTCAGGTCGCCAACGCTCTACTCGCAACCGTGAACGTGCTCGCGAAGTTCTGATCGCGGCACCCCCCTAGGCGCCGCCGGCCGGGCGACGTAGTCTCGGCCGGGTGCCGGCCGGGGCCACCCGAGCCGGCGCCAGTGCGCCCGCGTAGAGTCGCACAGCGATACAGATGAGGAGATTTGTGTCGGTGCAGCACGACAGGTCGTCCGACGACGTGCGGGTCGGTCCCTGGATTCCCACGCAAAGGGCCGATTCACCCGCCTCGCCAGCACCTCAGGCGCCGTCGCCAGCAGCACCCACCTCAGCAGCGTCATCGCCGCCAGCTCCACCGCCGGTCGCCGCAGCGCCGGCGGCCGCCCGGCCGGCGAGCACCGAACCCGCGCACACCGCCAACGAGGCGACCGTCGTGCTGCCGGTCTTCGTCACCGGTAAGAAGCCCGAGGCGCCCTCGGTGCAGCGCGCCGCCGAGACCAAGCTGCCCTCCTCTGAACGGGGCATGCTGCTGTTCGTGGCGGCGCTGCTCGCCCTCGGTACCGTCGCCGTCGTCGCGATGCTCGGCTTCGGTCTCGGCGGCACCACGAAACCCAAGACACCGGCGCACGCGCCGAGCCCGAGCACGGTCGTCGCCGTACCGCCCATCCCCTCGCCGGCCGATCCGCCCTCGCCGTCCCTGTCCGCCGCCTCGCCCAGCCCGAGCCGGTCGTCGACGCGCCGCACCCCCGCCCCGACCGCGACCCTGCTCGGTGCGCTCTCCAGCAACCTGGTCTTCCGCTACTGCCAGGACGCCAACGGCGGCATGCCGGTACCGCCCTCGCGCGGTCGTGGCGGCTGGAGCTGTGTCAGCCAGCGGGGTCACCAGGACTTCACGCCCACGCTCGTGTGCCAGTGGCATTTCCAGGACAGCGGCGCCAAGGCGGTGATCGCCGCGATCGGCGACCCCGCGACCTGGCGCTGCTACACCTGACGGCCAGCTACACCCTGACGGCCAGCTCCTCCTGACGCCAGCTACCCCTGACGGTCAGCCGAGCCAGCCCGGTCGCACCAGCCCCGCCTCGTACGCGAACACCACGAGCTGCGCCCGGTCCCGGGCGCCGAGCTTGATCATCGCTCGGCTCACGTGGGTCTTGGCGGTCGCCGGGCTCACCACCAGCCGATCCGCGATCTCCTCGTTCGACAGGCCCTCGCCGACCAGGGCCATCACCTCGCGCTCCCGTTCGGTGAGCGCGGCCAGCTCCTTCGGGCTGCGCGGCGCGCGGGCCCGGGACGCGAACTCCGCGATCAGCCGGCGAGTCACGCTCGGCGACAGCAGCGCGTCGCCGCCCGCCACTGCCCGTACCCCGCGCAGCAGCTCCACCGGTTCGGTGTCCTTGACGAGGAACCCGCTGGCACCCACCCGTAGCGCCTCGAACACGTACTCGTCCAGATCGAAGGTGGTAAGGATCACGATGCGGATCTCCCCGAGTGCCGGGTTGGCCGCGATCCGCCGGGTCGCCTCCAGCCCATCCAGCCCGGGCATCCGGATGTCCATGAGCACCACGTCCGGCTTGTGCTCGGTCGCCAGGCGTACCGCCGCCGCCCCGTCGGACGCCTCCCCGACGACCTCGATGTCGTTCTGCGCGTCCAGCAGTGCCCGGAACCCGGCCCGTACCAGCGCCTGATCGTCGGCGAGCAGGACTCGTATCGTCATGGACAGTCCTCCCGAAGCGGCATCCTAGCCTCGACCCGGAACCCGCCGGCCGGACCCGGCCCGGCGGTGAGCGTGCCGCCCAGTGCGGACGCGCGCGCCCGCATGCCGGCGAGCCCGCTGCCGCTGTCCAGATCGCCGGCGGGGCCGGTACCGTCGTCGTCGACCCGTACCGTCAGCGCCCGCGGCTCGTACCCGATGGTGACCGTGGCGGTGGCCCCGGTACCCGCGTGGCGCCGCACGTTCGTCAGCGCCTCCTGCGCGATCCGGTACGCCGCCCGGTCCAGCTCGGGCGGCAGCTCGCGCGGGGTACCCGTAATCGAGACCCGGGTGGTCGTCCCCTCGACGAGAGCGTCCAGATTGGTCAGACTCGGCGCCGGGGCGCGCGGGGCCCGTTCGTCCTCCGAGCGCAGCACCCCGAGTACGGACCGCACCTCGCGCAGCGCCTCCGCACTGGCCTGCTTGATCGCCGCGAGCGCGGCCCTGGCCTGTTCCGGACGCTCGTCCATCAGGTGCAGCCCGACCCCGGCCTGCACGTTGATCAGCGACAGGTGGTGCCCGAGCACGTCGTGCAGTTCCTGCGCGATGCGCAGCCGCTCCTCGCTGGCCTGCCGCCGCTGCTGCTCGGCGCGGCTGCGTTGCTGCTCCGAGCGGGCGCGGGCCATCTCCGCGAGCGCCCGGGTACGGTTGCGGACCGCCTCGGAGACGGCGAGCGTGACCAGGCACCACGCGGCCACCGCCACCGCGGCGCCGATCGTCGGCCGTTGCACGTGGACGCCGTAGACGGAGCGCACCAGCCAGCCGAACCCCACGAACGCGACGTAGCCGGCGCCGCACGCGATCCACGCGGCGCGCCGCTGGCCGGCCATGATCGCACCACCGGCGGCGAACAGCAGGGCGAGGAAGATCGGCCCGTACGCGTACCCGAGCAGGAAGTACAGCAGGTCGGCGGCGAGCGCGACGACCAGCACCGGGATGCGGTGAGCTCGGCGGAACGCCAGCGCCGCCGGTCCGACCAGCAGCAGCGCGTACGCGAGCAGGTCGAGTGGCCGGGCGGTCGGCTGGTTGTGCTGGGCGGCCCGGGTACCGAAGACCTGGATGAGGCCGACCACGACCGGCAGGACCAGGCGGGGATGGCGCCGGCCGGGCGGGCGCCCCGCCCACGGCGGGCGCCACTGCGGCGGCGCGTACTCCGGCGCCACGTCTTGCGTCACAGGCACACGGTATCCACCTGCAGGCCCCGGCTACGTCTGCCATCGGGGGGCGGTACGGATACGCCCGGGGTCGTACCGGCCAGTGCGCCGTACGCCCGGCGGGGCAGCCGGCTCGCCTTCGCGGGGCCGACGACAGCCAGCCCCGGCCGCGGGAGCCTGGAGGCAGGACACGACGAGGAGGGGGTTGACGATGTCGACGCCATGGGAGGGCAGGTCCGGCCGGGTTCGGGTCTCCGACAGCGAGCGGGAGGAGGTCGCCACGATCCTGCGCGCCGCGGTCACCGAGGGCCGGCTCACGCTCGAAGAGGGGGACGAGCGTCTGGCCCAGGCATACGCCGCGAAGTTCCGGGACGACCTGGACCCGCTGACCGCGGACCTGCCCGGTGGCGGGCGGGACGCGCTGTGGCGCACCCCGGAGGCGCTGGCGGCGATGCGCCGCCGGCTGCGGCTGCACGGCGCGGGTTCGCTCGTGCTCGCCGGGGCGCTGGTGGGGCTGTGGGTGCTCTCCGGCGCGCACTTCTTCTGGCCGCTGCTCCCGCTGATCTTCATCGCGGTCAGCTTCCGGCGCCACGCGCGATTCCTGCGCTACGCGTCATGGTGGGGGCAGTGGCGCGGACCGTGGGGAGCGCCGGGACGGTGGGGGCCGGGACCGTGGGGACGGCCATGACAGGCAAGTACCCGGACCTCGCCGGCAGGGTCGCCGTGGTCACGGGCGGGTCGCGGGGCATCGGCGCCGCGACCGCCCGGGCCTTCGCGGCCAACCGGATGCGCGTCGCGGTCGTGGGCCGTGACGAAGCGGCGCTGGCGGCGGTACGGGAGCAGATCTGGGACGAAGGCGCCGGCGTGGCGCTGGCGGTACCGGCGGACTGTACCGACCCGGACGCGCTGCGGCGCATGCACGACCGGGTCGCCGACGAGTTGGGCGATGTGGACGTGGTGGCCGCGTTCGCGGGCGGCGCGGGTGCACCGGAGTCCACAGTGGACCTACCGGTGGCGCGCTGGCGCTCGGTACTCGACACGGACCTCACCTCCGTGTTCCTGACCGCACAGGCGTTCCTGCCGGGCATGCTTTCGCGTAAGCGCGGCACGATCATCACGATGTCCTCGGTGGCCGGGCGCCAGGCGTCACGGTCCAACGCGGCCTACGCGGCGGCCAAGGCAGGTGTCGTCATGTTGACACGCCACCTCGCCGCCGAGATGGCCGGTGGCGGGGTACGGGTCAACTGCATCGCGCCCTCGGCCGTACACAACGAGAAGATGGACCGGTACATGACCGAGGAGCAGCGCATCCAGCTCGGCAACTCGTTCCCGCTGGGACGGATCGGCGAGCCGGAGGACATCGCGGCCGCGGCACTCTACCTCGCGTCCGACGCCTCGTCCTGGATGACCGGGGCGACGCTGGACATCACCGGCGGGAAGATCATGCCATAGCCGGACGACACGTCCACATTGGACATGCTCGCTCCGGTGGGCCGCGCCTGACACAGTGACCGCATGATGGGTCCGTCTCACGCATTGTCGGGCGCGGCCGCCTGGCTGACCGGATCGCTGGCGCTGGCGCACTTCGCGCACTATCACCAGAGCCCGGTCGAGATCGCGGTCGGCACGGCGATGTGCGCCGGCGGCGCGCTCCTGCCCGACCTGGACCTGTCCGGACGGGTCACAAAGGACGAAGGCGGCGCCACCGTCGCGCACACCTTCGGCGTGGCCTCGCTGTTCCTCGCCGAGTGCATCGAGAAGCTCTCGCTGGGCATCTACGACCTGACCCGGATGCGCCGCGATCCGCACCTGCACAACGGCCACCGCACGTTCACCCACACCCTGCCGTTCAACATCGGCGTCGGCATCGGGGTCTTCGAACTGTGCCTGCACTTCGGCAAGCCCGCCGTGCTCGGCGTGCTCTTCTTCACCTTCGCGATGGCGCTGCGCGGCCTGTTCCAGAAGTGGGCACGGCGGGCCGGGTGGCTCATCGTCACCCTGGTCGCCGCGGCCGGGGCGTTCGGCGCGTACGAGCGGCTCGCGGGCGGGCGCGGGTACCCGATGCTGGGCATCGCGCTGGGCATCGGTGGCATCGTGCACCTGCTGGGCGACATGTTGACCAGCCACGGCTGCCCGATCCTGTGGCCGATCCCGACCGGGCGGCGGATGTGGCGCTGTATCGGGGTACCGGACCCGGTGGCGGTACAGGTGGGCGGCAAGATCGAGGTGTTCGTCCTGCGTACCTTGTTCTTCTTGGCGGCCGCCGCGGCCGGGCTCGCGTTGCTGGCGCCCGGGTTGCTGCGCCGCTACACAAACGGCATCTGATCCCCCAGTTACCCACCCGTTAAACTCCGCTGTCCACCGGATACGGCCGGATATCAACAGAACTTGGCCGGGTATGCACAGGAGTTATCCACAGGCTGCGGACAACAGACGCGTAATCTAGGACGCAACCGGAATGTCGTACTCACTCCCGTCCGCGACATCATCGCAGCTGACAGCGACGACGAGGTCCGCGTGCGCGGTCAGGTACGCCCGCGCACCCACGTCGCTACTGGCGAGTACCGACATCCCGGCCCAGTGCTCGCGCCCCACCACCACCGGGTACCCGCGCCGGCCCGCGTACGTCGCTGCGCGCAGGGCACCCTCGTCGGCACCGTCGGCCAGCCGGCGTACCGCCGCTGCCGAGACGCCGGGCGTATCCACCCGCAGCAGTACCGCCGCGACGGCGCCATCCACCTCCGCGACCGTCTGCAGGCCCAGCCGTACCGAGGATCCCGCGCCGCCACGCCAGTTCGGGTTCTCCACCACGTGCACGCCGTCCAGCCCGGTCTCGGCCCGTACCCGCGCCGCGTCGCTGCCCAGCACCACCACGACCGGATCGCAGGTCGCCTCGCGAGCGGCGGCCAGAGCGTGATCAATAAGTGACGCTCCGTCGACCTCGATGAGCGCCTTGGGTCCGCGGTATCGCTGGCCGCCCGCTGCCGCGAGCACCACTGCCGCGACCACGTCTGAATCCCTCCGAGACGATCACAGGCCGTGCCGCCGACATGTTTCTCCCTCGCCCCGCCCCCGTCAACACGGCTCGCCGTGAGAGCGCGCGAAGTTACGCGATAACGTGCAGCCATGCACGGTCCGGCGAGTTGGCAGAAGACGACGCTCATCCAGCACTCGCACTGCTCGTACTGCGGCACCGGGTACCCGCAGGGCCTGAACTGGCCGCGTACCTGCGTCGGCTGCGGCGAGATCACCTGGCGCAACCCGCTGCCCGTAGCGGTCGTCCTGCTGCCCGTACACGCTGGTAGCGGCGAGCGCGGCCTGGTCGTGGTGCGCCGCGACATCGAGCCGGCCCGCGGCGAGCTGGCCCTGCCCGGCGGGTTCATCGAGATCGGCGAGACCTGGCAGGAGGCCGCCGTACGCGAACTGCGCGAGGAGACCGGGCTGCTCGCGTCGGCCGACGAGGTACGCCTGTTCGCCGTCGCCAGCACCCTGGGCACCATCAACATCTTCGGGCTGCTGCCGCCGCGGGACGCCGCCGGCCTGCCCGCCTCCGCGCCGACCGAGGAGGCGACCGAGTGGCTGGTGCTCACCGAGGCGCAGCCGCTCGCCTTCCCCACCCATACCGACGCCCTGGCGGACTACTTCGCCTCCGCGTAATTGTCCACGATGGACAGTTCGAGCGGGAAGCGCACCGGCGTATCGCCGAACAGGAGCTGCCGCGCCCGCTCCCCCGCGCGCGTGACGTGCCCGGCCACCTCCTCGGCCGTCTCTTGTGGACAGTGCACGACCACCTCGTCGTGCTGGAAGAAGACCAGGCGCGCGGGTAGGCCGGCCAGGTCCGTGCGCAGTGTGGCCAGCAGCGCGAGCGCCCACTCGGCGGCGGTCGCCTGGATGACGAAGTTGCGGGTGAACCGGCCCCGGGCCCGCTGCGCGGCACCCGGCGGTGCCGGCTCCTCGCCGAAGTCGTGCCAGCTCACCGTCGCGGGCGGGCAGGTGCGCCCGAGCCACGAGCGGACCAGGCCGCCGGATTCGCCGACCCGCGCGGCTTCCTCCACATAGGACAGTGCGATCGGGTACGAGCGGCGCAGCGCGGCGAGCGCCGGTACCGCCTGGCCACCGGTCTGCCCGTACATGGCGCCGAGCAGCGCGACCTTCGCCTTTGCCCGCTCGCCCGCGAACGCCTCCGCGGCCAGCGCACCGTACATGTCGCCCGAGCCCGCCGCCGTCGCCATCGCGGCGTCACCGGAGACCGCGGCGAGTACCCGCGGCTCCAACTGCGCCGCGTCGGCCACCACCAGCTTCCAGCCGGGATCGGCGACGACCGCGCGGCGCACCACCTTCGGTATCTGCAGCGCGCCACCGCCGCGCGTCGCCCAGCGCCCCGACACCACTCCCCCGGGCACGTACTCCGGCCGGAACCGGCCGCCGGTCACCCACTGGTGGCGCCACGCCCAGCCGTGCGCGGTCCAGATCCGGTACAGCTCCTTGTACTCCAGCAACAGCGGTGCGGCCGGATGGTCCACGCCCCGCAGTACGTGCGCCCGGGTCGAGGGCAGGGTGATGCCGGCGCGGGCGAACGCGCGCAACACCTCGGCCGGCGAGTCGGGGTGCATGCGCTGGCCGCCGAACGCCTCGGAGATGCGCAGCGCCAACTCGGCGACCCGGCGGGGTGCGCCGCCCACCGGCGACGCCTCGCCGAGCAGCTCCGCGAGGATCTCGTCGTGGATATCGACCCGCCAGGGCAGCCCCTCGTGACCCATCTCGGCACCGACCAGGGCACCGGCCGACTCGGCAGCGACGAGCAAGCGGAAGCGTCCGGGCCGGTCGGTCAGCGCGATCCGCGCCTGCTGCTGCCCGTACACGTCGATGAGGGCGGTGAGCGCGTCGAGGCCGGCGATGGCCGGCGGCGCCGGACCGGCGTCGAACAGCTCGCCCTGCCCGTCGCCGGGCGCCCGCGCGGCCCTGGCCGGGGGGTCGGCCGGCACGGGCGCCCCGGTCAGCCGCGCCCACGCCGCCGCGAGCGACCTCGGCTCGCCCCACCACCCCTCATGGCCGAGCAGCAGCG
>JBPYFB010000075.1:0-15756 GCA_051986465.1 Rugosimonospora sp.
CGCGTGGGTGCTGGGCGAGCAGGGCGCGAAGGCGCTGCGCGGCGGCAAGATGGAGGACGTGATCTTCGCCGGCACCGCCGGCCGCGCGCCGCTGGGCCGCGCCGAGGTCACGCTCACCATCGACAACACCGACAACGCGTTGCCGATCGAATACACCGAGGTCTCCATCACCCGGCGCATGTACCGGTCCGGGGAGAGCGAGTACGAGATCAACGGCGACTCGTGCCGGCTGCTGGACATCCAGGAGCTGCTCTCTGACTCCGGTATCGGCCGGGAAATGCACGTGATCGTCGGCCAGGGGCAACTCGACGCCGTACTGCACGCCAAGCCCGAGGACCGGCGCGCGTTCATCGAGGAGGCGGCCGGCGTCCTCAAGCACCGCAAGCGCAAGGAAAAGGCGCTGCGCAAGCTCGACGCGATGCAGGTCAACCTGAACCGGCTCACCGACCTCACCGCCGAGCTGCGCCGCCAGCTCAAGCCGCTGGGCAAGCAGGCCGAGGTGGCGCGCCGGGCCGCCGGCATCCAAGCTGACCTCCGCGACGCCCGGCTGCGGCTGCTCGCCGACGACCTCTCCACGCTCCGGGAGACCCTGGAGAAGGAGATCGCCGACGAGTCCGCGCTGCGGGTACGGCGCGAGGAGATCGAGCGGCAGCTCGGCGCCGTACAGGCCCGGCTGGCGACGCTGGAGACCGAGCACGCGCTCGACGCGCCGATCCTCGCCAAGTCGCAGGAGACCTGGTACCAGCTCTCCGCGCTGCAGGAGCGGTTCCGCTCCACCGAGCAGCTCGCCGCCGAGCGGCACCGGCACCTGAGCGCGGTGGAGGAGGAGCGTACCGGGCGCGATCCGGACGAGCTGGCCGCCGAGGCGGAGACGGTACGGGAGCAGGAGAACGCGCTGCGCGACGCGCTGGAGGCCGACGAGGCGCACCTGGCCGAGGCGGTATCGGCGCGGCAGGACCTGGAGCGCCAGCTCGCCGACGCGGAGAAGGCGCTTGTCGCTGCCGTCAAGGCGATCGCGGACCGGCGGGCGGGGTTGGCCAAGCTCACCGGACAGGTCAACGCCGCACGCACCCGGGCGGCCGCGGCCGAGGAGGAGATTTCCCGGCACACGATCGCCTGGAACGAGTCGCGCGAGCGGGCGGAGATCGCGGAGATCGCGAACGCCGAGGCGCGGGCCGAGTCGGCCGACCTCGACGAGGGCGACGCGGACCTGCTGGCGCAGTACGAGGCGGCGACCCGCGAGCACGACGCCGCGGCGGCCAGAGCCAAGGAGCTGGCCGACGCGGAGCGCGCGGCCGAACGCGAGGCGTCCGAGTGGAAGGCGCGCGAGGAGGCGCTGGCGCTCGGGTTGCGACGCAAGGACGGCGCGGGAGCGCTGCTCGGCGCGGCGGATCGGATACCCGGACTGCTGGGTAGTGTCGCGGCTTTGCTGGCGGTGGAGCCTGGACACGAGGCGGCCCTGGCCGCCGCCCTCGGCGCGCTCGCTGACGCCGTTGCGGTGTCCACTGTGGACGATGTCGCCACCGCGGTACGCCTCCTCAAGGCACAGGACGCCGGGCGCGCCACGCTCCTGGTGAGCTCGCCCGGGATCGACGCCTTGGCGCCCGCGGCGTCGCTCGCTCCGCTCGACTCCGACGCGCTACCGCGCCCACCGCTGCCCCCCGGCGCGCGCTGGGCGCTCGACGTCGTGCGCAGCTCCGACGCGCTGCGCCCCGCTCTCGGGCAGGCGCTGGGCGACGTGGTGCTCGTCGGCGACCTGGACGCCGCCCGCGCGTTGGTCGCGGCGCAGCCAAGGCTGCGCGCCGTGACGCCCGAGGGTGACCTGATCGGGGCCTGGTCGGCGGCGGGCGGTTCGACCAAGGCGCAGAGCTACATCGAGGTGCAGGCCGCCGTCGATGAGGCGCGGCAGAAGCGCACCGAGGCGACCAGCCGGCTGGAGCAACTGCGCGCACAGCTGGCGGATGCCCGCGCCGAGACAGCCACGCGCAAGGACGCGGTGGCCGCCGCGGCTGCGGCTCGGCGCGAGGCCGAGGGCCAGCGCAACACCGCCGCCCGGCGGTTGGCAGAGTTGGGCGCCGCGGCCAAGTCGGCGCGCGCCGAGGCCGACCGGCTCGCCGCGGCCCGGGAGGCGGCCGAGGCCGCGCGGGAGCAGGGCCTGGCCGGCCTGGCCGAGCTGGAGGAGCGGCTGCGGCTGGCCGAGGACAGCCCGATCGAGGACGACCCGTCCAGCGCCGAACGCGACCGGCTCGCCGCGCTGGTGCCGCAGGCCCGGCAGAACGAGATGGAGGTACGCCTCGCGGTGCGTACCGCCGAGGAGCGGGTCGGCGCGCTGGCCGGCCGCGCGGACGCGCTCGCCCGCCAGGCGGCGGCCGAGCGGGCCGCACGGGAACGGGCGGCCACCCGCCGGGCGGCGCGCGCCCGGGGCGCGGCGATCGCCCAGGCGGTCGCGGTCGGTGCGCGCTACGCGCTGGAGCGCATCGCGCTCTCCCTGGCGGCCGCCGCCGAGCAGCGCGACTCCGTGGCCGCCGCGCGGTCCGCGCGCGAGGCAGAGCTTTCGGAGGTACGGGGAGCCGCGATGCGGTTCTCCGCCGACCTGGAGCGGCTCACCTCCGAGGTGCACCGCGACGAGGTCGCCCGGGCCGAGCAGCGGCTGCGCATCGAACAGCTGGAGGCCAAGGCGGCCGAGGACTTCGGCCTCGACGTCGAGACGCTGCTGGGCGAGTACGGGCCCGGCGTGGAGGTACCGCCCACCCAGGCCGAGCTGGCCGCTGCCGAGACGGCCGGCAAACCGGCTCCGGAACCGGCACCGTTCGACCGGGCGACGCAGGAGAAGCGGTCCGCCAAGGCGGAGCGCGAACTGGCTCTGCTGGGCAAGGTGAACCCGCTGGCGCTGGAGGAGTTCGCCGCCCTGGAGGAGCGCTACAAGTTCCTCTCCGACCAGCTCGAAGACCTCAAGGCCACCCGGCGCGACCTGCTGACCGTCGTCAAGGACGTGGACGACCGGATCCTGGAGGTGTTCACCTCCGCCTACCACGACACCGCCCGCGAGTTCGAGGAAGTCTTCCGGGTCCTGTTCCCCGGCGGTGAGGGGCGGCTGGTGCTCACCGACCCCGATGACATGCTCACCACCGGGGTCGAGGTGGAGGCGCGGCCACCCGGCAAGAAGATCAAGCGGCTGTCGCTGCTCTCCGGTGGCGAGCGGTCGCTGACCGCCGTCGCGATGCTGTGCGCCATCTTCCGCGCCCGGCCCAGCCCGTTCTACATCATGGACGAGGTGGAGGCGGCGCTCGACGACGTCAACCTCGGCCGGCTGCTCACGCTCATGCAGCAGTTGCAGGCGCACAGCCAGCTGATCATCGTGACGCACCAGAAGCGCACGATGGAGATCGCCGACGCCCTGTACGGCGTGACGATGCGCAACGGGGTGACCGAGGTGATCAGCCAGCGCCTGGGCAAGGACGAGGACGCCGGGTGACGGATCGCCGCCCCTCGGCGCTCCTCGTCGATATGGACGGCGTCGTGCGGATCTGGGACCCCGCGTTCACGGCAGGCGTGGAGCAGCGGCACGGGCTCGCCCCCGGTTCGCTGATCGGCACCCTGTTCCAGCCCGACCTGCTGCGCGCCGCCACACTCGGCAAGCTGTCCGACGCCGACTGGCTGGCGCAGGTGTCGGACCTGCTCGGGAGCTCGGCGGCGGTACGCGACTGGCTGCAGTTCCGGGGCACGGTGGACCAAGCGGTACTCGCGCTCGTCCGCGAGGTACGGGCCGCCGGGGTACCGGTCGCGCTCGCCACCAACGCCACCGACCGCCTCGACGCGGATCTCGCGATTCTGGGGCTCACCGGCGAGTTCGACGCGGTCGTGAACTCCTCGGTCCTCGGCGCCGCGAAGCCGTCCCCGGAGTTCTACGCGGCCGCGTGCCAGGCGGTACGCAGGCCACCCGCGTCCTGCCTGCTCGTCGACGACATCGAGCGCAACGTCGCCGGAGCCCGCGCCGCCGGCCTGTACGGGCATCGCTGGACGGGCGCGGCCGACATCCCGTACCTGCGCGCCGCCCTCGGCCTGCCCCGGGCCTGACCGGCTTACTCGCTGACGACGGGCGACCTATTCGCCCACGACGCCGTCGATGCCCTCGCGGATAAGGTCGGCGTGGCCGTTGTGCCGGGCGTACTCCTCGATCATGTGCAGGTAGATCCAGCGCAGCGCGATCGGATGACCGCGCCGGCCGACGAAGGTTTCGTCAAGATCGCGCCCGGCCACCGCGTTGCGGGATGCCTCGCACTCGGCGAGATACGCCGAAACGACCTCAGCGACGGAGGGCTCGTCGAGCGCGTCGAAGTCGTCATCGGGTCGTTCTTCGGTGAAGTACCGGGGCGCTTTGCGCCTGCCCGCGAACCCGCCGAACCAACTGTTCTCCACTTCGGTCATGTGCCGTACCAGCCCCAGCAGGGACAATGTGGATGGTTCGGCGGGGCGGCGGCGCATCTGGTCGTCGGTCAGACCCTGGCACTTCCACAGCAGTGTGGACCGCTGGTAGTCCAGGTATGCGTCGAGCATCTCCCGCTCGCCCGCGACGTGGGGAGGATGGGTGCGGGTCACCTCGCTCATCACCATGGCGCACACCGTACCGATCCTCCCCGACATTTGAAGTCGTCCTTTCCTACCGTGCTGTCGCGCTCCGGTACCTGTATACGGCCAGGGGTATAAAGACCGCGAGCAGCAGGGCCGACCAGCCGAGCGAGGTGATGATGGGGTGGGCCAGCGGCCACGCGGTGTGGGTCGGCGCGGGGCTGGGGTTGCCAAACAGTTGGCGCATTGACGCAACCGTTGCGCTCATTGGATTCCAGTCGGCGGTCGGACGCAGCCAGTGCGGCATGCCCTGGGTGGGTACGAACGTGTTGGCGAGGAACGTCATCGGGAACAGCCAGCCGAAGGTGGCGGTATCCGCAAGCGTGGGGCTCGTCACGCACAACCCGATGAAAGTACCGACCCAGATCATGGCGAAGCCGAACAGCAGCAGCAGACCGAAGCCCGCGGCGGCGTTCGCGAGGCCGCGATGTACCTGCCAGCCGGCGAGCACCGTGCTCAGCACGACCATGCAGGTCAATCCGAGCACGCGCAGCGACAAGTCGGCGAGGTTGCGCCCGGCGAGGACCGCGGTGCGCGCGATCGGCAGCGAGCGGAACCGGTCGATGATGCCTTTGGTCATGTCGCCGTTGACCGAGACCGAGGCCTGCACCGCGGTCAGGGCCATGGCCTGCATGAAGATGCCGGGCATGAGGAACTCCCGGTAGTTGCCGCCGCCGGGCAGGGTGATCGCGCTGCCGAACACGTACGCGAACAGCACGATCATGATGATCGGGAAGAGCAGGAAACCGACGAGTTCGCCGGGCTGGGCGCGCAGTTGCTGGTAGCTGCGCCGGGCGATGGTCAGGGTGTCGGCGAGCCCCCAGCGCAGCCGGGCGCCTAGCGTCGCGGGCGGCGCCGGGATCGGTAGGGCCGTCATCTGTGCCGTCATCTGTGCCGTCATCGGGAAACCTCCACAGTGTCAGATGCGCGGAACCGCGGGCTCTCCGCGGGAGAGAGATCAGGACGCGCAGTCAGGCGCAGGAAAACTTCGTCGAGGGTGGGGTGGCGCAGTGCGATGTCGTCGATCGCGATGGCCCCCTCGTCCAGCGCGCGCGCAACCCGGATCAGCGCCGCCGCCCCACCCTCGACGGGTACCGTCAGCCGGCACTCCTCGACACGGACCTCCGGCTCCGCGCCGGTGGCCTGGCGTACCGCCCGCACCGCCTCGGGTACCTGCTGGCGCTCCCGCAGTACCACGTCGACCTGCTCGCCGCCGACCGAGGACTTCAGCTGGGTCGGGGTACCGGCCGCCGCGACCTTTCCGTGGTGCAGCAGCACGATCTGGTCGGCGAGCCGGTCGGCCTCGTCGAGGTACTGGGTGGTGAGCAGGACCGTGGTGCCCCGTGTCACCAGGTCCGCGATCATGTCCCAGATCTGCAGCCGATTGCCCGGGTCGATCCCGGTGGTCGGCTCGTCCAGGAACAGCACCGGCGGCGCCACGAGCAGGCTCGCCGCCAGGTCCAGCCGCCGGCGCATGCCACCGGAGTAGGTCTTGACCGGCCGCCGGCCAGCCTCGGTGAGGTCGAAGCGCTCCAGCAACTCGTCCGCCCGCCGCCCGGCCAGGCGCGGGCTCAGGTGGTAGAGCCGGCCGACCATGGCGAGGTTGGCGCGGCCGGAGAGCAGCTCGTCCACGGCCGCATTCTGGCCGGCCAGCCCGATCCGGTACCGGGCGTGCTGCGCCTCGCGCACCACGTCGAACCCGGCCACGGTGGCGGTACCGGAATCCGGGCGCAGCAGCGTGGCCAGGATCCGTACCACGGTTGTCTTGCCCGCACCGTTGGGGCCGAGTAGCCCGCAGACCGTACCGGCCGGCACCGCGAGGTCCACCCCGGAGAGCGCGTCCTTCTTTCCAAAGCGCTTGTGCAGGCCGGTCGCCCGTACTGCGACGTCCATCCCCCGTCCTCCTTAACGTCGTTAAATCCCTAACGGTGTTAAGGATGACCTGAACGGTGTTAAGGTGTCAAGCGTGGCGTTGGACCGGGAGCAGATCCTCAAGGCGGCCGTCGACCTCATGGACGAGGTCGGGCTGGCCGGTCTCTCGCTGCGCCGCCTCGCCAAGCAGCTCGGCGTCGCCGCGCCCGCGCTGTACTGGCACTTCCAGAACAAGCAGGAGCTGCTCGACCAGATGGCCGAGCAGATGTTCATCGGGGAGGTACCCGCGGCCGGCCCGCCGGGCGACGGGGAGTCCTGGGAGGACTGGCTCGTGACGCGGGCCCGGCAGACCCGCGCGGCGCTGCTGCGCCACCGTGACGCGGCCATGCTCGCCGCGTCGACCAAGCCGCGCGGCTCCCAGTGGGACCAGATCGAACTGCAGATCCGGGTGCTGTGCGAGGCGGGGTTCACGCCGGTCGAGGCGACCCGGGCGATGTTCACCATGAGCAACTACGTCGCCGGCTTCGCGCTGGAGGAGCAGGCCGACCGGGTGCGCGACGCCTCCGGTTCCGGACCGGACGGCGACGTGCACACGCCAGAGGAGATCTCCGCGTGGGTTCTCCAGCAGGGCGACTACCCGCTGCTGGCCGAGGCGCTGGCCGCCGGCGGCGATCCGCAGGGCGACGCGGTCTTCGAGTACGGGCTGCGGCTACTCATCGACGGCATGCGGGAGCGACTGCGTCGGTCGGCCTAACTGTGCCAGCCTGGCGGCCGTCTGTAAGGATTTCCGCATGGAGTGGTACTGGTACCTCGTCATCGTCCTCGTGCTGCTGGTTGTCGGCGGCATTGCCCTGGTCACCCCGAGGCTGCGCGGCCGGATCGGCCGACCGCGACCGGTACCCCCGGCCCAGGCGCCCGAGCCGGAACAGGCCGCTCCCGTCGGAACGATCGAAGCCCCGCCGGCACCCGTCGAGGCTCCGCCGGTGGAGGCGCCCCCCGTTGAAGTTCTGGAACGACCCGAGCCCACGGCCGGGCGCATGGTGCGGCTGCGGGCCCGGCTCTCCCGTTCCCAGGGCCTGCTCGGCCGCGGCCTGCTCACGGTGCTCTCCCGCGACCACCTCGACGACGAGGCGTGGGAAGAGATCGAGGACAACCTGATCCGTGCGGACGTCGGCGTGGACGCGACCCAGGAGATCATCGAGCGGCTCCGCGAGCGGACCCGCGTTCTCGGTACCCGTACCCCGCGCGAACTGCGCGAGCTGCTCGCCGGGGAACTGATCGTGGCACTCGACCCGAAGCTGGACCGGACGCTGCGGGTGACCCCGCACGGCGACAATCCAGCCGTCGTCCTCGTCGTGGGCGTCAACGGCTCGGGCAAGACCACCACCTGCGGCAAGATCGCGCGGGTACTGATCGCCGACGGTCACAGCGTGCTGCTCGGCGCGGCCGACACCTTCCGCGCGGCAGCCGCGGAACAGCTCACCACCTGGGCCGGGCGGGTCGGTGCCGAGGTGGTCCGCGGCAAGGAGGGCGGCGATCCGGCGGCGGTCGCGTTCGACGCGGTACGCCGGGGCATCGAGACCGGTGTCGACTCAGTGATCATCGACACAGCCGGGCGCCTGCAGAACAAGGTTGGGCTCATGGACGAATTGGGGAAGGTCAAACGGGTGGTGGAGCGGCATGGCCCGGTGGACGAGACGCTTCTGGTGCTCGATGCGACAACCGGGCAGAACGGCCTCGAACAGGCGCGCGTTTTCACCGAGGTCTCCGACGTGACCGGCGTCGTGCTGACCAAGCTCGACGGTACGGCCAAGGGCGGCATCGTGATCGCCGTCCAGCGCCGGCTGGGCATCCCGGTCAAGCTCGTCGGCCTCGGCGAGGGGCCGGACGATCTCGCGCCGTTCGAGCCGGCGCAGTTTGTGGATGCGTTGCTCGGACCGGCTGAGTAGTCGGTTTGGTGCCAGCGCGTAACCTCGGGAATCCGTAGTCAAGTAGAAGGGCCGTCGTTGACGCAGCAGGAGATCCCGCTACACGGTGGAAACACCAGCGTGGTGGTACGCGTCGGCGACACGGTGCGGCGCAACGCCGGGCCGTGGACCCCGTCCGTACACGCGTTGCTGCGCCACCTGGAGTACGTGGGCTTCACCGGGGCGCCGCGCGCGTACGGCATCGACGAACGGGGTCGGGAGGTGCTCTCGTACCTGGCGGGCGAGTGCGGCTCGTACCCGCTGGGCCCGGACTGGGTGACCGATGAGGCTCTGGTCGCGGTCGCCCGGATGCTGCGCATGTTCCACGACGCCCAGTTCGGCTTCCGCCCGCCACCGAGCGCGGTCTGGCGCTCGTTCGGCCCGCCACCGCCGGACACCGAGGTGATCTGTCACCACGACGCGGCCCCGCACAACGTGATCTGGCGCCCCGACGGCACGCTGGCGCTCATCGACTTCGACCTCGCCTCGCCCGGCGCGCGCATCTACGACGTCGCGTACGCGGCGTGGACGTGGGTGCCGCTCTTCTCCGACCGCGACTCGTACACCCTCGGTTGGAAGCACCCGAACCGGCCGCGCCGGCTGCGCATGTTCGCCGACGCGTACGGGCTGACCCCGCGCGACCGGCACCGGCTGGTGCGCATGATCCGCAAGCGGATCGTGGACCATATCGAGGGCATTCGCCGGATGGCCGCGGTCGGCGAGCCGGCGTTCGTCCGGATCGTCCACAAAGGCCACTTGCGGCGGCCGGTACGCGACCTGCGGTTGATCGACTACGAGCGGCATGTCCTCGAGTACACGCTGCGCTGACCAGCACTCGGCCGTTCGGCCGGACGCCCCCTAGCCGATCACCGGATGCCCAGTCCCGGTGAGACTTTCTTCACACGTACGAAACATCAAGTCACGCGGTGGAAACCGCGCAAGCACCATGCGCGAAACAGGCGGCCGAGAAAGTACCGCGCATCCCGGCGTTTGAGCGATGCTGCCGCCGCCGGAGGGAGGTAACCACAACAAGGAGGGGCAGCCGCGTGATTCTCGCTGAAGCGGCGAAGGTCGACACAGGCAACACCGCCTGGTTGCTCGCGTCGACCGCGCTGGTACTGCTGATGACGCCGGGCCTGGCGCTGTTCTACGGTGGCCTGAACCGCGCTAAGAGTGTTCTGAACATGATGATGATGAGCTTCTCCTGCATCGGGCTCGTCTCCATCCTGTGGCTCATCTACGGGTTCAGCCTGGCGTTCGGCACGAACTCCAGCGCCGGAACCAACAACATCATCGGAAGCTTCACCCAATACCTTGGCCACAAGGAGTTCGTCTCGGAGATCTGGTCGGTCTCCGGGAGCCCGATCGGCATACCGACATATGTGGTTCTCGCGTTCCAGATGATGTTCGCGATCATCACCGTTGCGCTGATCAGCGGCTCGATCTCCGACCGGGCCAAGTTCGGCGGTTGGGTGCTGTTCGCATTCGGCTGGTTCACCATCGTGTACGTACCGGTCGCGCACTGGATCTGGGGCGGCGGCTTCATCGGCGCGAAGCTCCACGCCCTTGACTTCGCCGGCGGGACGGCGGTGCACATCAACGCCGGCTCGGCGGCCCTGGCCCTGGCTCTGGTACTTGGCAAACGGGCCGGCTGGCCGCGGGAGCCCTTCAAACCGCACAACGTCCCGATGGTCGCGCTCGGCGCGGGCCTGCTGTGGTTCGGCTGGTTCGGGTTCAACGCGGGCTCGGAGCTGACGGCTGACTCGACAACGGCGGTCGCCTTCGTGAACACCCAGATCGCGACGGCGGCGGCGCTGTGCGGCTGGTGCATCGCTGAATGGATCCGCAACGGGAAGCCGACCATGGTCGGCGCGTCCTCGGGCGCGGTCGCCGGTCTGGTCGCCATCACCCCGTCGTGTGCGTTCATCTCCCCGCTCGGTGCGATCGGCCTCGGGCTGGTCACCGGTGCGGTCTGCGCGATGGCGGTGGGCGTCAAGTTCAAGCTCGGATTCGACGACTCGCTCGACGTCGTCGGCGTGCACTTCGTCGGCGGGTGGCTCGGCTCGCTGTCCATCGGACTGGTCGGCACCACGGCCGTCAACTCGCTCGGAGCCAACGGGCTCTTCTACGGCGGCGGGTTGACACAGTTGGGCCGGCAGGCGCTCTGTAGCGGCATCGTGACGGTCTTCTCGTTCAGCGTCGCGTACATTCTCGGTACGGCGATCAATAAGACGATCGGCTTCCGGGTGACGCCCGAAGTCGAGGTGGACGGCATCGACCTGGCCGAGCACGCGGAGAGTGGTTACGATCTGTCACCCGCCGTTGGCGGAAGTGGGGGCGCGTTCGCGCTGGCCGGCGTGGGTGCGCCGACCGCCAGCGCCAGCAACCCGGCAAAGGAGCCTGCCGACGCCGAGAAGGTCGCCGGTTAACGTCGTGCGATGGAGGGACTGAGCATGAAGCTGGTGACAGCGGTCATCAAGCCGTACCAGCTGGACGCGGTCAAGGAGGCTCTGCATGCGCTGGGAGTGGCCGGGCTGACCGTCAGCGAAGTACAGGGGTACGGACGGCAGAAGGGGCACACGGAGGTGTACCGGGGCGCCGAGTACACCGTCGAGTTCCTGCCGAAGATCCGGGTGGAGGTGGTGACCGACGAGATCGACGTCGACAAGATCGTGGATGGCATCGTCACCGCCGCCCGTACCGGGAAGATCGGTGACGGGAAGGTCTGGGTGACCCCGTTGGAAGAGGTCATCCGCGTCCGTACGGGCGAGCGTGGCATCGACGCGCTCTGACGTAACCGGGCCCGAAGAACCGGCTCTCGGCGCCGCCGCACGCGCTTCGCGTGCGGCGGCGCTGGACGTCTGGCTCGCTTCGCTGCTGCCGCCGGCGCCCGGGGTGGCGCTGGCGACCGTGGGCGGGCTGGGCCGCCGGGAGTGCGCGCCACGCGGTGACGTCGACCTGGTGCTGCTACACACCGGGGTACGCGACATCGGGGTGCTCGCGGACAAGCTGTGGTACCCGATCTGGGACGCGCGCATCGGGCTCGACCATTCGGTGCGTACCGTTCCCGAGGCGCTGGCCGTCGCCCAGGAGGACGCCAAGGTGGCGCTCGGCCTGCTCGACGTGCGGCACCTG
The DNA here is from genome assembly GCA_051986465.1 of Rugosimonospora sp. Lineage (GTDB taxonomy): Bacteria > Actinomycetota > Actinomycetes > Mycobacteriales > Micromonosporaceae > DATEJJ01. The sequence continues at coordinate 11,604 of JBPYFB010000075.1, forward strand.
GCCGGCGACCCGGCGCTGACCGCCAGCCTGCGCGCGGCCGCGCTGGACCAGTGGCGGCGCGGCGCGAGCGCGGGCCTGCCGTTGCTGCACGAGGCGACCCTGGCGCGCTGGCAGGCCCACGGCGAGCTCGCCTTCCTGCTGGAGGGCGACGTGAAGGAGGCGCGCGGCGGACTGCGCGACGTGGTGGTGCTGCGGGGCATCGGCATCGCGGGTGTTGCCGAGGGGCCCCGGCCGCAGGTACGCGCCGCGCACACGCGCCTGCTCGACGTTCGGGACGGGCTGCACATCGCGACCGGCCGGCGGGTCGACCGGCTGCTCGCCCAGGATCGCGACGCGGTCGCCCGGCTGCTCGACATCGCTGGCGGGGACGCGCTGTTGCGCCGCATCGCGCAGGACGCCCGTACCGTCGCGTACGCGATCGACGACGCGTGGCGCTCCGTCGAGCGGTGGCGGGCGCGGCGGCGCCAGGGCTCGACGCGCCGCCCGCCCATCCGTATCCCGATCGGGCGCGACGTGGTCGAGCAGGACGGTGAGGCGGTACTGGCGCGCGCCGCGGTCGCGCCGCGCCCCGATCCGAGCCTCGCCGTACGGGTGGCCGCGGCCGCCGCCAGTGCCGGGCTGCCGATCGCGCGGCCGACCCTGGAGTGGCTGGCCCGATTCTGCCCGCCACCTCCGGCGCCGTGGTCGCCAGCGGCTCGGGAGGCGCTGCTCACGCTGCTCGGCTCCGGACGCGGCCTGGTGAGCACGTGGGAGGCGTGCGACCGGTACGGGCTGGTCACCGGCTGGCTGCCCGAGTGGAGCCGGGTACGCGGCCTGCCGCAGCACAACCCCGTCCATCTGTACACAGTGGACAGGCATGTGGTACAGACGGCTGCCGAGGCGGCGGCGTACGCGCGCCAGGTCTCCCGGCCCGACCTGCTCGTGCTCGCGGCCTTCCTGCATGACGTCGGCAAGGGGCTGCCCGGCGACCACAGTACCGTTGGCGCGCCGATCGCCGGTTCGATCGCCGCCTGGATCGGGCTCGCCCCCGCTGACGTGGCGACAATCGAGAAGCTGGTACGCCTGCACCTGCTGCTGCCCGATACGGCAACCCGCCGGGATATCAGCGATCCGCTCACGATCAGGCGGGTCGCCGACGCCGTGGGCGATGTCGAGACGCTCGACCTGCTGTATGGCCTCACCCGCGCGGATGCCAGCGCCACCGGGCCGGGCGCGTGGTCGAACTGGAAGGGGCGCCTCGTCGAAGGGCTCGTCGAGCGGGTACGGTCCACTTTGGACACAGGAGAGGTACCGCCGGCACCGAGCCCGGATCCGGCGTTGGTGGCGGGCGCGCTGCCCGCCGTACACGTCGACGGGGATCGGGTGGCGGTGGCCGCGACTGACCGGCGCGGGCTGCTCGCCGCGGTCGCCGGTTGCCTCGCCCTGCACCGGCTGGATGTGGTCGCCGCCGATGTATCCACCGTAGACGGTTGTGCGCTTGTCCAATGTGGAGTCGAACCGCGCTTCGGTGCGCCGCCGGACGCCGCCGCGCTCCGCTCGGACCTGCGCCGCGCCGCCCTCGGCGAGTTGCGTCTGGAGCGACTTACCCGGCGCGAGGCGCGGCGCGAGTCGAGCGCGCCGCAGCCGCGGGTGGTGTGGCACCGGGACGCCGCTACCGACGCCGCCGTGCTGGAGTTGCGCGCGGCCGACGCGCACGGCCTGCTGTACCGGGTCGCCCGCGCGCTGGACGAGGCGGGCGCGGATGTGCGCGCGGCGCGCATCTCGACGCTCGGCGGTGGCGTGGTGGACGCCTTCTACCTGGTCGGGCCGTGGTCGGATCCGACCGTGCGGGCCGAGGTCACGGACGCGGTGCTGACCGCCGCCGGGTAGTGGCCCGGTAGCGGGCTGGTCGCACGCGGCTTCGTGGGTGGCCGGGTAGCCTTGGGTCGGGCGCGGCGGCGCGCCGAACTCCGACATTCAGGGACGTAGTGCTGTGTTTGACACGCTGAGCGACCGGCTCAACGGGATCTTCACCAAGCTTCGGGGCAAGGGTCGGCTCACCGACGCCGATATCGACGCCACGGCCCGGGAGATCCGGCTCGCTCTGCTTGAGGCCGACGTCGCCCTGCCGGTCGTACGCTCCTTCATCGCGTCGATGAAGGAACGCGCGCGGGGCACCGAGGTGCACCAGGCCCTCAACCCGGCCCAGCAGGTCATCAAGATCGTGCACGAGGAGCTGGTCGGCATCCTGGGCGGCGAGACCCGCCGGCTGCGCTTCGCCAAGCAACCACCCACCGTGATCATGCTCGCCGGCCTGCAGGGCTCCGGTAAGACCACGCTCGCCGGCAAGCTCGCCCGCTGGCTCAAGGGGCAGGGCCACCAGCCGATGCTGGTCGCCGCCGACCTGCAGCGCCCCAACGCCGTCAACCAGCTCCAGGTGCTGGGGGACCGGGCGGCCGTGGAGGTCTACGCGCCCGAGCCGGGCAACGGGGTCGGCGATCCGGTACAGGTCGCCAAGGCGTCGATCGAGCACGCCCGGCGGCAGATGCGCGACATCGTCATCGTCGACACCGCCGGCCGGCTGGGCATCGACGCGGAGATGATGGCGCAGGCCGCCGCGATCCGTGACGCCGTATCGCCCGACGAGATCATCTTCGTGGTCGACGCGATGGTCGGCCAGGACGCGGTCACCACCGCCGAGGCGTTCCGCGACGGTGTCGGCGTTACCGGGGTCGTGCTGTCCAAGCTGGACGGCGACGCCCGGGGCGGCGCGGCGCTGTCGGTACGGCACGTCACCGGCGAGCCGATCCTCTTCGCGTCCACCGGCGAGAAGCTGGAGGACTTCGACGTCTTCCACCCCGACCGGATGGCCTCCCGCATCCTGGGCATGGGCGACGTACTGACCCTCATCGAGCAGGCCGAGGCCGCCTTCGACGAGGATCAGAAGGAGAAGATGGCCGCCAAGCTCATGGGCGGCGACAGCTTCACCCTGGAGGACTTCCTCGACCAGATCACCTCACTGCGCCGGATGGGCCCAATCGCCAACATCCTCGGCATGATCCCCGGCATGGGCCAGCTCAAGGACCAGCTGGAGGAGGTGGACGACAGCCACTTCGACCGGATCACCGCGATCATCCGGTCGATGACGCCGGGCGAGCGGACCAACCCGAAGATCATCAATGGCTCGCGGCGGGTACGCATCGCGAACGGGTCGGGCGTCACGGTTATGGACGTGAACCAGCTGCTCAACCGGTTCGCCGAGGCGCAGAAGATGATGAAGCAGATGGGTCCGATGATGGGCCTGCCCGGCCGGCGCAAGGCGACCAAGTCCCCGAAGAACAAGCGCAAGGGCGGCAAGGGCGGCGGCCGGCCGCGCACCGGCGGTCTTCCGGGCGGTATGCCGGGCGGGATGCCTGCGCTACCGCCGGGCCTGGACCCGAACGCGTTCGACCCGAACGCGGGCTTCAAGCCGCCGAAGCTGGACTTCTCGAAGTACCAGAAGCGCGACAAGTAACGCCCTTGATCAGGGTGAATGCTCCGAAACTCCAAGTGGATCGGACGTATAGTCGGGTAGTAGCCTGAGGGGGTGACGACGATGACAGCGATCGAACTGCCCGAGCGGCACGAGTGGACCGTTGAGGACCTGGTCAATCTTCCGGTCGACCTCAACTACGAGTTGATCGATGGAAGGTTGGTCTTGCCGTCCCCCACGCCTGTACATCAGCACCTCACTGCCGAGCTGTGGCTCGCCGTACGGGCCAGCTGCCCTCCGGAGTACATCGTGTCGTGGGACCTGTCGCTGGAGATCGACGAACGTAACGAGCCCCGCCCGGACGTCGTCGTGGTCAGAGTCGAACACATCGATCGCAGCCCCGTACCGGTACGGGATGCGATTCTCGCGATCGAGGTGGTGTCCGGGGGCAACGTGTTTCGGGACATGTTCGACAAGACCAAGATCTATGCCGACGCCGGCATCGCGAACTACTGGATCGTCGAGGAGGAGTTCGACGCGGAGAAGCAGGCCAGCCGGGTTGGATTGACCGAGATGGTGCTTGATCGCGAGGCGGGGCACTACCGCACGGGTAGGTACACAACCGGGGGGTTCTCGGTGAGATCGCCCTGGAAGATCAGGATTGACCTGCCGGCGCTCACCACGGGCCTGGCCGCACTGCGG
>JBPYFB010000076.1:0-6903 GCA_051986465.1 Rugosimonospora sp.
GCGGCATAGTCGGCGTCTGACTTGGCGCGGAACTGGATGCCCAGCCTCTTCGCCGCGTTGACGGCGTTCTGTGCGCCGGCCAGCTCCTCCATCGGTACCCAGAAGGTGTTGACGGAGCGGCCCAGCCCGGTCCACATGTTGCGCCGACCGTTCATCCAGCTCGGGTTCGCGTTGACCGGGCAGTAGTGAGTGGTGCCGGGGCAGGCGCCCGGGCTGCCGGCCGCGACCGGGTACTTCGACACGTACGGCGAGGTGGCGTTGATGCCGTAGTCGAGCTCGTACCCCTTCTCCAGCGCGGCGACCATGGTGAACACCTTGAACGAGGAGCCGAACTGGTACCCGTTGATGTCGCCGCCGCCGCTGAGCAGCGGGTTGGTCGTGTTGGGGTTGTTGCCCTTCTGGCCGTGCTTGTCGGGGTTGGTGGTTGGCTTGTTGTGGCTCTGGTCGTTGCTGTAGGTGCGGTTGACCGCCAACAGGTTGATCCGGCCGCTGCCCGGTAGCACCCCGGCGAGCATCAGCGCGGTCGGGTTGCTGCCTGTCTTGTCGTACTTCTCCACGTACTTCTTCGCGCTGGCCTGGGCCTTGACGTCCAGCGAAGTGACGATCGTGTACCCACCGCTGCGCAGCCGCCGCTCCCGCTCGAACTGGTCGGCGCCGAAGGCCGGCTGCTGCAGCCACCAGCGGTAGAAGTAGTCGCAGAAGAAACCCCAGCTGTTGTTGGCGACCGATGGGCAGCCGTTGGGGGCCTGCTGGCCGATCAGCTTGATCGGCGTCTTGATCGCTTCCTGCCGCTGCGCGTCGTCGATATACCCCATCTTGACCATGTTGGTCAGCACGTGGTTGTCGCGCCGGTCCATCGCCTTCTTGTCGCCGGCCTGCGTGAACGGGTCGTACGCGCTGGGCGCCTTGACCAGGCCGGCGAGCAGCGCCGCCTCGCCGAGCGTGAGGTCCTTGGGCTGCTTGCCGAAGTAGACCTCGGAGGCGGCGTAGATGCCGTAGGCGCGGTTGCCGAACGGGGCCACGTTGAGGTAGCGCTCCAGGATCTGGTCCTTGTTGAGCTGCTTCTCCACGGCCAGGGCGTAGCGCATCTCCCGGATCTTGCGGCCCGCGGTGTCCGCCGCCGCGTCGACCGACTCCTGCGGTGTGTTGGCCGAGTACTCCAGGGCCATCCGCACGTACTGCATGGTCAGGGTGGAGGCACCCTGCGCGGTCGCGCCGCTCTGCTGGTTGACGACGAAGGCGCGGGCCACGCCCTTCAGGTCGACGCCGTGGTGCTCGTAGAAGCGCATGTCCTCGGCGGCGACCATGGCCTCGCGCATCACCGGCGCGACGTCACTGAGCGAGATCAGCTTGCGGTTCTCGTCGTAGAACGTCGAGATCAGCGTCCTGCCGTCGGATGCGTACACATAGGTCACCTGCGGCAACTGCGGCATGCTCAGCACGGTCGGCAGCGCGTCGAACTGGTCGGCGCCGGCCTTGGCGACCAGGCCGGGCAGGGCTACCGCGGGGAACACGGCCGCCGCCACCACTACACCCGCGAGCAGGCCACAGAGGATCAACGCGGCGGCGTTGACGATCACACCGTGGTCGCGACGGCGCCGACGGGAAGGGCGGGAACGCGGCATGGGGAACCCACTTCCCTGGGGCGAGAGGTGACGGAGGTACCCGAAAGATAACTCCCGCCGCCAACAATCCGCAGCCCGTACCCGACAAACAGATCATATCGTTAACAGGGTTTTGCCTACTGTAGACCGGGATTCGATCGCGGCGTGCGCGCTGGCCGCGTCGGCCAGCGCGAACCGCTGGCCGATGATCGGTCGCAGCCGGCCGGCGGCGGCCAGCGCCAGCGCCCGCCCGGTCAGCTCCGGCAGCCGCGCCGGGTCCGGCCGCGGCCGGATCAACCGCACCCCGCGCCGCGCCGCCTCGTCCTCCGGTACGTCCGCCCACACGCCGCTGGCCAGGCCGAAGCTGAGCATCCGGCCGCCCGGACCGAGCAGGTCGAAGGCCTCGCGCGCGACCTCGCCGCCCACCCCGTCGAAGACCACGTCCACGCCGCCCGCCCGCGCCGGCCAGCCCGGTTCGAGGTAGTCCACTGCGGCCGCGGCGCCCAGGTCGAGGGCGATCCGCACCTTGCGCGCGCCGCCGGCCGCCGCGACGACCGTGGCGCCCGCGTCGTGGGCGAGCTGGACGAGGAGGGTACCGACGCCGCCCGCCGCGGCCTCGACGAGTACCCGCTCCCCCGGCCGCGGCGCCGCGGCCTCGACGAGCATCACCGCGGTACGCCCGTCGGCGAGCAGCGCCACCGCGTCGTCCAGTGCCACGCCCTCGGGTACCGCCACCAGCGCGGCCGCGTCGACCGCCACCCGCTGCGCGTACCCGCCGGAGCCGCCGGTCGAGCTGACCACACGGCGCCCCAGGAGCGCCGGATCGGCACCGGGGCCGACCGCGGCGACCGCCCCGCCGACGCCGTTGCCCAGCACCACGGGAGGCGTCACCGGGAACGGACCCGAGCCACCTCGCATCTGCGTCTCCACGAACGTCACGTTCGCGAACGCCACCTCGATGAGCACCTGCCCGGGACCGGGTACCGGATCCGGCACCTCGCCCGCGACGAGCACCTCCGGCCCGCCGAACCGCGTCAACCACACCACCTGCATGCCCGAAGTCTGCAACCTCAACGGGACTTCAGGTCAAGGCGCCGCGGTTCACCTAGGCTGATCACATGTCGTCGGTCGAGGCGCCACGGGCGGCCACCGAGGTACGCGAGATACGGGAGATACCCGAGGTACGCGAGGGGCGATACGGGGTCGGGGTGGCCGCCGTGGAGCCGGGCGGCGCCGGGTTCATCCCGCTGGCGGAGCGGCACGGCCGCCCCCTCGACCTGCTCTGGACGTGGATGTCGCCGAACCTCGGATTCGCCACCGTGTTCGTCGGCGTCCTGTCGATCCAGTTCTTCAGCCAGACACTGTGGCAGGCGATCCTCGGGATCCTCGTGGGCACCGCGCTCGGCGCGCTCAGCCAGGGCCTGCTGTCGACCCGCGGCCCGATCTTCGGGGTACCGCAGATGGTGCTGTCCCGCATCGGCTTCGGCGTGCCCGGCAACGCCCTGCCGGCCGGTATCAACGCGGCGGTCGCCGGTATCGGCCGGTTCGCGGCGGGCAGCGTCGGCGGCGCGTTCGCGCTGTCCACCCTGGTGCACCTGCCGAAGCTCGCGAGCCTCGCCATCGTGGTCGCCGCGCAGGTGGTCATCGCGTTCTTCGGGCACAACCTGGTACACGCCGTCCAGCGGTACGCCTTCCCACTGCTCGCGATCGCCTTCCTGCTCGCCACCGCCTACAGCTTCGGGAAGGCGGATCCGGGCGCGGCGCGCGGCGGTGGCGGGATCGGCGGCTTCCTGCTCACGGTCGGCGCCGCCTTCGGGTACGCGGCCGGCTGGAACCCTTACGCCGCCGACTACAGCCGGTACCTGCCGCGGGAGAGCAACCCCCGGCGGGTCGCGCTGTGGCCCGCGTTGGGCGTCTTCATCTCGTGCGTGGTGCTGGAGACGACCGGCGCCGCCTCGGCCACGGTCGCGGGTACGGGTGGCGACAACCCGACCGCCGCGTTCACCGGGCACCTGCCCACCGCCGTCGCCGACCTGACGCTGCTCGCCATCGCCCTCGGTGCGGTCTGCGCCAACGTGCTGAACCTCTACTCGGGTGCGCTGTCGTTCCTGGCGCTGGGCATCCGGCTGCGGCCGGGGCGGCAGCGGGCCATCGTGACGGTCGTCTTCGGCGTCACCGGTTTCTTCCTCGCCGTCACCGGCCTGCCCGACGCGGGCCGGCGGTACGCGGACTTCCTGCTGGTCGTCGCGTACTGGATCGGGCCGTGGCTGGGCGTCTACTTCACCGACTGGTACCTGCGCCGCGGCCACCGGCTCTCCGGGCTGCTCGCCGACCGCTGGCACAACCCGTGGGCGGGCGGGACCGCGATGGTGCTGGGCATGGCGCTGTCCATCTGGCTGTTCTCCGACCAGACCGAGTACCAGGGCAGGATTGTCCGGGCGCACCAGGGGCTCGGCGACATCACGTTCGAGGTCGGGTTCGCGGTCGCGGCGCTCGCGTACGCGGTCTTCAGAGCTGGTTCTTGGCGCGTACCGCGCTGAGGAACGAGCCGCTCCACGTCAGGTTGCGCACGCTCTTCTCGTAGCCGCTGTCCCGGTCGAACTGCTCGGAGAGCTCCAGGTAGTCGGCGTGGTAGAGCAGCGCGCCGAGCATCCGGTCGGCGGCGGCCTCTAGGCACGCCACCGCGTCGGCCAACCCGCCCGCCGGCGGGAAACCGATCTGCTCGTAGAAGCGGCGGGTCTGGCCGGTGACGCGCAGCGCCGGGCCGTCGCTCTGGATGCTCCACTCCCGTACCGAACCGTCGATGTGGAAGCACGCCAGGCCCGGCTTGCCCGCCGCGCGCGCGTTCTCCTGCGTGGCGCGCGACGCAGCCCGGCGCCGATACCCGACCGTCCGCCTTGAACTGCCAGGTATCCGTGGCGAAGTTGCGCAGCATCAGCATCGTCAGGTACGGCACGATCGCCGCGTACGAAGGACTCTCGACGTGCGGCTGTACGGAGGGTCGCACCTGGCGTCGCGCGGGGGATCTCATCACCCGAGTGTCGCGCACAGCCCAGCGCGTCGCGGGTTCGGCGCGCCTGGCATGCTGGGAACCGCCACCCTTCCGGGAAGCGGCAGGCCGAGGAGGCGCATGTCTACGAACACAACCGATCCGCACGGCCCGGCGCGGCTGCTGCCCGGCGGGCCCGTCGCGGAGCGGGTACTGAGCGACGTGGCCGCGCGGGTCGAGGCGCTGCGGGCGCGCGGCGTCACCCCGGGTCTCGCGACGATCCTCGTCGGCGACGACGACGCGAGCGCCGGGTACATCCGCATCAAGCAGCGGCAGGCCGCGGAGCTCGGCTTCGTCTCGCCGCACGAGCACCTGCCCGCCACCGCGACCCAGGAGGACCTGCAGGCGGTCGTGGCGCGGTTCAACGCCGACCCCGCCGTACACGGCCTGCTGATCCAGTACCCGATCCCCGCCCACCTCGACTACGACCGGGCGCTGTTCGCGATGGACCCGGACAAGGACGTCGACGGTATGCACCCGCTGAACATGGGGCGCCTGGCGCTCGGCCTGCCCGGCCCGCTGCCGTGCACGCCCGCCGGGATCGAGGCGCTGCTCGCCCACTACGAGATCCCGGTCGCCGGCCACGAGGTCGTCATCCTCGGCCGGGGCGCCACGCTGGGCCGGCCGCTGGCGATGATGCTGGCGCAGAAGCGGCCGACCGCCAACGCCGCCGTCACCGTGGTGCACACGGGGGTGGCCGACTGGCCGCGGTACACGCGGCGTGCCGAGATCCTCATCGCCGCGGCCGGCGTGCCCGGCATCATCCAGCCCGAGCACGTCAAGCCGGGCGCCATCGTCATCGGCGGCGGCGTGCGCTACGAGGGGCGGCGGCTGCTGCCCGACGTGGACGAGTCCGTCGCCGAGGTCGCCTCCGCCATCACGCCGCGCGTCGGCGGGGTCGGGCCCACCACGGTCGCGATGCTGTTCCGCAACGCGGTCGCCGCCGCGGAGCGCGCTACCGCTTCCGCTGCCGTCAAGCCAGATGCCAGCCGTGGTGCCGCCAGAGCGGGAGATACTCGGCCGGTATGAACAGCCGGTCCTCGTAGTTCGGTATCTCGATGTAGGCCTCCGGCGGCAGGATCCGGTTCTCGCTGCTGGACAGGTCGACGACGGACCGGTCCGGCGGCTGGCGGCGGGCGAGGTAGCGCAGTTCGAACGGGAGCAGCCGCAGCGGGTCGGCCGCGTCGTACACGCCGACCTGCTGGGCGCGTGCGTCCCGCGCCCAGCCGCGGGCGCGGCGCAGGGCGGGATCGCGGTCGGCCATCTCGGCTGCCTTGCCGGGCGGCGGTACCGCCTCCGCGATCGACGGCGCCTTGCGGAACGGGTCGACGTTGGGCCAGATGAAGTACGGGATGACCCAGGCCTGCTGCAGCAGCCGCTCGTTGTACGAGTCCAGCCGCTGCTTGGCCGGCGTGTCCGGCTGCGCCGGGTGCAGGTACCCGAGCAGCCGGCCGTACCGGTCCATCACGTCGCCGGCGAACGCGAGGAAGAACCGGAAGTCATCCGTCGTGTGGCCGAACGCCTCGCGGTCCCCCTCGACGGTCGACTCGAGCTGCCTGGTCGCCGCCGTACCGAGCCGGGCGTGGTTGGTGGCGAGCTCCGGCGAGGCGAGCCCCGAAAGGTACGCCCGCAACTTTCCATCCAGCGGCTTGGTGAACGGTGGCAGCGTATCCGCGAACGGATCGGCGAGGACCTGCTGCCATCGCTGGTCGCCGATCGGGACGAACGGCTTGGTGGTGCCGGGCAGCGGCACGCTCACCTCGGGCGCATCGACGCCGAGGAACCGTACCCCCAGATTGCCGTCGGTCTCGACCGTGACGGTGTCGCCGTCGTGCACGGCCTGTACCACACTGTCCCGCTTTTGCCCGGTCCGCCCCAGCGCGGCGTGCCCCACGACCAGCCCGGAGCGGAGTTGTTCGACCGCCTTCGCCATGTGCCGCCTCCTACCTGCGGTTACACCATCAGGGTCAGATCATCACGGTGGGTAGGAGAACTAAAGACCGGCATTCGGACATCGAGTGTCCTGAACTCGACACAAGCCGTATGGTTCAAAGCCGGCCCGCTGTGACGGATAGAGGACGTGGGGCAGATCGCGACCGGGATCTGGCTTAGGATCGGCCCCGCCGCTCGGGCCGCTCGCCCGAACAAACGTTTCATGGAGGAGCACGGGTGTCCGGACCGTTCCAGCAACAACCGCAGTACCCACAGCAAAGCCCATCGCGGCAATACCCGCCGAAGCAGTACCCGGCG
>JBPYFB010000077.1:0-2314 GCA_051986465.1 Rugosimonospora sp.
AGCCAGGGTCGACGGTAAGGTCGCCGGGTTCATCAGCTACCTGAACCGGCCGGAGGGGGTGCGCGTCCTCGTGCACACCGAGGTCGACCCGGCCCACGAAGGCAAGGGTGTGGGCGGCAAGCTGGTCGGCGGCGCGCTCGATGCCGAAAGGGCACGGGGCGGGAAGATCGTGCCCGAGTGTCCGTTCGTGAAGACCTACCTCAAGCGGCACCCGGAGTACAACGACCTCGTCGCGTGAGGAGTCAGGCGGGCCAGTGGCCGGTCAAGCGCCGTACCCCCTGGGCACTGCCCCGGTCCACGGCGGCCCGCACCGCCGCGAAGACCGCGCCCTGCAGGGCGGCGGCGATCAGGATCTCGCCCCAGCCGCGCTGCTCGTCCAGCGCGTCCGGGGTATCGGGCTCGCCCGCGGCCAACCGCCACACCTGCTTGACCAGAACGCCGGCGATCAGCCCGGCGGCGGCCCCGGCGAGCATCCCGACCGGCTTGTAGGCGAGCTTCGTCTTCACCTTGCTCATGGCTCAGCCGCTCCGCCGGCGCCGGTTCGCCAGCCCGATCAGGATGAGCGTGAGCGCGGCCACCGCGCCCAGCATGGGCCAGCGCGCCCCGGGACCGCTGCCGGCCCGGTGCGCGAGGTCACCGGCCCGGCCGCGCACCTCGTCGGCCGTCTGCCGCACCCGGGCGCCGAGCTGGCCGCGGTACTCCTGGGCGCGCGCCTTCACGTCGACCTTCGCCGCCAGCGCGCTGACCGTCTCGCCGAGTTCGACGCGGGTGCGTTCGATCTCGGCGCGCAGCACCTCCGGCTCTTTCGCGGCGGGCCGGTGGCCGTTGGCACTCATGACTTGTGCCCCCGGTCCTCGACCGCCGCGCTGACCGTCTCGATATCCGTGCGCACGCCGCGCACGGCCGCCTCGGGCATCGGCGGGCCGACCTTGCGGACCTGGCCCCGACCCACCATCGCCATCAGGCCGGCGATCAGCAGCAGCGCCGCGCCGACCACGAAGGCGGCACCCCATGCGGGCATCACCTTGGCCAGCACCAGCACCACGCCGGCGAGCAGGCCGAAGACGCCGTACAGGCTGACCAGTCCCGCGGCGCCGAACAGGCCGGCACCCTTGCCGGCGTGCACGAGCTTCTCCGAAATCTCCGCGCGGGCCAGGGCGAGTTCATCGCGTACCAATGTGGACAGCTGATCCGTCGCCCGCCTGATCAGGTCGGCGGTCGAGGGGCTGGGAAGCGCCTCCCCCACCACCGCGGCCCCGGCCTGGTGCCCGTCCGGTGCCGGCGGGGCAGGTGGCGACTGCGTTTGAGTTCCGGACATGACAATGATGTGCCCCGCGCCGCGCGGACTAAACAAACGCCCAAATGGTCACTCGTCGGCCAGCCGGTCGAGAAGCTCCGCGGCGATGGCCACGAGGCCCTGCTCGGCCGGGGTCAGCGCGTTGGCCATGGCGTCGGCGAGCCACGCCTCCCGCCGGGCGCTGTCCTCCCGCAGCACGTCCATGCCGGCCGGCGTGATCTCCAGAAGCGCCTGTCGACCGTCGCTCGGATCACCGCTGCGCAGCACCAGCCCGCGCTCCTCCAGCGCGGCCAGCACCCGGGTCAGCGTCTGCGGCGCGACGTGCTCCGCCTCCGCGATCGCGCGCGGCGTAAGGGAATGGTGCCGGTGCAGGCGGGCGAGCACGGACACACCCAACGGGGTGACGCCGTGGTCCTGGCGCTGGGTCCGCAGCCGGCGGGCCAGGCGCACCACGCTCTGCCGCAGCTCGCGCGCTGCCACCGTCAGTTCGGCGTCAGGTACCGCCATCCCAGCACTCTATCGCCGGGCCGGCGACGCCTGCGGAGCCGGCCACAGTCAGCGTTCGCCCAGCGCGGTCGGTGGTCTCCCGGTCCGCCTCCGCGCGCGGGCGCACGAAGGCGGCGTACCGGCCGCCCCGGCCGAGCAGTTCGTCGTGGTTGCCACGCTCGACGATGCGTCCGCCGTCCAGCACCACGATCTGGTCGGCCCGCTCCACCGTGGCCAGCCGGTGCGCGATGACAATCGTGGTACGGCCGGCGGACAGCGCGGCCAGCGCCTCCTGGACCGCGGCCTCGGTACGGGTGTCCAGCGCGCTGGTCGCCTCGTCCAGGATCAGTACCGGCGGGTTGCGCAGCAGCATCCGCGCGATCGCGAGGCGCTGCCGTTCCCCACCGGAGAACCGGTACCCGCGCTCCCCGACGATCGTGTCGTACCCGTCGGGCAGCGTCGCGATGAGCTCGTCGAGGCGGGCCGCGCGGATCGCGTCGTCCAGTTCCCCGCCGGTGGCGTCCGGCTTGG
>JBPYFB010000078.1:0-23374 GCA_051986465.1 Rugosimonospora sp.
ACCTCGGCGTCGGACTGCCCGCGCTGAACCAGTTGGCCGTGCGGCCCGCGCCGTGACGCTGGTGACGCCCCGGCTCGTGCTGCGCCGCTGGCGCGACGCGGACCTGCCCGCGATGGCCGCCATCAACGCCGATCCCCGGGTCATGCGCTGGATCGGCGACGGCAGCACCTTCGCCGGCGGCCGTACCGCCACGGACATCGCGGGCTACGAGGAGCTGTGGGCGCGGCGCGGGTACGGGCGCTTCGCCGTGACGCTGCGGGAAACGGGTGAGCTGGTCGGCATGACCGGCTTCGCGGTACCGACGGACGTGCCCGAGATCGTACCGGCGGTCGAGATCGGCTGGCGGCTCGCGTACCGGTTCTGGGGCAACGGGTTCGCCACCGAGGCGGCCCGGGAGGCGCTGCGGTACGGATTCGTCCACTGTGGACTCGAACGGGTCGTGGGTATCCACGTGGTCGGCAACGACGCCTCGGCGCGGGTGATGGCGAAGCTGGGCATGCGGCTGGAACTGGAGACCGTGGAGACCGTGTACGGCCGTCCGGTACGCGTGTACGCCGTCGATCGTGGTACCGTCGAGTCATGACTGGCATGCGTACCGCAACCGCGCGAGCTACCTGCTCGCCGGTCGCCGCTGCCTGATTCTCCTTAATTCCCACTGGCGGCCGGAAACGGCTCGCCGGTTTTTCGTCTGATCCCTGCGTGTTCGCGATGCCCGCGCGCCAGTTCCGGCTGCCCACAATCGGAAAGGGCCTCGCCATGGACACCGAACAGACCATCTGCACCTTCATCGAGTTCTTCCGCGAACGCGGGCACCGGCGCGTCACCGGAAGCACGCTCATCCCACCGCCGGGCGACCCGGTGCTGTTCACCACGTCGGGCATGCACCCGCTGACCCCGTACCTGGAGGGCCGGCCGCACCCGCTGGGCCGCCGCCTCGTCAACGTCCAGCGCTGCCTGCGCACCACCGACCTCGACGAGGTCGGCGACCGTACCCACCTCACCGTCTTCCAGATGCTCGGCTCGTGGTCGCTCGGGGACTACTCCGGACCGCAGAGCCTGCGCTGGGGGTACGAACTGTTGCGCGACGGGTACGGCATCCCACCCGAGCGCATCCACGCGACCGTCTTCGACGGCGACGACCAGGTCGGTCCGGATACCGAGTCGCTGTCCACCTGGCGCGAACTCGGCGTGCCGGTCGTGCGCACCCGCGACGAGAACTGGTGGTCCAACGGCCCGACCGGCCCGTGCGGCCCCGACTCGGAACTGTTCGTCTCGGTCGACGGGACGCCCGTGGAGATCTGGAACCACGTCACGATGCAGTACCGGCGTCTCGGCGACGGAAGCCTGGAACCCTTGGTGCCGCACGGTATCGATACCGGCATGGGCCTGGAACGGCTGCTGGCCATCCTGCAAGGCAAGGATTCAGTGTACGAGTGCGACGTGTTCGAGCCGTGGATGTCGAGTGTTCCGGAGCTCTGGTGCCTCGACGAGCGCGCCACCCGGATCACCTGCGACCACCTACGATCGTCCATTGTGGTCACTGGTGAAGGCGTCGAACCGTCGAACACCGGGCGCGGGTACGTACTGCGTCGGCTGATCCGGCGGGTACTGACGGTGCTGTGGCGCGAGGACTCCACCCGTACCCTCCTCGACCTGCCGGTGCGGCCGATCGAGCACACCCTGCACCACTTCTCCCAGGAGACGGGCGTGCAACCGGTGCGGCGGGTGCTGCTCGACGAGGAGCGCCGCTTCCGCGAGCTGGTACGGCGCGGCCGGCAGGTGGTGTCCCGGCGCCTGTCACGCGGCGGTTCGCTGCGCGAGGAGGACCTGCAGGACCTGCACGACACCCACGGCCTGCCCCGGGACCTCGTTCTCGGCCTGCTCTCCGAAGTGGAGTGAGGGCCTATATTAGAAATCAGTCGATATGGGCTCAGCCGCCCCGGGAGGTCGCCGATGCTCCGTCTCCGCCACCCGCTGGGGAGGCTGAGCAACCGGGTGCGCCCGGCGTTCGCGACGCTCACGGTGACGCTGATCGCGGCCCTCACGCTCGCCGCGGCGGGCCTGACCCATGACTTCACCCGCGATCTGCTACTCAACGTGGGCGCCGCGCTGGCGCTGGTGCCGCCGACGTACCTGGTCTTCTCGCCCATCTTCGAACGGCTGCGGCAGACCGCCGCCGGGATCCAGGAGCACATGTGGCTCGACCGGACCCAGGTGACCGACGGTGTGCGGGGCAGCCGCTGGACGGTGGGGCTGATGGCCACCTGGTCCAGCATGCTGGAGGAGCCGTACCGGCTCGCGTTCCTGGACGCGCTGCGCGGCGCCCTGGGCAACGGGGCGCAGGTACGGATCCTCCTACTCAACCCCGACTCGTACGCCGTCGCGCAGCGCACCGTGGAGCTGGACGGCCTCGACGTGCGCGAGCGGATCGGCGAGAACCTCCGCCACCTGTACGCGTTCGCCCAGCGGCTGGACGCGGCACCGCGCCGGCTGCTGGAAATGCGGATCTACGACGCCTCGCCGTCGATGTCGCTGTACCGCTGGGACGACAAGGTGCTGATCTCGTTCTATCCGCTGCACGAGCGGGTCGCGACGGCGCGCCAGATCGAGACGTACGTCTCCAACCCGCTCGGCGAGTTCGCGCAGAGCCGCTTCGACGAGCTGTGGACGGCGGACACCTCGCGCAGCGTCGAGGAGTACATGAGGATGCCGGTCAGCGTCCGCAACAGCGGCGACACCCTCGCCACCGGGCACGTCGAGTTCGTCCGGCACGCCGACCGGCTCTTCATCAACGCCACCCCGTTCGTCGCGCAGCTCATGAGGCACGGCATCGGGCTGCTCTCCGCGTGTCTACCCACTGTGGACGGTACCGCGGCGTTGGTGATGTCGCAGATCGAGAACTGCCCGGCCGAGCAGGCCAGCCAGGTGGCAACGCTCTTCGAAAGTAAGTATGGCGAAGCTCCCAGCCGCGATGTCATCGTGCGGCTGGGTTAATGCGGTCGGGTTAATTCAGCGCCCCGCCTCGGCCTCGTACTGCTCGACGATATTGCGGGGAATTCGGCCCCGGTCGGATAGTTCGATCTTCTTCCGTTTTGCCCAATCGCGAATCGCCCGGTTCTGTGCGCGGTCGCTGCGGGCGGGCGAGACGCGGCCCCGGCTGGCCGCCGGTGCTCCGGTGCGACCGGCGCGCCGCGCCGAGCCGACGAACTTCTCCAGCGCTGAGCGCAAGTCGTTGGCGTGCTTTGCGCTCAGGTCGATTTCGTAGTTGGTGCCGTCGACGGCGAAGGCCACGGTCTCGTCTGCCTGACCACCGTCTATGTCGTCAATCAGCTTCACTTCGACCTTGCGTGCCATTGATGCCCCCCTCTGGTGCCCGCTCCGCATGCGACATTGCACACGCGCAACAGCGTACTACTCGCCGTTGGGTAATAGCCGGCAACCTATCAAATTCCGGGGCGCGTCAATGGTTCACCCAAATCGTATTGCCAGCACCACCTCAGGGCAGTGCCGCGACCAGGTCCCTGGGCAGGGTCGACTTCAGCTGGTTCCATTCGTGATCGGTGATGTGCGGGCGAAGTGCCTGGAGCACCGTGTCGATCAAGCGTGGTATCCCACCCTCGACGTCGTATGCGAACTCCTGGCGGATCCGGGCGAAGAACGCCTCGCGGTCCATCTTGACCGGCACGTCACTGGGCACCCAGCCCTCGTAGAAGATGCCCCGGACGAGCATCGGGAGCTGGGCACCGAGCTGCGCGGCGACGTCGATCGTGAGCCGGTCGCGCAGCGCGTGCAGGACGGCGCGCAGCGCCGAGTACGACTGGTTGCGGCGATCGCGGGGCCAGCCGTACGCCTGCTCGATCTGGTGCAGGACGTGGTTGGTCTTGTCGACCGTGGTATCGAAGGAGGAAAAGCCGGTGTCTGCCATGGCTGCTCCTTTTCCCGGCGTTTCGAACTTGTGTGCCGCATCGGGCCTACCCCGGACCCTTCGGCTCAACCCTGGTGGCGCGGGTAACCTGCGGCTCGTGCGCGGCGCATGTCGAGTACCGCGGATGTGCTCCGACCATATGGTGACGGCGCACCGGCGGGGTGCGCGGGACCGGAGGGACACTGAGATGAAGTACTTGCTGCTGACCTACGGCAACCAGGAGAAATGGAACTCTTTCCCCCCTGAGGTGTGGCCGGAGGCGATCGCGAAGCAGGACGCGTTCAACAAGAAGTACCGGGACAGCGGCGAGCTGCTCGGCGCGTACGGACTCGCGGACGCGGTCAACGCCCGGCTGGTCCGGCGCCAGGACGGGGTACCCGCGGTGACCGACGGTCCGTACCTGGAGACCAAGGAGTACCTGGCGAGCCTGTACCTGCTCGACTGCGACAGCGAGGAGCGGGCGCTGCAGATCGCCGCCGACATGCCCTTCGCCTCCGAGGAGCCGGTCGAGGTGTGGCCGATCCTGCACGAGTCGGCAACGGATGACCTGTGAGCGAAGCGGGCCGCGGCGGCCTCTGGACTGAGGAGCACCGCAGCGAAGCGAGGAGCGGACGAGGGAAGAGGTCGCACCGAGGCGGCCCGCGGAGCGAACCGGAGTTGTTGTGAGCGATGACGGGAGTACCGAGGTTCTGCTGCGCGAGCTCGCGTCGCAGGTCCTCGGCGCCCTGGTGCGCCGGTACGGCCACTTCGACGCGTGCGAGGACGCCACCCAGGAGGCGCTGCTCGCCGCGGCACTGCAGTGGCCGAAGGAGGGGATTCCGGACAACCCGCGCGGCTGGCTGGTGACGGTGGCCTCCCGGCGCCTGCTGGACCAGTTGCGCAGCGAGCAGTCCCGGCGCCGGCGGGAGGATCAGCTCGCGCTCGCCACGCCGCAGGCCCAGTTGCTGAGCCGGCCGGCCGATGAGGATGCCGGTACCGACCGGGACGACTCGCTCACGCTGCTGCTCCTGTGTTGCCATCCGGCGCTGTCGGCACCCAGCCAGATCGCGCTGACCCTGCGCGCGGTCGGCGGCCTGTCCACCGCGCAGATCGCGGCGGCGTTCATGGTGCCGGAGTCGACGATGGCCCAGCGCATCAGCCGGGCCAAGCAGAGCATCAGGGCGTCCGGCATGGCGTTCGAGCTGCCGTCGGAGCAGGACCGGGCCGAGCGGCTGCGCGCCGTGCTGCACGTGCTGTACCTCATCTTCAACGAGGGGTACACGGCGAGCGCCGGGCCGCAGCTCACCGCGCCGCAACTGTCGGACGAGGCGCTGCGGCTGACCCGCTGGCTGCGCCGGCTGCTGCCGGACGACGACGAGGTGGCCGGACTGCTCGCGCTGATGCTGCTCACCGACGCGCGGCGGCCGGCCCGGACCCGGCCGGACGGAAGCCTGGTGCCGCTCGCCGAACAGGACCGTGCGGCCTGGGACAAGGAGCGGATCGCCGAAGGTGTCGCGCTGATCACCGAGGTGCTGCCCCGGGGACCGATCGGCCCGTACCAGTTGCAGGCCGCGATCGCCGCGGTCCACGACGAGGCGGCGCACGTCGACGATACCGACTGGCCGCAGATCCTGGCCCTGTACGAGCTCCTCGAACAGGTCTCGCCCAACCCGATGGTGACGCTCAACCGCGCGGTTGCGGTCGCCATGGTGCACGGGCCGGCGGCCGGGCTCGACCTACTGTCCACATTGGAGTCCGACGGCCGGCTCGCGCGCCACCACCGGCTGTTCGCGACCCGCGCGCACATGCTGGAGATGGCTGGCCAACTCGACCGGGCCGCGGAGTGCTATGAGGAGGCGGCCCGGCGCGCTACGAGCCTTCCGGAGCGCCGGCACCTCGCGGCGCGCGGGGCCCGGCTGGCAGCGCGCTGAAAACCTCAAGCGCCAGCGCGTCCGAGGGCACGCTGCGCACGTTCTCCTCGACGTACTCGGCGATTCCCGGGTACCCGGGCGCGGCGGCGAGCATCGTGCGGGCGGCGGCCTCCGTGTCGTACGGGGTATGGCGCAGGGTCACCTCCGGTCCGAGCAGTGCCCAGTGCGCACCGGTGCGCCCGTACGGCATGCCGACGCTGCCCGGGTTGACGAAGCGGCGGCGGTCGGCGAGCCGGTCGAACGGCATGTGCGTGTGGCCGAGCAGCACGGTCGCCTCGGCGGTGTTGCCGAAGGCTTCCCGGTACCGGTCCACCGGCGAGTCGACGAGCACCATCTCGACGTCGTCGCGGGTGGTGGCGTGGCAGAACCGGACGGGACCGAGGCCGGTCACGTCGAGCGAGACGGACAGCGGCAGCCCGGCGATGAGCGCACGGTGCTCTGTGGACAGTTGCGTCGCGCAGTACTCGGTGACCGTCCGTACCTCGTCGGGCAGGTCCAGCGGCTGCCCGTCGTATGCCGCGATCAGCTCCCGCTCGCAGTTGCCATGTATCCACACGGCCCGCTCGCCGAGCCCGGCCAGCCGGTCGAGGGTCTGCGCCGGCATCGGACCGGTCGCGATGTCGCCGTTGAGGACGATCGCGTCCACGCCAGCGGTCTCGATCTCGGCGAGTACCGCGTCGAGGGCGGACAGGTTGCCGTGGATGTCGGCCAGCACCGCGACACGCATGGCGTCATTCTGCTCGCCCGCGCCGCCGCCCGCCGGTGACTTCGCGCAGAGCCGACATGATCCGGCCCGACATTGGGTACAGGACGCCATGGCTATAGGCGGAAGTGTATTTCTGATCCTGGCCGGCGTGTTCGTGGCGACCGGCCCCGGTGCACGCCAGGGCCTGGTGGAGGTGCGGTACGCCGGGTTGGCCATGGCCGCCGTCGGCTTGGTGCTGTTGTGGCTGGGCATCATGGCACGGTTGCGCCCCGCCTGGCAGCGTGAGCGCCGCCGCGAGGCGTACGCGCGGGCACGCTCCGCGCGCCGGCCGGTACCGCGGCCCAGGCCGGCCACTGCCGTCGCGAAGCCCTTCGTCGGGCGGTACCTGCGCCAGTACGGCCGCGACGTCGAACCGATGCCGGCACCGACCCAGTCCTTGACGGCGCTCGGGCAGGTCAAGTCTCTCCTCGCGCATACCCGGATGCCGGGGCAGCACGGGAAGCGCCCACCGAGCCCAATGGGTCGACTGAAGTACCCGGTATAGCGGGGTCGCGGAGGAGGAGGGCGCAGAGCAGCCCGAGCACCGCGACGCCGACGGCCACCGCGACCGTGTCGTGGAAGGCGGGCAGGGCCGCTCCGCGAGCCGCCACCACCCGCTGCGCATAGAAGGTTGCGAGCAGGCTCACCCCGACCGAGCCGCCCAGCCGCTGGCCGACGTTGAACAGGGCGTTCGCGTCGGCCAGTTGGGCGGCGGGCAGCCCGGCGAGCATCGGGGTGAGCAGCGGCGTGATCACCAGCCCGACGCCGAGGCCCCGGCCGGCCATGATGAGTGAGGTCGTCCACAGGGGAGTGTCCACTGTGGTCAGTAGGAGCAGCGCGGTGGTGCCGGCGACCGCGACGAGCCCGGCGAGGATTCCCGCGCGGCGCCAGCCCCGCTCCCCGATCGAGGCGCCCAGCTTCGTGGACAGGCCCATGACGATGCCCTGGGGCAACAGCACCAGGCCGCTGGCGAGGGCACCGTGGCGCTGGATGCTCTGCACCAGGATCGGCAGCAGGAACAGCACGCTGAACATGGCGACGGACGTGACGGTGCACAGCCAGAAGGCGAGCGCCGACTGGAGGTTGCGCAACAGCCGGAGGTCTACGGCGGGGTGTGCGCGGCGGCGCGCCCAGAACACGTACCCGATGACCAGCAGGATGCCGGCCGACCAGAACGGGCACGACCGCGCCGACCACCAGCCTTCGCCGGGCCCTTCGCTCGCGCCGTAGAGCGCGAGCACCAGGCCGGCGGAGAGCAGCACGAGGCCCGGCGCGTCGAACGGCGCGGCCCGGTCGGCCTCGTCGATGAAGCCGGCGCGGCGCAGCGCCGGCATGCCGAGCAGCGCGGCGGCGCCGACCGGCAGGTTCACGAGGAAGATGACGGGCCAACTCCACGCGCTGACGAGCAGGCCGCCCACGCTCGGGCCGAGCGCGGGGCCGAGGAACAGGGCAAGGGCGGCCGCCACCGGGAAGCGGCGCTCGCCCGCGCCGGCCTTGCCGAACTCGGCCGCGCCGGCCTGTCCAAAGAGGAGGTTCATGGACAACGGTACGAGCGGCGCGGCGGCGACACCCTGTATCGCCCGGAACGCGATGAGCTCGGGCGTGGTCGCGGCGAGCGCGCACGCGCCGGAGGCGAGCGTGAAGGCGGCGAGGCTGATCCCGTACCCGCGGACGGTGCCGAGGCGCTTGGCGAGGTACGAGGTGGCGGGCAGGGTGGCCGCGAGCGCGAGCAGGTATCCCGAGACGGTCCACTGCACGGTCGCCAGTGGCGCGTGCAGGTCGCGGCTGATGGTGGGGATCGCGACGTTCACCACGCTGCTGTCGACCATCGAGAGCAGCGATCCGGAGAGCAGGACGTAAAGCGCGAGCGGGGTCAGGCGGCGGTTCTGCGGGTTCATTGCGCGCTCCTCCTCCTGCGCCGGGCGGGCAGGGGCTTGGCGGCGGCCCGATTGACGGTGAGCAGCCGCTCGTAGAACTCGTCGTCGTGCTCCGGGTCGCCGTACTCCAGCCAGGTGATGATGGACTGGAACGTGAGGTTGACGGTCATCTCCGCCGCCCACCGGCGCAGCCGCGGATCGGGCTCGACCGGGCGCAGCATCTCCTCGGACGCCTCGACGCTGAAGTTGTGAATTTCCGCGACGTAGCCGGCGAACTCGGGCTCCCGCGCGGCGTGCCGGAACGCGAGGACGAAGCCGTCGGGATCCATCCGCGCCACCGCGATCAGCTCGCGCAGTGACTCGGAGCGGCGCGGCTCGGGGGAGACGAACTGCTGGATGCGGGCGAGCGTGCGGTCGAGTACCGCCTGGTATAGCTCCCGTTTGCCGGCAAAGTCCCGGTAAAGCAGGAGTTTGCTCACGCCGGCCGCGGCGGCGATCTCCTCCATCGAGGTGCCCGCGTAACCGCCCTTCGCGAACGCGGCCGCGGCCCCGTCGAGGATGCGCTGTGTCGTCTGCTCGCGCCGACCTACCACGGTTGACTCCCAGAGGTTAACTCGGAAGTAAACACTATCGGTTGTTAACTCCTAAGTAAAGCTTGACCCGGCATCTACCGCTGACTATGGTCAGATAGATTCCGGAAATATCTTCGAAACTTTTCGGCCGTCCCAGGGGAGAACCCGCTATGCGCCGGTATCCAAAAATCCTGCTCTATATGGCGGCCTTAGTTGCCGCACCCGTGCTCACCGCCCAGGCCGCAACGGCCAGCCCGCCCGCCGCCAATAGCGGCCACGAGGGGCTGGCCGGTCCTATGCCCGGCGCCACCAGCTACCTGTCGACAGTTCCCGGCTCCGGCCGCTTCCCGATCGTCGAGGCGGGCCACGCGGCACCGATCGTGGTCAGCAGCGGCGACTACGACGGCGTGGTGCGCGTCGTCGGTGACCTGGCCGCCGACATCGAGCGCGTCACCGCGGTACGCCCCGCCGTGTCGACCGACGCGATCCCGGCCGGGCACGACGCGATCCTCGTCGGCACCATCGGGCACAGCCCGCTCATCGACAAGCTCATCGCCGCGGGCAAGCTGGACGTCTCCGGCATCGCGGGCAAGTGGGAGACCTCGCTGGAGCAGGTCGTGCAGAACCCGGTACCGGGCCTGCGGCGGGCGTTCGTCATCGCCGGCAGTAACCAGCGGGGCACCATTTACGGCGCGTACGACGTCTCCCGCGGCATCGGCGTCTCCCCCTGGTACTGGTGGGACGACGTGGCACCCAAGCACCAGGACGCGCTGTACGCGCTGCCCGGGCGGCACACCCAGGGCACGCCCGCCGTCAAGTACCGCGGCTTCTTCATCAACGACGAGAACCCGGACACGGGCACCTGGGCGCCGGCGTACTTCGGCCCCGGCCTCGCCCCCGGCTTCCCGGGCGGCCTCAACCACAACTACTGGGCCAAGGTCTTCGAGGTGGCCCTGCGGCTGAAGGCCAACTACATCTGGCCCGCCGTGTGGGGCCGCGCCTTCGCCGAGGACGACCCGCAGAACCAGGCGACAGCGAACGCGTACGGCATCGTGATGGGCACCTCGCACGAGGCGCCGATGACGTGTGGCATCGAGGAGTGGAACCGGCACGCGGTGGCGGCCGTACGCGATTCCAGCGGCAACATCGTCACCCCGGGCCACGACCCGTACGGCGGCACCGGTGAGTGGAGCTACCGCCGCAACCAGGCCGCGATCGAGGCGTACTGGACCAAGTGCTTCCAGCGCATGATCACCGATGGCGACGACATGGTGGTCACCCTCGGCATGCGCGGCAACGGCGACGTGGGCCTGCCCGACGGCGACGGCATCGACCTGATGCAGAGCATCATCGCCAAGGAGCGGCAGATCATCGCGGACGTCAGCGGCAAGGACCCGGCGACGATCCCCCAGGTGTGGACCCTCTACAAGGAGGTGCAGCGGTACTGGGACAAGGGCCTGCGCGCGCCCGACGACGTGACGATCGTGTTCACCGACGACAACTGGGGCAACGTCCGCAAGCTGCCCGACCAGACGCTGCCACCGCGCAGCGGCGGGTACGGCCTGTACTACCACTTCGACTACGTGGGCGGCGGCCGCAACTACAAGTGGGTCGACACCGCCAACCTCGCCAACACGTGGGAGCAACTGCGCAACGTGTACTCCTACGGCGACTCACGGCTGTGGGTCGCGAACGTGGGCGACATGAAGAACGACGAGCTGCCGCTGCAGTTCTTCCTCGACTACGCGTGGAACCCCGCCGCGATCACGATGGACAAGCTGTCCGCGTGGGAGCACGGGTACGCGGCGCAGAACTTCGGCGAACAGTTCGCTTCCGGCATCGCCGACGTGCTGCACCAGTACGGCGCGCTGCAGTCGCGGCGCAAGCCGGAACTGCTCAACCGGCGCATCACCGTCGACTCCACCGGCGCGATCAACTACGACGACCAGGGCAGCGCGTTCAGCGTCACCGACTACCGTGAACTGGACAACGTGACCGCCCAGTGGCAGGCGCTGGCGGCAAAGGCAGAACGCATCAACGGCGCGTTGCCGGCCGCGTCCCGGGACGCCTACTACGAACTCGTCCTGTACGCGGTGAAGGCGACCGCGAACCTGTACGCGCTGCGGGACGCCGAGTTCACGAACATCATGTACGCGGCGCAGGGCCGGGCCGCCACCAACGACCTCGCCGCCGTAGCGGAGGCGCGGTTCGCCGACGACCAGGCGCTGTCGAACAAGTACAACACCGCGATCGCCGGCGGGAAGTGGAACAACTGGCAACTGCAGCCGCACATCGACTACGGCGACGTGGCCCGGTACGGTCCGAACGCGCCGTGGCAGCAGCCGGAGCTCAACAACGTCGCACTGCCCGACGTCATCTTCCCCGCCGTCAAGCGGATCGATGTGCCGGCGCAGGCGAGCCTGGGCGTCGCGATCGACGGTTCGGACCAGGCGTGGCCGGGTTCGCAGGCGGCCGCGGTACTGCCCGCGTTCAGCCCGTACCAGAGCCAGCCGGGCCAGTACATCGACGTCTTCAACCGGGGCGCGACCTCGTTCGGGTACCAGATCCAGTCCTCGGTGCCGTGGGTCAGCGTCTCGCCGGCCGCCGGTACCGTCGACAAGCAGGTACGCGCCAGCGTGCGCGTCGACTGGTCGCGGGCGCCGGCCGGTACCACCGAGGTGCCGATCACGGTGACCGGCGCGGGCGGCAGCGTCACGGTCAAGGCCGAGGTACAGAACCCGTCGGTACGCCACCCGCAGGGCTTCGTTGAGGCGAACGGGTACGTGGCGATGCTCGCCGACCACTACACCTCGGCCGTGAACGCGGGCGGTATCGGTTGGCAGCGCATCCCCGACATCACCAAGTTCGGCGCCGGCATGACGCCGTCCCCGGTGACGGCGGCGAGCCTGACGCCGGGCGGCAGCAGCCCGCGGCTGGATTACCGCACCACGCTGGTCACCTCCGGCCAGGTTCAGGTGTGCGTGTACGTCCAGCCGAGGAACCCGGCCCTGTCGCCAACAGGGCTCCAGTACGGCATCTCGCTCGACGGCGCGGCGCCGCAGGTCGTGAACATCACCACGGCGACCGGCGCCAACGACGGCACGATGAACCGGCAGTGGGAGCGGAACACGTCCGACAACACGAACGTGACCTGCACCACGCAGACGGTCGACCAGCCGGGCGTGCACACCGTCTCGTACTGGATGGTCGACCCGACGGTGATCCTGCAGCGGATCGTCGTCAACACCACCGGTGCGGCCCTGCCGTACAGCTACCTCGGCCCGCCGGAGAGCATGCGGGTCAGCCACTAACCCGACAGCTGGTAAAAGTACGCGGACGCGTACGGCGTGCTCCTGGCTTGATGGGGTAACCCCGTCAAGCCAGGAGGTTCGCCATGTTGTCCTTTACTTACTGCCCCGACCCGAACTGTGGTGCGCTCGCCGAGATCACCGACCGGTACCCGCTGCGCTCCACCGACGGCCCCATTGAGCACGTCGCCACCTGCTGCATACACCAGCACCGGTTCGTGTTACCCACCGGGATGCTGGCCGCGATGCGGGGGGACTCCAGCGCGTAGCACCGGGCACAATCGACCTCGTGCAGGTGGCGATGCTGGGTCCGCTCGAGGTCCGTACCGGCGCCGGTCCTCCGGTACCGGTCGGCGGGGCGCTGCTGCGTACGCTGCTGATCCTGCTCGCGCTGGAGCCGGGCCAGGTGGTGCCGACCAGCCGCCTCGTCGACGGGCTGTGGGAGGAGCGGGTACCCAGCGGGGCCGGCAACGCGCTGCAGGCGCTGGTGTCCCGGCTGCGCCGCGCGGTACCCGAACTCGTGGTGACCGCGCGCCCCGCCGGGTACCAGCTAGATCTTGATCCGGGCGACACGGACATCGGCCGTTTCGAACGGCTCGCCGCGGCCGGCCACGCCCGGCTGCGCGACGACCCGGCGGCCGCCGCGGCGATCCTGACCGAGGCGCTGGCGCTGTGGCGCGGCCCGGCGCTGGCCGACGTGGCCGATGCCGGCTTCGCCCGCGCCCCGATCGCCCGCCTGGACGAGCTGCGGCTGACCGCGCTCCAGGACCGGATCGACGCCGACCTGCTCCTCGGGCCGCCGGCCTCACTCATCGCCGAGTTGGAGGGCCTGGTGGCCGCGCATCCGCTGCGCGAGCCCTTAGTGGCCCGGCTGATGCGGGCGCTGTCCGGCGCGGGCCGCCCGGGTGCGGCGCTCGCCGCGTACGAGCAGGCCCGAGCCCGCCTCGCGGACCAGCTCGGCGCCGACCCGTCGGCCGAGCTGGCCGCCCTGCACCTGGAAATCCTGCGCGCCGACGGTGCCGCCGAGCCGGCGCAGGCGAGCCGCGGGTCCAACCTGCGGGCCGAGCTGACCAGCTTCGTCGGCCGCGACCGGGAACTGGTCGAGGTGGGCCGGCTGCTGCGCGACCACCGGCTGACCACGCTGACCGGACCGGGTGGCGCGGGCAAGACCCGGCTGGCCGTGGAGGCGGCGGGCGCGCAGGTCGGCACGGCGCCGGACGGGGTGTGGCTGGTGGAGCTGGCCCCGGTCAGCGACCCGGGGGAGGTGGCGCCGGCCGTCCTGGCCGCGCTCGGCCTGCGGGAACAGGCGCTGGTACGCGGGGCCCGGGCGGTACCGGCGCCGGAGGCCGCGATGCCGCCGGTCGACCGGCTGGTCGCGGCGCTCGCCACCAAGCAGGCCCTGCTGGTGCTCGACAACTGCGAACACCTGGTCGCGACCGCCGCCGATCTGGCGTACCGGCTACTCGGGGCGTGCCCCCGGATCCGGGTGCTGGCGACCAGCCGGGAGCCGCTGAACATCACCGGCGAGACGCTGTACCCGGTCGGGTCGCTGGCGCTGCCGCCCGAGGGCGGGTCCCCGCAGACGCTGCGCGGGTACGCCTCCGTACAGCTGCTCGTGCAGCGCGCCCGTGCGGTACGCCCCGGCTTCGCGGTGGACGCCGGCAACGCGGACGCGGTGGCGCGGGTGTGCCGGGCGCTGGACGGCATGCCGCTCGCCATCGAGCTCGCCGCGGCCCGGCTGCGCACGTTGTCGCCGGAGCAGTTGGCGGCGCGCCTCGACGACCGGTTCCGGCTGCTGACCGGCGGCAGCCGCACGGCCCTGCCCCGCCACCAGACGCTGCGCGCAGTCGTGGACTGGAGCTGGGATCTGCTGGACGACGCGGAGCGCGCGCTGTGGCGCCGGTTCTCGGCGTTCGCGGGCGGCGCCACGCTGGAGGCGGTGGAGGCGGTCTGCGCGGGTGGGCCGGTCGCGGCCGACGCGGTGCTCGACCTGCTGGCGGCGCTCGTCGACAAGTCACTGCTCGCGGTGCGGCACGGGCCGGACGGGCCGCGGTACCGGATGCTGGAGATTATCAAGGCGTACGGCCAGGAGCGGCTCGGCGAGGCGGGGGAGGCCGATGCGGTACGCGTCGCGCACGGCGCCTACTTCCAGCGCTTCGCCGAGGAGGCGGCGCAACCGCTGCTCCGTGGCGAGCAGCTGCCGTGGCTGGCCCGGCTCGCCGATGACCAGGACAACCTGAACATGGCCGTACGCAATGCGATCGAGGCGGGCGACGCGGATACCGCGCTCGCGCTCGTCGGCGCGCTCGGCTGGTACTGGTTCCTGCGCGGGTACAAGAAGGAGGGCACCGATCTGATCGGCGCGGCGCTGGCGGTACCCGGTGAGGCATCCGACGAGCGGCGCGCCGTCGGGTACGCCGTCGGCGCCCTGCTCGCCATCGATGGCGCCACGGAAGGCAGCATCCCGCTGGACTGGTTCACCCGCAGCGCGGAGTACGTCGCCCGACTGTCCACAGTGGAGGTGCCACTGCTGCGCCTGGTCGGCCCGCTGCGCGTGGTTTTCGATTTAGCGGAGCGGGGCGAGTGGGACGCGCCACCGATCAACACGGTGCTCGACAAGGCGGTCGAAGACCCGGACCCCTGGCTGGGCGCGACCGCCCGGCTGTTGCGCGGGCACATGACGCTCAACTTCGGCGTGCGCCACGGCGACGCGGACGCGGACTTCCGGGCGGCCTATGAGATCTACCGGGACCTGGGGGAGCGCTGGGGCATGGCGACCACGCTCGCCTCCCTGGCGACTCAGGCCAACTGGCGGGGCGACTACGCCATGGCAGCGTCGCACCACGAGCGAGCCCTGGCGCTGATGACCGAGTTGGATGCCCAGGAGGACATCGTGCAGTTCCGGGCGCAGTTGGCCCGCGAGCGCTGGCTGCTCGGCGACCGGGAGCGCGGCCGGGCCGAGGCGGCGCGGGCCCGGCGCGAGGCGGAGGGTCTGGGCATGCCGGAGTTGCAGGCATGGGTCACCTTCGCCACCAGCGACCTGGCCCGCCTCGACGGCGACCTGGCCGCGGCGCGCGCCGATCTGATCGCGGCGCAGCGGCTGCGAACCGCGTTCCGGGGCGCCCCGCAGTACACGGCGCTGGTCGCGAGCGGCCTGGGCTACGTCGCGGGTGCGGAGGGAGACCTGGCGGCGGCGCGCCGGTACCACGCGGAGGCGTTCGCCGCCGCGAAGCTGTCGGTGGATGGTCCGGTCGTCGCGAGCGTGCTCGTCGGCCTCGCCGACCTCGCGCTGCGCGAGGGCGAGGCAGCCCGCGCGGCGACGCTGCTCGGCGCCAGCGTCGCCATCCGCGGCATGCCCGACAAGTCGCTCCTCGACGCGGCGCGGATCGAGGCCGAAGCCCGCGCCGCACTCGGCGACGCGGGCTTCGACGAGGCGTTCGGCGGCGGCCGGGCCACCAATTTGTCCACTGTGGACTCGGTGGTCACGTCCGCTTCGTGAAGGCCCGCACCGCGAGTGGCGCGAACACCGCGGTGAGGCCGATCGCGTAGAGCAGCGCCTCCACCACCGGCCGGGCAACCGGGCCCGCCACGAGCAGGCCGCGTACCGCGTCGGAGATGAGCGTCACCGGGTTCGCCTTCGACCATGCCTGCAACCAGCCGGGCATCGAGGCGGTACGCACGAACGCGTCGCTGGTGAAGGTGAGCGGGAACAGCACCACGAAGCCGAATATCTGTACCTTCTCCGGGCTGGCCACGAGCATGCTCACCAGTACGATCGCCCAGGAGACCGCGAGCGTCGACACCAGCAGCAGCGCGAAGGTAGCCAGTACCTCCAGCGGGTTGGTACCGATCCGGAAGCCGAGCACCGTGCCGACGACCAGCAGCATCGCGATCGACCAGGCCTGCTTGACCACGTCCGCGACGATCCGGCCGGCCAGCGGGGCGAACCGCGCGACCGGCAGCGACCGGAGCCGGTCGAAGAAGCCCTTCTCCAGGTCGGTCGCGAGGCCCACGCCGGTGTTGAGCGTCGTGAACAGCGCGTTCTGCACGATGATGCCGGGCAGCGCGAACATGAGGTACTCGTGCGGCGAGCCGGCGATCGCGCCACCGAAGACGTACGTGAACAGCAGCACGAACATCACCGGCTGGACGCTGAAGTCCATCAACTCGAACGGATTGTGCTTGATCTGCACCAGCGTGCGCCACGCCAGCGACAAGGTCTGGCGTACCGAATCCAGCGGGCTGACCCGTACCGCGAGCGTACTCATGCCGCCACCTCCGCTTCCGCGCCGTGACCGGTCAACGACAGGAATACTTCGTCCAATGTGGACCCTCGCAGGGACAGCTCGGCGACGAGCACGCCGGCCTCGTCCAGCCGGCGTACCGCTGCCGGCAGTACCGCCGGATCCGCCACGGGTACCGTGACGGTCGCGCCCTTCACCTCCGGCGTGGCCAGCCCGAGCCCGGCGGCGATGGCGACCACGGTCGGCAGGTCCACCGGGTGCGCCGGGCGTACCGTCAGCGCCTGCCCACCGGCGCGGGCCTTCAGCTCCGCGGGCGTACCGGTCGCGATCACCCGCCCGTGGTCGACCACCACGATGTCGTCGGCGAGCTGGTCGGCTTCCTCCAGGTACTGCGTCGTCAGCAGTACCGTCACGCCCTCGCCCAGCAGGCCCCGGACGATCTCCCAGACCTCGTTGCGGCTCAACGGATCCAGGCCCGTCGTCGGCTCGTCCAGGAAGAGCACGCGGGGCCGGCTGACGAGGCTCGCCGCGAGGTCCAGCCGCCGCCGCATGCCGCCCGAGTACGTCTTCACCGCCCGGTCCCCCGCGTCCGCCAGCCGGAAGTCCGCGAGCAGTTCCCGCGCCCGCTGGCGGGCTTCCGTACGGGCCTGGCCCACCAGCCGGCCGATCAGCATCAGGTTCTCCTGGCCGGTCAGCGTCTCGTCGACCGACGCGTACTGGCCCGTCAGCCCGATTAGCTGGCGCACCTGATGCGCCTGGCGCACCACGTCGTGACCGGCGATGCTCGCCCGGCCCTGGTCCGGCGAGACGAGGGTGGCGAGGATCCGTACGGTGGTCGTCTTGCCCGCACCGTTCGGCCCGAGCAGCCCGCAGACGGTACCCGTGCGCACCGCGAGGTCCACCCCGGAAAGCGCCACCGTCTCCCCGAAGCGCTTTGCCAATCCTTGCGCAGTTATCGAATAACTCATGCCGACCACGATGGCGGCGCGGGCTGACAGTGGAATGACAGCCCGCTGAGAGGCGCTGAGACGGGCCGTCAGGGCGTCCACGCCGGGTTCCGGCCCAGGTACCGCAGCAAGGTGGCGGCCGGGTCGTCGCCGTCGCCGCCCTCTACCGCGGGTGCGTACGCGAAGCCGCGCAGCGGTTCGACGATCTGGGTCGCGACCGCTGTCAGCGGCCGGGCCAGCTCGGCGGTGAGCGGCGATGACGCTCCAGTGGCGACCGCGATGTCCCAGGCGTGTACGGCCGCGTCCAGCGCGCACGCGCCGGCCGCCAGCCACGCCGGCATGGCGCCCTGGGGCAGTGGGGTGGGCACCTCGCTGGCGTCCTCGCCCACGGTCTCGAAGGCACGCGTGGACGCCGCGAGCGCCTCGTCGAGGAAGGCGAGCGGGTCGCCGGCCAACCGCCCAGACGGCGCGAACGGGTCGAATGCCGGCCACGGCCCGCCGGTGATCGCGGCCGCGTAGCCGATCTGGTCGCCGGCCGCGTGCTGGAGCACCTGCGTCACGGACCACTTCTCGCACGGCGTGTGCCGGTCCCCATCGCCCGCGGTCAGGGCGGCGACGGTGCGGCGCAGTGCGTCGTGGGAGCCGGCCAGTACGGCCCGCCAGTTCTCGTTCATAATCCCGACCTCTCTGCCAGAACGGAATGGTTCGTTCCGTTCCAGCTTAGCAGAGCGGAACCATCCGTTCCAGTCCGAGCTCGTTCCCACCGTCTTGCAACTCATAGATCACGGGCCATACTGTGCGCTGTGAGCGCGGCAGGGTTTGAACTCGGTACCGACGGGCCCAAGGTCTTGGTCGTCGGCATCGACGGCTCGACGACCTCGCTGCGCGCCGGCGCCTACGCGGCCGGCCTGGCTCGCCGCCAGCGTTCGCACCTGGTGATCGTCTACGTGGCCACGCCCAACGGCCTGGTCGAGATGGCGCCGGGCGGGGCGCTCGCGGCTCGCCAGATCACCGAGGAGATCGCCGAGGAGCTGCGCCGGCAGGTGGAGGAGTTGGCGCCCATCCTCGGGCTGTCATATACCTTCCGGGTCGAGTCGGGCGACCCGTACGGCGTGCTGCTCCGTGTCGCCAAGGAGGTGAGCGCCGACGGCGTCGTGGTCGGCGCCTCCATGCGCGCGGGACACCGCTTCGCCGGCTCCATCGCGATCCGCCTCGTCAAGGCCGGCCGGTGGCCGGTGACGGTGGTGCCGTAGCGGCGCTAGCCGGGTTCGGTTACTCAGGCTTGGGTCCGAGCCAGCTCTCCATGAGCATGTCGAACGCCTTGGCCATGTCCGCGTCCCGGTCGTAGAGCCACTGCACCTGTAGCCCGTCCATCACCGCGATGAGGATCTGGGCGACCAGCGCCGGTTCCAGGTCGCCGCGCACCGTACCCTCCTGCTGCGCCGTGCGTACCCGCTCGGCCAGGCCGCGCCGGACCGCGTCGTACCGCTGGGTGAAGACCTCGTGCGCCGGGTGGGCGGGCGCGGTGGCCTCGGCCGACAGCAGCGTGAACAGCGCGACGATGCCGGGGCGCGCCGCGTTCTGCCCGATCAGGTTGTGCAGGTCGGCGAGGGTGCTCCAGCGCAGCCCGTCGGCGGCGTCGCGCTCCTCGAGCACCGCGGACAGCAGCGCGGCCTTGCCGCCGAAATGGTGGGTCAGTCCGGTCTCGCTCAGCCCGACCCGCGCGGCGATCTCGCGTATCGAGGAGCCGTGGTAGCCGTACTCGGCGAAGACCTCGATCGCGGTCCGCAGGATCTCCTGGCGCCGCCGCGCGGTCTTGGCGTACGGGCCGCGACGGCCGGCGATCGGCTTGTCCACGGCCGGAATGTACCGCAATGTACCGCCCGCGGAAAACGTTGTGCCTACCCTATTTTCACTCTAGGGTATGATCATGCCCGATCTTGTGAACCGGCTCACTCTCGACCAGAAGATCCGGCTGCTGACCGGCGCCGACTTCTGGTCGCTGTATCCCGAGCCCGCGGTGGGCCTGCGCCGGCTGGTCGTCTCGGACGGCCCCGCCGGAGTCCGGGGCGAACTGTGGGATGAGCGCAGTTCCTCGGCGAACGTACCCTCACCGACCGCGCTCGCGGCGAGCTGGGACGAACAACGGGTGGAGCGGATCGGCCGGCTGCTCGCCGCGCAGGCGCGCGCCAAGGGTGTCGACGTGCTGCTCGCGCCGACGGTGAACCTGCACCGGACGCCCTATGGTGGACGGCACTTCGAGTGCTTCAGCGAGGACCCGCTGCTGACCGCGCGGATGGGCGTCGCATACGTGCGCGGCGTGCAGGGCGGTGGCGTCGCCGCGACGGTGAAGCACTTCGTCGCCAACGACTCCGAGACGCAGCGCATGACGCTGGACGCGCGTGTCGACGAGCGGCCGCTGCGCGAGCTTTACCTGGCGCCGTTCGAGGCGATCGTGCGCGAGGCGGGCGTATGGGCCGCGATGGCGGCGTACAACGCGGTGAACGGGTACACGATGACCGAAAGCCCGATGCTGCGCGACATCCTGCACGGCGAGTGGGGCTTCGACGGTCTGGTCATGTCGGACTGGACGGCGACCCGCTCCACAGAGGACGCCGCGAACGCCGCGCTGGACCTCGCGATGCCGGGGCCGGTGAGCCCGTGGGGCGACGCGCTGGTCGCGGCGGTGCGCGCGAACAAGGTGGACGAGGCGCTCATCGACGACAAGGTGCGCCGGCTGCTGCGCCTGGCCGCGCGGGTGGGCGCGCTCGGGCAACCGAAGGTGCCCGCGCCGGTCTTCACGGACGAGGAGGTCTCGGCCGAGGTGCGGGCCGCGGCGGCCGCGGGTTTCGTGTTGGTACACAACGAGAACTCCGTGCTTCCGCTGGCGGCCAAGGGGCTGCGCGGGGTGGCGGTACTCGGGCCGAACGCGGCGGTCGCCCGTACCCTGGGCGGTGGCAGCGCGACGGTCTTCCCGCCGTACACAGTGTCCCCTGTGGACGGTATCCGCGCCGCGCTCGGCGACTCGGTCGAGGTGGTGCACGCACCCGGGCCGATGCCGTACGCGCGCATCCCACCCGCGCCGGTACACCTGCTGCGTCAACCGGACGGCACCGGAGAAGGCGTGCGGATCCGGTTCCTGGCCCGGGACAGCTCGGTGCTGGGTACCGAGAACCGGGTGGCCGGCGCGTACAGCTGGCTGTTCTCCTACGGTCCGGGCATACCGTCGCGGAAGGTGGCCCGCGTCGAGGTGACCGCGAAGGTACGGGCCACCGAGGCCGGCGTGTACCAGATCGGCTGCTCGGGCCTTGGCCGCTTCAGCCTGAGCCTGGACGGCGGCGTGGTCTTCGACACGGTGCTGCGGCTGCGCCCGGGCGCGGACATCGCGGAGGGGCTGATGACCCCGCCGCAGGCGCTGCACCCGATCCGGCTCGCGGCCGGCGAGGAGATCGCCCTGCGGCTGCTGCACACCGTGGACCCCGGCGGGGCTCTGCCCGGCACCACCATGCAACTGAACATCGAGCCTCCACACGGGACAGACGAGGAGGAGATCGAGCGGGCGGTCGCGCTGGCCCGCGACAGCGACGTGGCGGTCGTCGTGGTCGGCACCACCGAGGAGGTGGAGAGCGAGGGGTACGACCGGATCAACCTGGCGCTCCCCGGCCGCCAGGACGAACTCGTACGCCGGGTGGCGGAGGTCAACCCGCGCACGGTGGTGGTCGTGAACTCCGGCGCGCCGGTGCTGCTGCCCTGGGCCGACGAGGTTGCCGCGGTGCTGGTGGCGTGGTTCCCCGGTCAGGAGTTCGGCAACGCACTCGCGGATGTCCTCTTTGGACTCACTGAGCCGGGCGGCCGGCTGCCCACCACGTGGCCCTCCACTGAGGACGGTCTGCCCTCGACCCGCCCGGTGGACGGCGTACTCACCTACGACGAGGGGCTGTACATCGGGTACCGGTGGTACGAGCGCAAGGGGCGCGAGCCGCGGTACCGGTTCGGGTACGGGCTCGGGTACACGACGTGGGAGTACCTGTCGATGTCGGTGTGTGCCGAGGAGGCGACGGTACGGGTACGCAACACCGGTGCCCGCCCCGGACGCGAGGTGGTGCAGGTGTACGCGAGCCGCCCGGACAGTTCGATCGAGCGTCCGGTACGGTGGCTGGCCGGCTTCGCCACGCTCGACGCGCAGCCGGGCGAGGAGGCGGAGGTACGGGTACCCCTGTCGCGCCGGTCCTTCGAGCACTGGGACGCGGCCGGCCACGCCTTCGCGCTGGAGCCGGGTACCTTCGCGCTGTCCGCCGGCCGGTCGAGTGGGGACCTCCGGCTGCACGGCGAGGTGAGTTTGGCATAAGGCTCTACCCTGCGTTCCATGGGTAGAGCCGTGCGCCTGGCTGGCGTCGTTTCGGTACTTGCGACTGGTCTGTTCCTGCTCGCGGCGTCGCCCGCGTACGCGGCGCCGACCGAGTCCATCTCCTCCTACGACACGGGCATCCAGATCCAGCCGGACGGTGCCATGGTGGTCACCGAGACCATCGTGTACGACTTCGGATCGAACCGGAAGCACGGCATCTTCCGCAGGATCCCGGCCCGCTTCCGGTACGACGAGCACCGCGACCGGGTGTACCCGATCAGCGACGTGCGGGTGACCATGGACGGCAGCTCCGGCGGTTCCGCGAAGCTGAACCGCTCGTCCGCTGGCGGGTACGAGGTCTTCAAGATCGGTGACCCGAACCGTACGGTGACCGGCCGCCACACGTACGTCATCCGGTACACCGTGCGCGGCGCGCTCAACAGCTTCCGCGACCACGAGGAGCTGTACTGGAACGCGATCGGCACCGAGTGGCCCGTGCCGGTCGCCAGCGCGAGCGCCACCGTGACGGGCCCCGCCTCGATCACGCAGGTCGAGTGCTTCGAGGGACCCTCCGGCAGCGGGATGGCGTGTGCGGACAAGTCGTCCGCCGGGTCGACGGCCACGTTCCGCCAGCCCACCATCGGCGACGGCGCGGGCCTGACCGTGGTCGTCGCGCTCCCCGCCGGCAGCGTGCGGCGCACCGGCCCGATTCTCGTCCAGCGCCACGACCTGGCCAACGCGTTCTGGCTGACGCCGGTGACCGTGGGCGGCGCCGGCGCGGCCTTGGTGCTGGGCGTCGGGGGTGCGCTCGTGGTCGGCTGGCTGATCGGCCGGGACCGGCGCTACGTGGGGCAGTTGCCCGGCCTCACCCCCGGGTACGGCGAGGTGACGACCGAGGAGCGCAAGCCGCTGATCGGAGCCCCGCCGGTCAGCGTCGAGTTCGTACCGCCGCCGCTGTCGGAGACCGGCGGCACCGTCCGGCGCCCCGGCTACCGGGGCAACGAGATCCGCCCCGGCCAGGTCGGTACCCTCATCGACGAGCAGGCCAACGTGCTCGACGTGACCGCCACCATCATCGACTTCGCGGTCCGCGGGCACCTGCACATCCGCGAACTGCCGCTGGCCGCCCGGTACGGCTCGCACGACTGGGAGCTGACCAAGCTCACCGACGGCGACGCGGACTTCCTGCCGTACGAGCGCACCCTGTTCCGGGCGCTGTTCAACGAGCGGGACTCGGTACGCCTCTCCGATCTCAAGTACACGTTCGCGAGCGACCTGGGGAAGGTACGCAGCAAGCTGTACGCGGACATGGTGAAGCAGGGCTGGTACCGGCAGAGCCCCGCAGCCACCCGCGCGGCCGCCCGCGGCGTCGGGGTGGTACTCATCCTCGTCGCGGTCGGCATCACCGTGCTGCTCGGCGCGGTGGCGCACGCCGCGCTGATCGGGCTCGGGCTGGTGGCCGGCGCGGTGGCGCTGTTCGCGGTCGCCGGGCGCTTCC
>JBPYFB010000079.1:0-6054 GCA_051986465.1 Rugosimonospora sp.
AGGGTATTGCGAAGGAATCACATCCACACCTTCGCGTGGATACACTACACCCTCTCGCGAGCCCCTTTACGGAATCGAACCGTAGACCTTCTCCTTACCATGGAGACGCTCTGCCGACTGAGCTAAAGGGGCGGGCCGAGGAGAGAGATTACACGGTCCGCCGCCCCGATGTGAAATCGAGCCGACCGCCCGTGGAGGCCCCTCAGTCCGTCCCGGAAAGCATACCGGTTCCGGCGAGTGCTCTTGACCAATTTTCCGCCCGGAGGCCGGGTTCGGTGTCGAGGATCGGACCGGGGCTTCGTCGTACTCACAAAGACCCTCTTGGAGAGGACGACAGCATGACCGAGAACAAGGCAATGCCTCCGGTGGTCTCCGCCGAGGAGTGGGAGCGGGCGCGGGCAGACCTCCTGACCGCCGAGAAGGCGGCGACGCGGGCGCAGGACCGGATCGCAGCGCAACGGCGGCGCCTGCCGATGGTGCGCTTCGGCGAGTACACGTTCACCTCGGCCGACGGACCGGTGACCCTGCTCGAGCTGTTCGGCGACCAGCAGCAGCTCGCGCTCTACCAGTTCATGCACACCGGCCCGGACCACTTCTGTCCCGGGTGCACACACTTCACGAAGCAGGTCACCGACCTCGCCGGCCTGTCCCGGAACGGCGTCGCCTGGGCAACAGTTTCGAACATGCCGATCGACCAGATGGCCGGCTACTGGAAGCGGATGGGCTGGGACGCCATCCCCTTCGCCTCATCGGCCGGTACGACGTTCGCCGCCGACTGCGGTGTCGACGGCGGCTTCCTGCTGAGCGTGTTCCTCCGCGACGGAGACGACGTCTACCGCACCTATTCCACCGGCCAGCGGGGTGTCGACCGCTTACTCTTCGTCAACAACATCCTCGATCTGGCGCCGTACGGCCGCCAGGAGGACTGGGAGGATTCGCCGGCCGGTTGGCCTCAGTTCCCGACGTACGGCTGACCCCGACGGGACCTTTGAACCGCCCGCTCAGTCCGATCGACCCTAGGAGCGATTCTCACCCTCGGTAACGGACTGATGCGGGCGTTTGATGGCGAAAAACTCTCACCTATACCGGTCCAGAGGGGCCGTTCCGCGCCATTTCCGGCGTGATCCGCGTCACGTGCACATTCAACTATCTCCCCACCCGGTTCACGCCTGAGCGCGTACGCGGCGGTAGGAAGCCTTCACCGAGCGTGTGCGAATTTGTTCATGTACCCGCAACCGACGTTTGAGGCGCTCGCAAACCCCTCGTTATGGTCGGTGAGCCGTCGCACCCCCTCGACGATGTCGGACCCCCTCACGACGGTGCCCCTCCCTGGAAGGTCAAACCCCTCGTGCCCACACACCAAGACGTGCCGGAGGCAGAACGGCCGACGTCACGTCGCCCCGCTGCCCCACGCCGGGTGGCGAAGCACCGTTTCTCCCGGAAAACTCTCGGACGTCGCAAGCAGCTGGTAGGACTGACCGCGGCTCTCGCAGCCGCCGCCGGTACCACCGCCGTCGCCCTCTCCACCTCCGCATCCGGATCGGCAGCCGGCACCAGCCTGAGCCCCTCACAGGCCGACGCCCTGACCGCCGCCCGGATCGACCGCCGTGACCTCGGGTCCCGCGATGCGTCCCGGATCGACCTCTCGAAGGATTCGGTCCGTAAGGCCGCGGACGCCACGCTGGCCCAGCGCCGGGCGCTGTCGCTCTCCGCGGCCAAGCAGGCCACTGCGGCGAAGGCGGCCGCAGAGGCCCGTGCGATCGCGGCAGCGAAGGCGAAGACGGCCGCCCTCGCGCGGGCCAACCGCCAGTTGCGTCACAACGCGCTTGTCCGCGCCAACCGCGAGTTGCGCGCTGCGGCCGCAGCCAAGGCAAAGGCCGAGGCGCAGGCCGCGGTCAGGGCAAGGATTGTGGCCAAGGCGGCAGCCGCGGCCGCCGCGGCGGCGCCGAAGATCGTGCTGCCGACCACCGGCTACCACCTGACCGCCCGCTTCAACCAGGCCGGCGGCCGCTGGGCCCACAACCACACCGGGCTCGACTTCGCCGCCCCGCAGGGTACGCCGGTCCGCTCGGTGATGGCCGGCACGGTCATCCAGGCCGACTGGGAAGGCGCCTACGGACGCCAGGTGAAGGTCCGCCACGCCGACGGCACGGTCACGTCGTACAGCCACATGATGGAGTTCGACGTCTCGGTCGGCGACTCGGTCCAGGCCGGCTCGATGGTCGGCCGCATCGGCATGACCGGCAACACCACCGGCCCGCACGTCCACTTCGAGGTCCTGCCGGGCGGCGGCGCGCCGATCGACCCGGAGCCGTGGCTCCGCGCGCACGGCCTCAACCCGTAGTACGCAGTACCGCAAGACTTCGGCCCCGGCACGCCCCTCAGGTGCCGGGGCCGACTGCTGTCACGACACCGTGCTCAGAGGGTTTTGGCCATGTCGATGGCGTCGATGTAGGAGCCTTCGATGAGGAACTCGTTGGGGTGGGTTCCTTCGATGACGTAGCCGTGGCGTTCGTAGAGGCGGCGGGCGACCGTGTTGGTGCTGTGGACGTGCAGGCTGATCTTGCGCGCACCACGAAGCGTGCCTTCGGCGGCCGCTGCGTTGAGCAACGCGGTGGCGACGCCGCGGCCGCGGGCCTCCTGGTCGACCGCGAGGCCGTTGATCGTCAGGACGCCGGACCCTTCGGGGAACGGGTACTTGTCCTGCAGCCGGAGGTAACCGACCACCTGGCCGTCGTACTCGGCGACCAGGTGGGCCTCCGGTCCGCTGCGGGCGAAGAAGCTGTCCGGGATGTTGTCCTGGTACGACGGGAACCCCGACGACGCATCCCATGAGGTCGTGTCGATCCGGAGCAGTACGGCGTCGTCGGCCTCGACCGCGCGGCGGACAGTGACGCGCGGTTCGGTCGGGCGATGGTCACTCACTCCACCATCCTCACCCGCGCACAAGGTCAGCCCACTACCGAGGTTCTTCCGGCGGATCCGGGAGCTCGGCGAGGGGCCGTTGGGCCCACGCGACGTCGTGCCAGCCGTTGAGCTTCCAGCCGATGCGACGGTAGGTGCCGATGGGTTCGAAGCCGAGCGCCGAGTGGAGACCCACGCTGGCGTCGTTCGGCAGCGTCATGCCGGCGATCGCCGTACGGTAGCCGCGCTCGGTCAGCCTCTCGAACAACGCTTCGTAGAGCGCCCGACCGCCACAGGTACGACGCCGACCGATCTCGAGGTAGACGCTCACCTCGCAGGACCAGCGGTACGCCGCCCGCGGCTTCATCGGACGGCCGTACGCGTACCCGACCACCCGGCCCTCGTCCTCCAGTACCAGCCAGGCATGAGTCGCCTGCGCCTCAGCGATTCGCTCCGCCATCTCTGCAGCCGTGGGCGGCTCGAGCTCGAAGCTGATCGCGGTATCCGTGACGTACGGCGCGTAGATCGCCGCGCAGGCCTCGGCGTCGAGTTCGGAGGCGTCTCTGACCTTTGACATGTCACGATAGTAGCCGCAAATGCCGCTATAGTGGCAAGCGTGATTGACGAACTGTCCGCCTCACTGGCCTCGACGGTGCAGGCTGCCCGGGTCGCCCAGGACCTGTCCGTGAACGCACTCGCCGAGCGCTCCGGAGTGTCCCGCGCGATGATCGGCAAGATCGAACGCGGTGAGGCCCAACCGACCGCGGTCCTGCTCGGCCGACTCTCCGGCGCGCTCGGTATGACGCTCTCCGAGCTGGTCGCCCGCGCCGAGAACACCGGCGACCTCCTCCGCCGCTCAGCCGAGCAGCCCGTCTGGACCGACCCGGTCACCGGCTACCAAAGGCGCGCAGTCTCGCCGGTCACCGACGGCCCGCTCGAGCTGGTGGAGGTCGAGTTGCCGGCCGGCGCCTCGGTGTCGTACCCAGCCGACGCCTACATCTTCAAGTACCAGCAACTCTGGATCCTCGACGGGCACCTGCGTTTCCACGAGGGCCGGGTGATCCACGACCTCCACACCGGCGACTGCCTGCAGCTCGGCGCACCGTCGGCGACCACGTTCCACAACCCGGGTACGACGCCCTGCCGCTACCTGGTCGCGTTGGTCAAGGGCCGTTCCTGAGGTACGCCGAACCAGCGGGCCAGCGCCTCCCGCAAGCCCTCCTGCTCGGCCGCCCCATCGTGTTCCGCGGCCCAGGCGACGTACCCGTCCGGCCTTATCAGCAAGGCGATCGGGGCCTCGCCCGCGCCAGCGACGATCTCGACCCGATCCGTCGTCACCGCGGCCGCGAACGGCGCGCCGTCGACCAGATCCACCAGCAGCGGACGACCGGTCCGCATCAGCTCCGCGAGCCGGACCGAGTCGACCACCAGATCCGGAGCCCACCGTCCGACCAGCGGATGCGGCCCGTCGTGGTACCGGATGTCCGCGCCGGTGATCAGGTCTGCGATTCGCCGTACGTTCGCGGGATCGTCGAGCAGCTCACCGAACAGTTCCCGGAGCGCCGTCACATCGTTGCCCGGAGCAATCAGCGCGGCCTGCGCCTGGGTCTGCATCACCACCCGCTGCCCCACTGGCCGACGCTCCGACTCGTACGTGTCGAGCACACCGGCCGGCGCCCAACCGTGCAACTCGGCCGCCAGCTTCCACCCCAGGTTGATCGCGTCCTGCAACCCGAGGTTCAACCCAGGTCCACCGATCGCCGAATGCACATGAGCGGCGTCGCCGACCAGCAGCACCCGGCCCTCCCGGAATCGATCGGCCAACCGACTGTTGCCTCCGACCACCCGCCGCAACAGGGCCGATGGATCATCGGGCTGAGTCAACGGCAGGTGTACGCCGAGGATCCGGTCGACGCTCTCCTGGAGTTCGCCGAACGTCATCTCGCCCTCCGGCGCGCCGTCCCACTCCCCCGCACTGATCGCCGGAAGTCGGCCCGGGAACGGTGCGTAGACGAACAGCCCGCGCTCGGTGCGGTGATGCATGAACGGCCGGATCGCGCCGTACCCGGGGATCGTTAGGTAGCCGGACCTGGAGTCGACGTACTCGGGTGGGACGAACGCGTTCGCCGTTCGGGAGACCATGCTGTCGTTGGTGACACCCGGGAAGTCGATGCCGGCGAGCTTGCGGGTCAGGCTGCGACCGCCGTCCGCGCCGACGAGGTACTTCGCTCGCAGTTGATAGGACCCGTTGACCTCGACAGTGACGGCGTCCGGGGACTGGGTGAAACCGGTGAGTTCGTGGCCGCGGCGAATCTCGGCGCCGAGTTCGAGGGCTCGCTCCTGGAGCACTTCCTCGAGGCGGCGCTGCGGTACCGAGAGGAGGTAGACCGGGTTCTCGTCGAGGTGCGCGAGCGGGAGCGGCATCGCGGCGAAGATGTAGCCGGCCTGCGGTTGGGGCGGACCGGGCTTTCCGGCGAGGCGCTCGTACAGGCCGCGGCGGTCGAGCATGCGCACGACCTGGCCGACCAGGCCGTTGGCGCGGGGCTCCTCGCTGCGCTCGGGCAGCCGCTCCAGCACGATCGGCCGGATCCCGGCCAGCCGTAGTTCGATAGCGAGCATGAGGCCGTTCGGTCCGGCCCCGGCAATGACGACATCGGCATCCATGGCAGTTCCTTCCAGCGAAAATGGGCGTGACTGATCGCCCCGGCGGCGCCGGGGTGCGTGTAGTGGAATGGGTTCTAGGTCGGTTCGGGGAGGCCGGCGGTCACCTGGTCGAGTGCCTCGAAGAGCAGTTCGGCCATGGGCCGCGGCGGGTCGCCGCGCAGCCACTCGGCCGTCGCCGCGGCCCGGGCGGCGCCGACGGCCTGGGCAACCAGCACGGGATACATTCCGTCGGTTCCGGTCCGGTCGGCGACCGCGGCGGCGAGTTCGTCGAGGGCTGCGGCGTACGCCCTGGCCATCTCGCCTTGGAGCGCGGGCTCGTTGACCATCAACCGGACGCCCGCGATCCACTGGTCGTCCGGAGCCCGTACGCCGCCG
The DNA here is from genome assembly GCA_051986465.1 of Rugosimonospora sp. Taxonomy (GTDB): domain Bacteria; phylum Actinomycetota; class Actinomycetes; order Mycobacteriales; family Micromonosporaceae; genus DATEJJ01. The sequence continues at coordinate 5,944 of JBPYFB010000079.1, forward strand.
TGGTCGTCTTCGCCGAGCGCCATCCGGGCCTCGATCGCAGCCCGGATCGCGACCCAGAGCGGCTCGTCGGCCGGCCGGGCTCGTAGTTCGTCCGCGATCGCCAGCGCACGG
>JBPYFB010000080.1:0-10881 GCA_051986465.1 Rugosimonospora sp.
CACCGCCCGCAACTCGGCCGTGCTCGCCGTGTCCAGGGTCACCTCGCCGCCCGCGTCCACCGCACTGCGCATCGCCGTGTACAGCTCCTGTATCTGGCGGCTCAGCTCCGTCTCGCCGAGGCGGCCACGCAGCGTGGACGCGACGGCAGACGTCCACCGCTTGGTGATCACATCGCCGTGCTCACGCAACAAGTCAGACAGGTACCGGGTTATATTGGTGTCCATCGATCTCCTCTATATCCGGTCGGCTAGCCCGCCATTGGCGCACACCGGCCAGCCGCCAGCCGCGGGCGACTGTAACACCGTAAGTCACTCTCCTCATTTTGGCTGAAGTGCGCGCGGCAGGCGTGGCTGACCTGCGCCGAAGCGGTTTGATCAAACCGCGCTGACCTGCTCTGAAAATGCGTATCCGGCAGCGCCGACCTACCATGCGATACGTGCCCCAATACCCAGGCCAGCGCGGCCGCTCATGGCGCTGACGCCCGCCGACAACCGGCCGGCGACCGCCACCGGCGCCGCTGACACGCGCGTTCTGGTGCTCCTTGCGCCGATCGTCCGGTCTGTGCCGGACTCCCCTCGGCGGCACGCTGGATGAGTAGCGTCTTCGCCGCCGACGACGAGATCGGCCAGGACCTCGCCGCGGTCGACTGGCAGGCGACCCCGCTCGGGCCGCCGGCGGGCTGGCCGCAGAGCCTGCAGACGGCGGTCAGCGTCCTGCTGTCGTCGCGATTCTCGATGTGGATGGCGTGGGGGCCGCAGCTCACGTTCTTCTGCAATTCGGCGTACCGGCGGGACACGCTGGGCCGCAAGTACCCGTGGGCGCTTGGCCGGCCGGCGACCGAGGTGTGGGCCGAGATCTGGCAGGACATCGGGCCCCGGATCGACGCGGTACTCGCCACGGGTCAGTCGACCTGGGACGAGGCACTGCTGCTGTTCCTCGAACGCTCCGGGTACCCCGAGGAGACGTACCACACATTCTCCTACAGCCCGCTGCGCGACGACCGCGATGCCCGGGTCGGCATGCTCTGCGTGGTCAGCGAGGAGACCGATCGGGTCATCGGCGAGCGGCGGATGGCGACCTTGCGGGACCTCGGCTCCGACCCGAGCGTCGTGCGTACCGAGGAGGAGGTACTGGCCTTCGCCGGCCGGCAGCTCGCCCGCAACCCGCGCGACCTCCCGTTCACGTTGACCTACCTGTTCCAGGACGACGGCCGGGCCCGGCTGGCGGGCGCGACCGGGATCCCCGCCGGGCACCCAGCCGCCACGGAGGTACTCGAGCTCGACGACGCGCACCCGGTCTGGCCGGCGGCGCGCCTGGCCCAGCAGGAGCCGGTACTGGTGGACCTCGACCCTTCATGGGGCGAGCTGCCGTGCGGGGACTGGCCGCAGCCGCCCACCCAGGCGCTCCTGGTGCCATTGCAGCAGCAGGGCGCCGCACCGTACGGGTTCCTCGTGGCGGCGCTGAACAGGTACCGGCCGCTGGACGAGGGCTACCGCGGGTTCGTCGAACTGGCCGCCGGACACCTCGCCGCGGGCATCGGCAGTGCCCGCGGCTACCAGGCGCAGCAGCGGCGCGCGGAGGAGCTGGCCGAGCTGGACCGGGCCAAGACCGCCTTCTTCTCCAACATCAGCCACGAGTTCCGCACGCCGCTCACGCTGATGATGGGTCCGCTGGAGGAACTGCGAAACAGCCTGGCCGACGCCGACGATCGGGTACGCGAAGAGCTGCGCGTCATCGAGCGCAACGGCCTGCGCCTCAGCAAGCTGGTCAACACCCTGCTGGACTTCTCGCGGATCGAGGCCGGCCGGATGGAGGCCCGCTACGAGCCGGTCGACCTGCCACTGTTCACCGCGGAGCTGGCCAGCGTGTTCCGGGCCGCCATCGAACGCGCCGGGCTGAGCTTCGAGGTCGACTGCCCGCCGTTGGCCGAGTCGGTCTACCTCGACCGCGGCATGTGGGAGAAGGTGATCCTCAACCTGCTGAGCAACGCGCTGAAGTTCACCTTCGAGGGCACCATCCGGGTATCGGTGACGCCCGACGCGGGACAGGCCGTGGTACGCGTCTCCGATACCGGCATCGGCGTACCGGCGGAGGAGGTGCCGCGGCTGTTCGAGCGCTTCCACCGCATCCCGACCGCCCGCTCCCGCTCGAACGAGGGCAGTGGTATCGGGCTCGCGCTGGTACAGGAACTGGTCCAGTTGCACGGCGGCACGATCGGCGCGCAGAGCCGGCTCGGCGGCGGTACCACCTTCACGATCCGGCTCCCGTACGGGCGCACGCACCTGCCGGCCGAGCAGATCGTCTTCTTGACAAACGCTGGCGATACCGCCACGGAGACGGCCGAACCCTTTGTCCAGGAAGCCCTGCGCTGGCTGCCGGTACCCCCCGACGACCTCGAAGGGGCGGACTCGCACATACCCGCTCTCGTCACACCGGGCCGGCGGGATACCCCGCGCGCCCGCGTGCTCGTGGCCGACGACAACGCCGACATGCGGGAGTACCTGCGGCGGCTGCTCGCCGGCGCCTACGATGTGTCCACTGTGGTCGATGGCCGGGCCGCGCTGGCCGCGGCCCGCAGCTACCCGCCCGACCTGGTCGTGACCGACGTCATGATGCCGAGCCTGGACGGCCTGGAACTGGTGGCCGCCCTGCGGAGCGACCCACGCACCGCGGACGTCCCGATCATCGTCCTCTCCGCGCGCGCCGGTGAGGAGGCGGCTGTGGAGGGCCTGTCCGCCGGCGCGGACGACTACCTGGTCAAGCCGTTCGCGGCCCAGGAACTGCTGGCACGGGTGCGGGCGAACGTCGACCTCGCCCGGCTGCGCAACACCCATTCCCAGTGGCGGGCGGCGCTGATCAACTCGTTGCAGGAGGGGTTCTTCGTCCTCAACCCCGAGGGCGCCGTCGTCGAGATCAACGCGGCCTTCTCCGAGATACTCGGCTATCCGGCCGAGGACCTGCCGTACCCGGTACCGCATCCGTGGTGGCCCGATCCGGTCGACGACCCGGCGGGGTACCAGCAGATCGTCGAGGCGACCCAGCAGCTCATGGTGACGTGGCACGGCAGCATGGTGGTCCCGCTGCGGCACCGTGACGGCCATCGGCTCTGGGGGGCCCTGACCATCAACTCGGTATCCGACGAGGGAGACACCCGGATGCTGGTCGGCACCATCCGCGACGTCACCACCGAGCGGTACGCCGCCCAGCGCGATACCGCCCTCAACGCCATGAACGAGTCGCTGGCCGCCGCCCGTACCGTCCCCGAGGTGCTGCGCGCCGCCGTCACGCAGTTGCGCCGGCAGTGGGAAGCGGCAGCGGTGTTCGCCCGAAGCGGTACCTTCGCCGCCATGGACGGTGCGGCGCACAGCGACGCCCCAGCCGAGCCTTCCGCGGCGATGGCGGAGCTCGCCGCCGGTGGAGCGTCCCGGATCACCCTCGACACCGGCGACGACGGCCGGCCCACCGCGGTCGGTACCGCCGTCGACTCGCCACTAGGACCGGTCGCGCTGTGGCTGCGACTCGATCCGGCCCGCGGCTTCGGTATCGAAGACCAGACGCTGCTGTTGCTGCTGTGCGGATCGGTCTCCCAGGCCCTGCACCGGGCGCACGCCTTCGACCAGCAACGCGAGGTCGCGGTCACGCTGCAGCGCGCCATCCTCGGCCCGGTCGCCCTGCCGTCGGGCTTCGCCGCCCGCTACCAGCCGGCGAGCCGGCCGCTGGAGGTCGGCGGGGACTGGTACGACGCCGTCGAACTGCCCGACAGCCGCATCGGCATCATGGTGGGTGACTGCGTCGGCCGGGGCCTGCCCGCCGCGACCGTGATGGGCCAACTGCGCAGCGCCGGCCGTGCGCTACTGCTGCGCGCCACCGGCCCCGCCGAGGTGCTCACCGCGCTGGACCAGTTCGCCGCGCTCCTGCCCGGCGCGCCCTGCACGACGGTATTCTGCGCCATCCTCGACCCCGAAAGTGGCGATCTGGTCTACAGCAGCGCCGGCCACCCGCCGGCGATTCTGACCCTGTCCGGCCAGCAGACCGAACTGCTCGCCGCCGGCCACGGCGCACCCCTGGGCGTACGGCCCGAGACACCACGCACGCAGGCCACCACGGTTGTCCCGCCCAGGGCGGTGCTGCTGCTCTACACCGACGGGCTGGTCGAAGCGCGCCGCCGCCCGCTGCACGTGGGCGTGCGCCGGGCCGCCGACACGGTACAGAACCTCTACGCTCTGCCGGTCGAGGAGCTCGCCAACCAGATCATGACCAGCATGACCGGCGACGGCGGTGGTAGCGACGACGTCGCGCTGCTGCTGTACCGGCACCCCGCCCCGCTGGACATCTCCTTCGAGGCCGACCCCGCCGAGCTCGCGCCGACCCGGTCCGCCCTGCGCACCTGGCTGCGCCGGGCGGGTGCGGGCAACCACCTGGCCCAGAGCGTTCTCGTCGCGGCCGGTGAAGCCTGCGCCAACGCCGTCGAACACGGGTACCGGGACACCCAGGGCAGGGTCCGGCTGCTCGCCCAGGCCATGGGCGAACACGTCACCATCACCGTCATGGACGCCGGACACTGGCTGACGGACCAGAGCAGCAAGAACCCGTACCGGGGTCACGGCCTCAACCTGATGCGCGCGCTGATGAGCCAGGTCGACCTGCATACTGGCCCCTCTGGTACCACTGTTGAAATGTCCGCGAGGATCACATCATGACCAGCTCTCTCCGCATCACTACCGGGCGCGCCACCAACGGCGTCCCCCGGCTGAGCGCCGTCGGCGAGATTGACCTCACCAACTCCTTCGAGTTCAGGCAGGCACTGGACGACGCCGTCAAGCCGGACGCACGGCTGCTGGTCGATCTGACCCAGGTGGACTACCTCGACAGCGCCGCGTTGGCCGCGTTGTTCGCGCACGCCGACGACATCGACATCCACATCGCACCGCTCAACGAATCGCTGTTCACGATCTGCGGCCTCACCGACATCACCAACGTCCAGGTCATCCGGGCGACACCGGCGACACCCGACACATCCGCAAGCCCCGACTGAGGATCCGCGCAGTGACCCGAACCCGGCTCATCACCCCCGACGACGCCCCAGACCTGGCGAAGCTGCTCGTCGAGAATCGCGACTTTCTCGCGCCGTGGCAGCCGGTCCGGTCCGACGAGTACTTCACGGTCGACGGCCAGCGCGCCGACATCGCGGGATTTCTGGCCAGTTATGAGATAGGGCGCAGTCTCCCGCACGTCATCCTCGACGACGCCGACCAGGTGGTCGGCCGCATCACCCTCAACGGCGTTGTCCTCGGCCCGTTCCAGTCATGCAGCATGGGCTACTGGGTGGGCGCCGAACACAACGGCCAGGGCCACGCCACGGGCGCGGTCTCCGCCATCAAGCAGGTGGCTTTCGGCGAGTGGGGCCTGCATCGGATCCAGGCCGAGACGCTCCTGCACAACCTGGGCTCGCAGCGGGTTCTCGAACGCAACGGGTTCGTCCGCATCGGCATGGCACCGGAGTACCTCAACATCGCCGGAGAATGGCAGGACCATCTGCTGTACCAAGTGGTGAATCACTCGTCACGTCCGTAGTTAATGGCATCGCGTGCTGGTCGCGACAGGGCTAGCCTGGCGCCGTGAATCCAGGGAGCGGCCTGCGGGGCGGATCTGTTGAGTTGGTGGTCAGGCACGAACGGGCCGAGGAGCACGAAGCCGTACGGGAGGTTCACCGGCAAGCATTCGGGGACGGCGAACGGGTACCCGCGCTTGTCGACGCGTTGCGCGCCGCGAAGGCTTCGCTTGCGCCGCTGTCGCTTGTCGGTACCGTCGACCAGCGGGTGGTCGGCCACGTGATGCTCAGCGCCTGCCGGTTGGACGCCCTGCCCCGACTCGTGGACGTGTTCTCGCTGTCACCCCTCGGAGTGCTGCCGGAGTTCCAGGGCCAAGGCATCGGTACCCGACTTGTGGCGCAAGCGCTCGCGGAAGCCGACAGTCTGGGCATTCCCCTGGTGTTCCTGGAGGGCTCGCCGTACTACTACGGCAAGCGCGGCTTCGCCGACGCCACGACGTTGGGCTTCCGGCCGCCCACACTGCGCTACCCGCCCGGCGCCTTCCAGGTCGCCAAGCTGTCCTCCTATGAGGACTGGATGAACGGCACCTTCGTGTACTCTGACGTCTTCTGGGCCATGGACTGCGTGGGGCTACGCGACGAGCGCCTCGAACCGACCGCCAACTAAATCTGTAGTCTGCGATGCGTCGTCATCGGCAGGTGATCGGGTTTGAGGGTGGAGATGGAGTCGATGCGCACCACCTCCCCGGGTACCGGCAGCAGCCGCCACCGCTGGGCTATGGTGGCCAGCACGACCGCCAGTTCGGTCATCGCGAAGACATCCCCGATGCACTGGCGCCGGCCGGCGCCGAAGGGCACGAAGGACGGCCGCTGGGTCAGTGCCGACCGGTCCCCCGCCCAGCGGTCCGGGTCGAACGCGCCCGGGTCGGGGTAGACGGCCGGGTCGCGTTGCAGGGCGTACGGCGAAAGGAAGATGGCCGCCCCGGCAGGCAACTGCGTGCTGCCGAGGCCGGCGTGCGTGGTGGTGCGGCGGGTCAGGATCCACGCCTGCGGGTACAGCCGGAGCGCTTCCATGATGACCGAGTGCAGGTACGGCAGGTTCGGGATGTCCTCGGCGTTGACGCCCCGGTCGCCGAGTACGTCGTCGATCTCGGTGTGCAGGCGGGCCTCGATGTCGGGGCGCTCACCGAGGTGGTACACCGCCCACGCGAGTATGTTCGCCGTCGTCTCGGTACCGGCGGCCAGCAGTGTGAGTATCTCGTCGCTGACTTCGTCGTCGGCAAGCCCGGCACCGGAGTCCTGATCGCGGGAGAGCAGCAGCATCGAAGCCACGTCGCCGTGATCCACCCCACCGGCTCGGTACGCCACCACGATCTCGTCGACCACGCGGCGCAGTCGACGTACGGCGGCGTCGAACTCGCGGTTCGCCAGCGTCGGCAACCGGCCACGCACGCCGAACGGGTCGCGGATGCGTACCCCGATGCCGTGCAGCACGACCGGTACGGACCGCACGATCTCGTCCACCGCGGCATTCCCGAGCGTGGTGGAGAAGAGTGTCCGGCCAACCACCCGCAGGGTCAGCTGCATGAACCGTTGGTCGGCGTCGATGCGCTCGCCGTCGTGCCACTGGCTGACCGCCTCGACGGTCAGCTCGCGCATCGCCTGTACGTACCCGGCGATCCTGGCCCGGTGAAAGGCGGGCTGCACCATGCGCCGGTGACGTATGTGGTAATCCCCGACGGAGGTGACCAGCCCATTGCCCACGACGATACGAAGCTTGTCGGCCTGCATGCCTTTGGCGTATGTGGCGCTGTCGGCGAGTACCTGCCGGATCAGTTCGGGGCTGTTCACCCAGTACACCGCCTGCGGCCCGAGCCGGATCCGAACCACGTCGCCGCCGGCGCGCAGCGACTCGACGAGCGGCAACGGTGTTCGCGCGAACCGCAACGCGTACCCGATGAACGGCAGCGGCCTTGGCAGGCGTGCGGCCATCGGACACCTCCACGCATTGCTACGTCCCTGGCACGAACAGCATACGGGCGAGGGCACCGACGACGTCGCGGTGAAGCCGATCTGCGCGGATTGGCCCGGCGCCAATACGTGGCGTAGCGATGAAGCCGACCTTGTTGCCCGTCCCTTCGCGGGCCCCTACGATCTGTTACCGTCGGACGGATCGACGTAGTGACATGAACTCGTGGTGGCCCCCGTTGTGAGAGCCGCACGGAGGTGGTCGTGTCGGATGGGGCGTTCGCGGCAGACCTGGAGTCGTTGCGCTTGGGCGCCGGTCTCAGCCTGCGGGAGTTGGTCCGGTCGTGCGACGTTCCGCGCAGCACTCTTGCCGATGCCCTGTCCGGGCGCCGGTTCCCGCGGCTGGATACGGTCCTGGCGATCGTGCGCGCATGCGGGTCGGACCCGGCACCGTGGCGGCGGCGTTGGGTCGCGGCGAGCCAGCAGCAGAGACTCCTGAGTGGAGCCAACACATCCGGTACGCAGGCGAAGCCGACCGTACCCGCACAACTGCCACGCGATGTGCCGGGTTTCGCCAGCCGCGATGAGGAGTTGGCGCGCCTCGACCGGGGCGGCGTCGCGGTGATCCACGGGCGTCCTGGTGTCGGGAAGACCGCGCTCGCCGTGCACTGGGCACACACGGTGGCACCGTCGTTTCCGGACGGGCAACTGTTTGTGAACCTGCGCGGTCACGACCCGACACTGGCTCCGATGTCGACGGTTGAGGCCCTGGGTCGGCTGCTCGGTTCGCTGGGTGTGCCGTGGGTGCCGGTAACGGACGACCCAGACGAGGGCGCGAGCGTATGGCGCTCGGCGGTGGCCGGCAAGCGCCTTTTGATCGTGCTCGACGACGCGGTGCGTTCCGAGCAGATCCGCCCGCTGCTGCCGGGCACCCCGGGATGCTCGGTCGTCGTGACCAGCCGCCGATACCTCTCCGGCCTGGTCGTGCGGGACGGCGCGGAGGGCATCGTGCTGGATGTGCTGCCGGCGGAGAGTTCCCTTGCCCTGCTCGGCCAGGTCGCCGGCGTGGGCCGGGTGCGGGCCGAGCCGGCCGCCGCGGCGGCCGTGGTGGCGGCGTGTGGCCACCTGCCACTGGCACTGCGACTGGCTGGTGCCGTGGTGGCCGGGGCGCCGCAGCGCCGGTTCGCTGAGTTGGTGGCCGAGCTGACCGCGGGCGACCGGCTGACCGCCTTGGAGGGGCTGACCCGACCCTCCGAAGTGGAGAGTGCGTTCGAGCTGTCCTACCGGACTCTCGACGAGGACGCCCAGTTGCTGTTCCGGCGGTTGGGGCTGCACCCCGGGCCGGAGATCAGCGTGCAGATCGCGGCGTTGCTCGTCGATCTGGACGCGGACGCCGCGGACCGGCTGCTGCGGATACTGGCCGAGGCGCACCTGGTCGAGCCGGCCGGTTCGGGCCGGTACAAGATGCACGATCTGCTGCGCGACTACGCGGCGCGGCTGGTGGACAGCGTCGACGGCGTACCGCAGCGGGACGCGACGCGACAGCGCCTGTTCGACTGGTACGTGGACCGGGCGTTGGCCGTATCGTCCCGGCTGGACAAGGGGCGCGAACGGCTACTCCCCCATGGCCCGCAGTCGACGTGGGAGCCGGACGACGACGAGGCGTCCGGGTGGCTTTCCGCCGAATACTCGAACGTCATCGCGCTGATCGAGGACGACGCGCGCCGGGGTACCGGCCGATACGCCTGGTCCCTTGTTGATGTGCTCGCTGTCGTGCTGTCCCGGCGCCGGGACATGGGCGGCGTGATCGGGGCGACCGACGCCGGGCTGGCCGCGGCCCGGCGACAGGGCAACGGGCGCGCCGAGGGCGCGATGTGCCTGCGGCGGGGTTGGATGCGTTGGCGTGGTGGGCAGGCCGACGGCGCCGCGGCCGACTTCTTCCGGGCGCGGACGCTGTTGCATGATGCCGGATTGCGCCGCGGTGAAGCATCGGCGCTGCGCGGAGTCTCCACCATCCACGCCGACGCGGGCCGCTTCGACGAGGCGCGGCGCAGTGCCGAGGCGGCCCTGGCGATCTATCGTGCCGAGGCCGACCGGATCGGCGAGGCGGCGGCACTGCACAGCCTGGCCTTCATCACCAATCGCGCGGCCGACTTCACAGCCGACGCGACGTACCTCGAAGCGTCGCTCGACCTGCACCGTGCCGGGGGCAATCGCGGCTATATCGCATTGGCACTGGCCAACCTCGCGCATGTCAGCCTTGTCCAGGGTGACATCCCACGGGCCGTCGGATACGCCGAGGAGGCGGTCGCGCTCGCCCGGGAGGTACGCGACGGCGTCAGCGAGACGACCGGTCTGGTCAACGGCGCGCTGGCGCACCTGCAGGCCGGCTCGCTGGCGGAGGCACATCGCCAGGCGTCGGCCGCGCTGGCACGGGCGCGGGAGCTGACGTACCCGGTCGCCGAGGCGGTCGCGTTGGATGCGCTGGCCACGACATCGCGCTGGCTGCGCCACGCCGAGGCAACCGCCCACCGAGCCCGCGCGATCGACATCATCCAGGAGACCGGCGACCTTTTTATCGAGGCGGAGATCCTGCTTGGCGCGGCGCGGGACGCATACCAGCCCGCCGTCGACGCGGTATCGCCCGCGCCGCACGCCTTCCACGAGGCACGCAACGCCGCGCAGCGGGCGCTTGACACCGCACTGGCCGCCGACAGTCCGCATGTGCAGGCCGAAGCCCTGAGCCTGGTGGCCGCCTGCGATCTGGGCCTGGGCAAGGTCGGCGACGCGCGGGCCGGCGCGCGCCAGGCGGTCGAGATGCACGTCGCGTCGGGTGCCCGGCTCGCGCAGGTCATCGCGCGCTGCGTGCTCGCGCACGCCCTACTCCAGGACGCCGATCCGGCCGCCGCCGACCTCCAATGGCGTACGGCTGGGCAGATCCTCGACGAACTCGCCGTGCCTACCGGCGCACCGGTACGACAACTCCTCGACCGGGCGACCGCCGCGGAGCTCCCGGCCTTCGCCTGACCGGCGCGGCTGTTCCCGCCCTTCGCCTGACCGGCGCGGCTGCCGGCCGAGAGTGTCCGAGCGTGTCCGACGGTGTCCGACGATGACCGAGATCCCTCTCCAACGCCGATCCGCCACGGCATCATCATCACCAGCGCGGCTCCGGTGCTGTCGCCTACCCCTGCACCGGAGCCGCCAGCCAGGAGGTCACGTCACCGCGGCGGCGATACGGGGAGCGACCCGATGAGCGCCTCGATGATCCGGTCCGGGGCGAGGAAGGGCGCCAGGTGCCCCAATCCGTCCAGCGGCACGTACGCCTTGGCGGGTGCCTCGATCCGCTCGACGTACTCCTGAG
>JBPYFB010000081.1:0-17136 GCA_051986465.1 Rugosimonospora sp.
AGATGCACGACGTGCTCGCGCACCGCCTGTCGCTGCTCGCCACCTACGCCGGCGCGCTCGCCTACCGGCCCGACGCCCCGCCCGAGCAGCTTTCCGGCGCCGCCGAAGTGGTCCGCTCCGGCGTCCACCAGGCCCTCGAGGAGCTGCGCGAGGTCATCGGCGTGCTGCGGGACGACTCGCTGCCCGACCTCGCGGCGGGCCGCTCGCCGCTGCCGAGCATCGCCGACCTGCCGGAACTGATCGAGGAATCCCGCGCCGCGGGCACCCCGGTCGAGACGGGCGGTGAGGCGTGGGCCGCCGCGACGCTGGTGCCCGACGCCGTCGGACGGACCGCGTACCGGGTGGTGCAGGAGGGGCTCACCAATGCCCGCAAGCACGCGCCCGGCTCGGCGGTCGAGGTACGGGTCGACGGCGCGCCCGGCGAAGGACTGCGGGTACAGGTCAGCAACCCGCTACCGGCGGCACCCGCGGGTACCGGCTTGCCCGGCGCGGGCGTGGGCCTCGTCGGCCTGGCCGAGCGGGTCACGCTCGCCGGCGGCCGGCTGGAGCATGGCCGCGAACCGGGCGGCCACGGCTTCCGTCTCGACGCGTGGCTGCCATGGCCGGAGCGGGTATGACTCCGCGTCCGATTCGACTGGCCATTGTGGACGATGACCCGCTCGTCCGGGCCGGCCTCGCCATGCTGCTTGCCGGCGCATCCGACGTCGAAGTGGTCGGGCAGGCCGGCGACGGCGCCGAGGCGGAGGCGATCGTCGACGCGCACTGGCCCGATGTCGTGCTGATGGACATCCGAATGCCCAAAGTGGACGGACTGGTCGCGACCGAGCGGCTGCGGTCCCGGCCGAAGCCGCCGCACGTGATCGTCCTGACCACCTTCAACGCCGACGACTACGTGCTGCGCGCGCTGCGGGTCGGCGCCAGCGGCTTCCTTCTCAAGGACTGTGCGCCGGGTGACATCATGCTGGCGATACGGACGGTGGCGGCGGGCGAGGCGATGCTCTCCCCGTCGGTCACCCGCCAACTGATCGACCACGTCGCCGATCCGGCCGCTGCCTCCCGGCGCGAACACGCCCGTACCCAACTCGGCCGGCTCACCGACCGGGAGCGCGAAGTGGCGACGGCTGTGGGGCGCGGGCAGTCCAACGCGGAGATCGGTGCCGACCTGCGCATGACGGTACCCACGGTGAAGGCGCACGTCTCGCGGCTGCTGACCAAGCTGGGCCTGAACAACCGGGTACAGATCGCGCTGCTGGTGCACGACGCCGAGGCCGGCTAGCGCACCAGGCCGCACTCGTACGCGAGAATCACCGCCTGTACCCGGTCGCGCAGGTCCAGCTTGGTGAAGATCCGGTTGATGTGGGTACGGATGGTGCCCGGTGCCAGGTGCAGGTCCTGCCCGATCTCGGTGTTGGTACGGCCCCGACCGATCAGCGTGAGCACCTCGCGTTCCCGGGCGGTGAGCACCGCCAGCCGGCCGGACAGCTCGCTCGGAGCGGGGGCGTCGCCGACGAAGTGGGCGATGAGCCGGCTGGTGACGCTGGGCGCGGTCACCGCCTCGCCGGAGGCGACCGAGCGCACCGCGCCGAGCAGATCGTCGGCGAGCGCGTCCTTGAGCAGGAATCCGCTGGCTCCGGCGCGTAGCGCGGCGTACACGTACTCGTCGAGGTCGAACGTGGTGAGGATGAGTACCCGTGGCGGCTGTGTCGCATGTGGACAGAGTGGAAGCGTACGGATGCGGCGGGTCGCCTCGACGCCATCCATACCGGGCATCCGGATGTCCATCAGCACAACGTCGGGCCAGGTCTGCTCGACCACCCGTACCGCCGCCGCGCCGTCGCCCGCCTCACCCACGACCGCGATGTCCTCGCTTTCGTCGAAGATGACGCGGAACGCCGTGCGCATCAGCACCTGGTCGTCCACGAGCACCACGCGGACGGTCACGGCAGGACTCCGGTCGGCGCGACCGGCAGGTGCGCGCGTACGGCGAAGCCACCCTCCGGTCCGGGGCCGAGGGTGAGCGCGCCACCGAGCAGGTTCACCCGCTCCGCGATGCCGCGCAGGCCGTTGCCGTGCCTGGCGTTCAGGTCGGCGGGCGGGCCGGTACCGTCGTCGATGACCTCCACCGCCACGTGCTCGGCGTGCAGCGCCAGCCGTACCGTCGCCTCGGCGCCGGGTCCGGCGTGCTTGAGCGTGTTGGTCAGCGCCTCCTGCACGATCCGGTAGGCGGACAGTTCGACGCCGGCGGGTAGGTTCGCCGTGGCGCCTTCCAGCGTGAGGCGCACCGGAAGGCCCGCCGCCCGGATCCGCTCGATGAGCGCCGGCAGCGCGTCGACCCCGACCGGCGGCGCGTTGTCGAGTGTGGGCCCATTATCTAGTGCGGGTCCGAACGCGCCGACCAGCCGCCGCATCTCGGACAGCGAGTCGCGGCCGACCGAGATGACCTCGCGCATCGCGTCGGTCGCGCGCTGCGGATGCCGCTGCTGTGCGGCGATCGCGGCCTGTGCCTGGGCCACGATGACGGTGAGGCTGTGCGCGATCACATCGTGCAGGTCGCGGCCGATCCGGGCCCGTTCGTTGGCGGTGGCGAGCGCGATGCGCTGGTGCTGCTCGCGTTCGGCGCCGGCCGCGCGCTGTTCGAGCGTGCGCAGGTACGCCTGGCGGTTGCGGGTGCCCTCGCCGAGCGCGTACGCGAGGGTGAGGGCGAGCAGATCGATCAGGCGCGCCTCGATCACCTTGTTCAGGATCCCGCGAAGCGTGCTATCCGTCCTGCCATTCGAGACGTCCACGACCTCGTCCCTGGGTCTGTTCGGCTGGCCGAGCGTGATGGGGTTGACGAGGCCGAAGGCGAGCTCGCCGGCGAGCAGGACGAGCAGGATCAGCGCGGAGCGCCGCCGGGACGGGCTGCGGCTGACGACCGTGTACAGCGTGATCGGCACGGCGAGCTCGATGAGCGTGGGGAACCCGACCTGGGCACCGTGCCAGTCGCGTACGAAGGCATGCTCCGCGGCAGCGGTGGCGGCGAGGCCGAGGGCGAGCAGCGGCCAGCGGCGCCGGATGAGCAGGCCGGCGACCGACAGGGCCGCGAAAACCCAGTACACCACGACAACCTGCGCCGCCTCGCGGCCGCCCGCCGGCCGCACGTCGGGGTTGCTCAGCACCAGCAGAAGCAGCGCGAGCGCGGCGTCCACCAGATAGCCGCGCCGGCCGAGACGATGAGGCACGGAATCCAGCGTAGGCGGCGTGCGCCGCCGGGACATCAGACTCTGCTCGTACGCCAAGATGCGAGCGGGCTCCGACGACGCCGGCCGGGTGCCGGCGCCAGCCTGGTGGCATGACGAGATTCATGCGGTACGGCGCCGTGGCGGTGCTCGCCGCCGGGCTCGCCGGGCTGCCAGCGTGTACCGGCACCGGGCGCGCTTCCGCGTCAGCCACCCCGTCGGCGAGTGCCATGACCGACGAGCAGATCCTCGCGATCGCCCGCCGCTATGCGCAGTGCCTGCGGGACCACGGCATCACGGGCGTGAGCGAGCCACGGATCCAGGACGGCAAGCTGCGGGGCGCCGCGGTTCCCGGCGACTACCCGGATCCGGCGAAGCTGGATGAGGCGTTCCAGGCCTGCGAGTCCATTGTGGACGTACTTCCGCCGGCCGTGCTGGAAGGCTCACACGTCAGCGCGGCCGACCTGGAAAAGATGGGGAAGTTTGCGGCCTGCATGCGCCAGCACGGGCTGCCCGAGTGGCCGGACCCGAACGGCGACGGTGCTTTTGCGATCCGGGGCACGGCGCTGGAGGCCGCGCTGCGCTCCGACCAAGGCGAGGAGGCGAAGCGAGCATGTCAAAAGTACTACGACGGCGCCATCAAAACGGTGAACCCGTGAGGCGGGTGTTCGCCGCCGTGGTGATCGCGCTCGCGATCAGCACGGCGGGCTGCCACGGAAGCAAGAGCCACGCCTCGGCTGCGCCCTCGGCCAGCGCGCTGACGGACGAACGGCTGCTCGCCATCGGGCGGCAGCACGCGCAGTGCCTGCGCGACCACGGCCTGACCAATGTCGGTGAACCGAGCGTCTGGCGGGGCACGCTGCGCTTTGCCGAGCCGCAGCAGGAGCCCGACCCGGCAGCGGCGGACGTCGCCTACAAGGCGTGCAAGTCGATACAGGACCAGGTGCCGGCGAGTTACCTGTACCAGAACTGGAAGCCCACCGCGGCGGACGTGGACGCCATGGGCAAGCTCGCCAACTGCCTGCGTCAGCACGGGTTCCCGGAGTGGCCCAACCCCAACGGTGACGGCGAGTTCCCGATCCGGGGCACCAGCCTGTACGCGGCCGTCAAGACCGACGCGTGGCAAGAGTCGTTCGCGGCGTGCCGGAAGTACTACGACGGTCCACTGTTGACGGTGGCGCCGTGAGCCGGGTCGCGAAGGCAGTCGGTACCGCCCTCGCGGTAGTGGTCGGCGGCGCGGGGGCGGGCGCGGTGTGGTTCGCGATGGCCGCGCAGCCGAAGGCCTCGGGCGCCGCGACCACGCAGGTAGCCATGCAGCTCGCCACGGTGACACGGGGCACCGTGACGGATCGGCTACTGGTCAGCGGGACGCTCGGCTTCAGTGGCGCATACTCGATCGTCCATCAGGGACAGTCGGGCCTGCTGACCGCCACGGCGCCGCCAGATGCCACCGTCAACCGCGGCGGCCAACTGTACGCGGTGGCCGACCAACCCGTACGCCTGCTGTACGGAAGCACGCCCGCCTACCGCGACCTCGCGACCGGCATACCGGACGGGCCGGATGTGCGGCAACTGGAGGAGAACCTGGTCGCGCTCGGCATGGACCCGTACCACCAGATCACCGTCGACCGGCACTTCACCGCGTCCACCGCGGCGGCGATCCGGCGCTGGCAGGCCGCGTGGGGCTGGCCGGCGGTAGCGCGCACCGGCCGGCTGCCGCTGGGCGAGGTCGTTTTCGAGCCCGGCGCGGTGCGGATCAGCCAGGCGACGGCCACCATCGGTACCCAGGTGGGGCCGAATGAGCCGGTGCTCTCGGCGACCTCCGCCGTACCGGTCGTCACCTCGCAGATCAGCGCGGAGCGGCGCCGCCTGGTCCACCCGGGCGATCAGGTGAGCATCACGGTGCCCGGGGTGCCGCCGTTCCCCGGTACCGTGCTGCGCGTCGCCAAGGCCGCCACCGCGCCTGCCCAGCAGAACGGGTCGGGGTCTACGGGCGGCGGTGCGCAGACGGCGGCGGTACAGGTGACGATCAGGGCGGCGGTACCGGGCAGTGCGCAGGACCTGGAGCAGGCGCCGGTACAGGTCGCCATCACCCGGGAGACGCACCAGAACGTGCTGCTGGTACCGGTCGCCGCGCTGCTGGCCCGTCCGGGCGGCGGGTACCAGGTGCGGCTGGACTCCGATCGGTACGTGCCGGTCGAGCCGGGGCTGTTCGACAGCGTCACCGGTTCGGTCGAGGTGACCGGCGCGCTCACCGCCGGCCAGCGGGTGAAGGTACCGGTCTCGTGAGCGCCTGTGTACTGGAGTTGCGGGAGGCGTGGAAGGTGTACCCGGGCAGCCCGCCGGTCGAGTCCATCCGCGGCATCAGCCTGACCGTCCACAGTGGTGAGTCGGTGGCGGTGGTGGGCCCGTCCGGCTCGGGCAAGACGACGCTCGTCAACCTCGCGACCGCCCTGGACCGGCCGACGAGCGGCTCGGTACGCATCGGCGGCCAGCCCGTCGAGCACCTGTCGGACCGGCGGCTGGCCGGGCTGCGGGCGTACCGGCTGGGCGTGGTGTTCCAGCAGTTCCACCTGCTGCCGCAGTTGACCGCGCTGGACAACGTGGCTGCCGGACTGCTCTACCGCGGCGTACCGGCGAACCAGCGCCGGGCGGCCGCGCGGGCCGCACTCGCCCGCGTCGGTCTCAGCCAGCGCGCCGGCCACCGCGCCCGCAAGCTCTCCGGCGGCGAGCAGCAGCGGGTCGCCATCGCCCGGGCGCTGGTCGGCCGGCCGCCGGTGGTCTTCGCCGACGAGCTGACCGGCAACCTCGACTCGGCCACCGGCGCGGAGATTCTCGCGCTGCTGCGCGAGCTCAACGCCGACGGCACCACGATCGTCGTCATCACCCACAGCGACGAGGTCGCCGGGGCCGCCCGGCGGCGAATCACCTTGCGGGACGGGCAGATCGCACACGACACCGGGAGTTTCAGATGAGTCCCCACTCACGGATTCGCGCCGCCGACCTGCTTCCGGTGGCGACTGTCGGCCTGCGTACCCGGCCGGCGCGCGCCGCCCTCTCCGTACTCGGCGTCGCCATCGGCATCGCGGCGATCGTCGCCGTGCTCGGCATCACCCGGTCGAGCCAGGCCGACCTGCTCGCCCGCATCGACCGGCTCGGTACCAACCTGCTGACTGTCGCGGATGGACAGAGCGTGACCGAGGACGAGCGGCCGCTACCGCTCACCGCGCCGGGCTCGGTACGGGCGACCGAGGGCGTTGAGGCGAGCGCGCCCAGCGCCGAGATCGCCAGCGTGCAGGTGCGCCGCTCTGACCTCATACCGTTTTACGCGACGGCCGGGCTGTCGGTACGCGCCGCCGACGTCTCACTGCTGTCCACTCTGGACGGTAGTCTCGCGCACGGTACGTTCTTCACCGGCGCCACCAGCCGGTACCCGGTCGCCGTGCTCGGGCGTACCAGCGCGGAGCGGCTCGGCATCGGCGACCTGTCCGGTACCCCGCGCATCCTGCTCGGCGGCGCCTGGTACACGGTCATCGGCATCCTCAACCCGTTCGAGCTCGCCCCGGAGATCGACCGCTCCGTCCTCATTGGATTCCCCGCCGCCGAGCAGGACTTCGGCTACGACGGGCACGCCAGCCGCATCTACGTACGCGCGCGGCAGGACCGGGTGGCCGAGGTCGCCGGGATGCTCGGCCGCGCCGCCAACCCGCAGAGTCCCGACGAGGTCGCGGTCAGCCGGCCATCCGACGCGCTCGCCGCGCGGCTGGTCGTGGCGAACTCCACCACCGCCTTGTTCGTCGGCCTCGGTGCGGTGGCGTTGCTGGTCAGCGGCGTGGGCATCGCCAACATGATGGTCATCGCGGTGCTCGAACGGCGGACCGAGATCGGCCTGCGCCGCGCCCTGGGCGCCGCCCGGCGGCACGTCGCCACCCAGTTCCTCATCGAGTCCCTGCTGCTCGGCGCGGCCGGCGGCGCGGCCGGCGTGCTCCTCGGCGCCGCGGCCACGTACACCCTGGCGCTGCAGCGCGGCTGGCAGCCGCTGGTACCGGCGGCGGCGGTCGGGATCGGGCTGGGCGCGGCGTGCGCGGTCGGCGCGCTCGCCGGCCTCTACCCCGCCCTGCGGGCCGCCTACCTCACCCCGACGGACGCCCTGCGCACCGCTTGACCGCCGCCAGCTCGTGGCCGGCCCACCCAAGATCCCCGTCCCCAAGATCCCCTGCCCCCAAGATCCCCGCAATTTCATTGAAATTGCGGGGTTAGGGGTGGCCCAAGACCGCAACTTCAATGAAGTTGCGGTGATCTCTAGATGATCAGGGTGGGCGGCGGCCCTTGTCCGGGCGCGCCCGGCCAGGGCGGAGTCAGGTGTCCGGTTTTCGACCTGGAACGAGCTTCGGCACACTCGCTGGCCCAGACCTTGTTATGTGTTAACGGGTTAGCGTCCGTCGCGGCGGGTAAAGGGGCTCGCTGCGGGGGGTTAATCATGATGAGACTCGGTACAGTGCTGGCTGCCGTGGCAGCCGGCGTCGCCGGACTGTGGTTCGCAGCCGGCTGCACAGCGCAGAGCACGACAGTGTCCGTCAACAGTTCTATGCAGGTATTCAACAAGGCGGACGTGGCGTTCGCCGCCCAGATGGTCAAGCAGCAACAAGAGGGCATCACGATGGCGAAGATGGCGCAGACCAAGGCTCAGGAGCCGGCTGTGCGCAACCTCGCCGCCCAGGTCGTCTCCGAGAACACGCAGCAGGTCAGCACGCTGAACGGCTGGCTGCACGCCTGGACGAAACAGCCGACCGTCGGTCCCGGCACGGCGATGCCGACCGCGGCGATCTCGATGCCGGTGATGCCGTCGGCGACACCGATCGTGGGGCCGACACTGCCCAAGGGCATGCCGCAGCCGAATCCGTCGGAGTTGGCGAACATGCACGGCAAGGATTTCGACCAGTCGTTCCTGAGCATGATGATCGCGCATCACGAGAACACGATCACCCTGTCCACAATGGAGCTGGCCTCGGGCGTGAACCCGGCGGCCAAGGAGCTGGCCAGGAACATCCAGACCAGCAACACCGCGCAGATCGCACAGATGCGGCAACTGCTCGCCTCGGCAACGGCGACGCCGACAGCGAAGGCCACACCGACGGCGAAACCCACGCCCACGGCGGCGAAACCCACACCGACGGCCCCGGCGCCGATCGTGCCGCAGCCCAGCTGAGGGGTTCCGCAGCCAAGTTGACTGGGGTCAGCGACCCGGCCGGGTCTCAGCGACCGGCCGGGTCGAAGCCGCGCAGCAGGGCCGCGAGGCCGCCGCGGAACTCGTCGCTCGCCGGTACCCGCCGGGCTGTCCGAGCCGTCTCGGACAGCAGCGGGTACTCGGCGGGTGGCAGGTTGGCCATCGTCTCGGTACCGGGGCCGGCGAGCGGAGCGTGGTGCTCCAGCAGGATCGCGCCGGTCAGGTAGGCGACCAGGCCGCGCAGGGCGACCACGCGCCCCTTGGCGGTGAAGCCGCCGCGGGAAAGCGCCCGCAGCACCGCCTCGGTCCAGCGCAGGCTGTGTATGGACCGGTGCCGGTGCACCATCGTCACCGGA
The DNA here is from genome assembly GCA_051986465.1 of Rugosimonospora sp. GTDB lineage: Bacteria > Actinomycetota > Actinomycetes > Mycobacteriales > Micromonosporaceae > DATEJJ01. The sequence continues at coordinate 8,802 of JBPYFB010000081.1, forward strand.
ACCAGGTGCGGATGCGCGAAGACCGCTTCCCGTACGCGCTCCGCCAACAGGGTCACCTGGTTGCTCCACGCGGCGCGGGGCGGTACCTCGACGTCTACAGTGGACAGTACGAGATCGACGACGAGGCGCTCCAACTGCTCGCGATCGGCGACGTACCGGTACAGGGCCATCGTCGCGACTCCGAGCTCGACCGCCACGGCGCGCATCGACAGCGCGGCCAAGCCGTCGCGATCGATGATGGCGAGGGCGGCTTCGGCAACGGCTTCGGGTGACAGCGAACGCGGGCGAGGCATGGCGCTTGACAGCGTACAGCATACGCGTACACACTCGTTGGTGTACGACGTACGCCAACGGGGGAGGGCTCATGATCGACAGAGTCGTGGCGCGCGAGCTGACGTCGGTGCTGGGCGAGCCGGTACCGGTGCCCGACCCGCACCGCCTCATCCACCTACAACTGCGGCGCTTCGCCGGCTGCCCGGTGTGCAACCTGCACCTGCGCTCGATCGTGGCGCGGCACCAGGAGATCGAGGCCGCCGGCATCCGCGAGGTGGTCGTCTTTCACAGTCCCGCCGAGGAGCTGCGCCGGCACGTGGACGGCCTGCCGTTCGCCGTTGTCGCCGACCCGGACAAGCGGCTGTACCGCGAGTTCGGCGTGGAATCCGGGCGCCGCGCACTGCTCGACCCGCGCGCCTGGCGCGCCCTTGTCTGGGGCGTGCTGCGCGCTCTCGGGCCGGTGCTGCGCGGCCGGCGGCCCGCACCCGCGGGCCGGCCGCACGGTGGGCGCTTCGGCCTGCCCGGCGACTTCCTCATCGACCCCACCGGTCGCGTGCTCGCCGCGAAGTACGGCGAGCACGCCTACGACCAGTGGTCGGTGGCTGAACTACTGCACCTCGCGGGCGAGCGGCCGGAAGCGCCGCAGCCGCAGGCTGTTGGAGACCACGAACAGCGATGACAGCGCCATCGCGGCGCCGGCGACCATCGGGTTGAGCAATCCGAGCGCGGCGAGCGGAATGGCGGCCACGTTGTAGCCGAAGGCCCAGAAGAGATTCCCTTTGATGGTACGGAGAGTGGCGCGGGACAGGCGGATCGCGTCGGCGGCCACCCGCAGATCGCCCCGTACCAGCGTCAGGTCGCCGGCCTCGATCGCCGCGTCGGTACCGGTACCCATCGCCAGGCCCAGGTCGGCCTGGGCCAGTGCGGCGGCGTCGTTGACTCCGTCGCCGACCATGGCGACCACCCGGCCGGCATCCTGCAACCGCTTGACCACGTCCACCTTTTCGGCCGGGAGCACCTCCGCGATGACCTCGTCGATACCCACCCGCGCCGCCACCGCCCGGGCCACCGCGGTGTGGTCGCCGGTCAGCAGTACCGGATGCAGCCCCAGCCCGCGCAGCGTGGCGATCGCGGCCGGGCTGGACTCCTTGACGGTATCGGCGACCGTCAGCAGCGCGCGTACCCGCCCGTCCCAGCCCACCACCACCGCGGTTTGACCGGCACCGGCCGCCGAGTCCAGCGCGCGCGCCAGCTCCTCGGGCATGGCCAGCCCGCAGTCGGTGAGCAGACCGGGACGTCCAATGAGGACAGTCGTACCCGCCACGACACCGCGCACACCCAGCCCCTCGAAGCTCGTGAAGGCGGTGACCGGTGGCAGCTCGCCGAGGCGCTGCCGGGCGCCGGTGGCGATCGCGGCGCCGATCGGGTGTTCGGAGCCGGCCTCCAGCGCGCCAGCCATTCGCAGCGCCGCCACCTCGTCCACGCCGGATGCCGGTACCACACCGGTCAGCGCCATCCGGCCGGTGGTTATGGTGCCGGTCTTGTCGAGGACCACCGTGTCCACCCGGCGGGTGGATTCGAGGACCTCGGGGCCCTTGATGAGGATGCCCAGGTGCGCGCCGCGCCCGGTGCCGACCAGCAGAGCCGTGGGCGTGGCCAGACCGAGCGCGCAGGGGCAGGCGATGATGAGGACGGCGACCGCGGCGGTGAAGGCCGCGGCCGCGCTGTGTCCGGTGACCAGCCAGGCGGCGAGGGTACCCACCGCGAGCGCGATCACCGCGGGTACGAACACCGCGGAGACCCGATCGGCCAGGCGCTGTACCCGCGCCTTGCCCGTCTGTGCCTGCTCGACGAGGCGCGCCATCTGCGCCAGTTGGGTATCCGTACCGACCCGGGTCGCGCGAACCACCAGCCGCCCGGATGCGTTGACGGTCGCGCCCACCACCGCGCTGCCCGGCCCGACCTCGACCGGTACCGACTCGCCGGTGAGCATGCTGGCGTCCACAGTGGAGGATCCGTCCTCGACGACGCCGTCGGTGCCGACCTTCTCCCCCGGCCGCACCACGAACCGGTCGCCCACCCGCAGCTGCTCCACCGGTACCCGCCGCTCCACCCCGTCGCGCAGCACCGCGACGTCCTTGGCGCCCAGCTCCAGCAGGGCCCGCAGCGCGGCGCCGGCCCTGCGCTTGGCCCGCGCCTCGAAGAACCGGCCGGCCAGGATCAGCACCGTCACCCCGGCCGCCACCTCAAGGTACGTGTCGGCGCCGGTGAACAGCGCCACGACCGACCAGCCGAAGGCGGCGAGGGTACCGACCGAGATGAGCGTGTCCATGGTGGTCGCGGCGTGCCGCAGGTTGGTGAGGGCCGCCTTGTGGAACGGCCAGCCGCCGTACCCGACGACCGGCGCGGCGAGCACCGCCGACAGCCATTGCCAGCCGGGTACCCGCAGCACGGGCACCATCGCCAACAGGACCACCGGTACCGCCAGGACCAGGCTGATCAGGAGCCGGGCCCGCGGCGCCGGTTCGTGGTCCACTGTGGATGGTGCCGGCAGCCGCGCGGTGTACCCGGTCTTCTCGACGGTCGCGATCAGGTCGGCCGGGCTCATCGAGGCCGGATAGCTGACGCTCGCCTGCTCGGTCGCGAAGTTCACCGTGGCGGTGACGCCGTCCAGCCGGTTCAGCTTCTTCTCGATCCGGCTCGCGCAGGACGCGCACGTCATCCCGCCGATATCCAGTACCGCCAGCTCGGTCATCCCAGTTCGTACCCGGCCTCGTCGACCGCCGCGCGTACCGCCTCGCGGTCCAGTTCGGTGTCGCTCGTCACGGTCACCGAGCCGGTGGCCAGGTCGACGTCGACCGCGCGTACCCCCGGCAGCGCACCGACCTCTGTGGACACTGCCCGTACGCAGTGCTCGCAGGTCATGCCCAGCACCGTGTACGCCTCGATCGTCACCTCGGCTCCCCTCATGACCGCACCAGCCGAGCGATCGCGTCGCTCGCCTCCTTCACCTTCACCTGCGCGTGCTCGCCGCCCTCCCGGGCCGCGTCGACCACGCAGGTGCCCAGGTGCTCCTCCAGCAGCGACAGCGAGAACGCCTGCAGCGCCTTGGTCGCCGCGGCGACCTGGGTCAACACGTCGATGCAGTACTTGTCTTCTTCGACCATCCGCTGCAGACCCCGCACCTGACCCTCCACCCGGCGCAACCGGGCGAGGTAGTCCTCTTTGCGGTTGGTATAGCTGGCCATCGCCACTCCCTTCGACCCGCCTACCATACCCCCCTAGGGTAAGAATGTGAGTTGTCTTCTCCGCCACAAGGGCGACGACCTGCGAAAACGTTCCGGCGCTGGTCCTGGCAAACCGGGCAGCGAGGTCGTACCGTCCCAATCAAGACTTTTCAGCGACCCGCTCGCCTCATCGAGGAGGTGCCGGCACCGTGGGCAACGAATCCGTCCGCACCACGCCATTTGGCTGGCGCATGCGGGAGTTGCGCCTCGAACAGGGCCTCTCCCTCGAACGACTCGCGGCGAGAGTGGCGTCCAGTCGAAGCCATGTGCACGAATTCGAGACCGGCAAGAGCGTGCCGCGGCCCCGGTTGGTGGCGGCGATCGACCGCGAACTCAAAGCCGGCGGCGAACTCATGGCGCTGGCCAAGGAGATCTACTCGGATTCCCGTAGGTACGAACAGGAGGGCAACGACTCGCGACGCCGCCACGCCATCCGGACGCTGACCGGGCTCGCCTTCGGCGCCGCGCCGTCCCCGCTGGGCCTGGAGGCGCTCCGGCACAGCGTGGAACACGCGATCGGCAACGACCGGGGCGACTGGGATACGGTGATCGCCGAATACTCGCGCAGCTTCTATGAGACGCCCCCCGACACCATGTGTGAACGACTCAGCGTGGATCTCGGTGTGCTGATGCACCTGCTGTCAGCACATCAGGAGGACCGTGACCTGAACCGCGCCGCCGCGAGCCTGTCGATGATCCTGGCGATCACGCTCACGGCTACCGGCCAGGTCTGGTTGGCGTGCCGGTGGTGGGGTACCGCCCGGGAGGCCGCCGACAAGTCAGGGGATCTCGGCCTGCGCGTGATGACCCGGAGCCAACAGGTGGTCAAGGGCTTGTACGACGGGAGCGCGCTGCCCCGGGTGATCGCGCTCGCGGATGAGACGATCGCGCTCGCGGGTACGCGGGTCTGCCCCGGAGTCGCGGGCGTACTCGCGGGACGCGCCCAGGCGCTGGCGCTGTCGGGTCGCCGGGACGACGCGAGCGCGGCGGTCGAGGCGGTAGCGCGGGTCACCGCTGACATGCCGGCGGCGGCGCTGACCGACGAATCGATGTTCGGTTGGCCCGAGCACCGGCTGCGGCACACCGAGAGCTTCGTCTACACGGAGGTCGGCGATACGAAGCGCGCACTGGTCGCCCAGGACCGGGCGCTGAGCCTGTACCCGCCGACCCACGTCCGCAACCGGGGCATGGTGCAGATGCACCGCGCCGCCTGCCTCATCCGGGACGGGCACGTCTGCGACGGCCTGCGGCACACCGCGCACGTCCTCGACGCGATCCCCGCCGAGCACCACCATCAGTTGCTGTACGAGGTGGCGCGTCGCGCGATCAGCTGGGTGCCGCGGGGCGAGCGTGGCCAGTCCGGGTTCGGCGAACTTCGGGACCGGCTCGCGACGCTGCCGTGCCGCTGAAGGCCGCCGCCGTGGTGACAGTGGTGAGATGCGAGCCGGTCGACGCGGCCGAGGCGAAGCGGCTGTGCGACCCGATGCGCGACCTGTACGCCGAGGTGTACGCCGAGCCACCGTACCGCGAGGGTACGGAGCACGTCGCGAGGTTCGTCGACCACTACGCGCAGGCGCTGTCCCGGGACGGGTTCAGCCTCGCTGTCGCGTTTGCCGGCGATCGTCTCGCCGGAGCCGCGTACGGCCGGACGATGGCGGCCGGTACCTGGTTCGGCTCGCCGGTTGGCGACCCGCCACCGGAGATCCTCAACGCGCCGAAGTTCTTCGTGACGGAGTGGATGGTGCGCCAGGCGTACCGTCGCCAGGGCGCCGGTCGGCGGCTGCTCGACTTGCTGCTGGCCGACCGCGGCGAGCGGTACGCCGTCCTGTCGTGCAACCCAGCGGTTCCCGCTCGGCAGATCTACGAGCGGTACGGGTGGCGGCTGTGCGGACACACCGCGCCCGAGTTGCTGCCGCCGATGGATACCCTCGCCATCCGGCTGAGTTAGCGGGTTCGCCGACGCGATGGTTCCGCTCGACACGGGCCGACGCAGTGGTTCCGCTCGATGCGGAGGGCGGCGGAGAACGCCGGAGGCCGCCCACCTTCCCTGCGCGCCGCGTTGCGCGAAGGCTACGTGGTGGATGCGGCGTACGGGAACGGGCCACAGTCACCCGGCATCGCATCTCGCACAGACCCGGGGCGTTGTGGTCGGTGCCGCGAGCCGACGGCTGCTTCGCCCCGAACCAACGTGGTGGCGGGGGAAGCAGCCCAACTGCGCAGACGGTCGGTAAACGCATTGCCAGCAAGGCCGCCGGTCCCGCCACCACTCGCAAGTCGGTGCGGCGCCCACCGCCCCGCCCAGGACCCGTGGGCGCCCCACCTATCGCGGGATGTCGATCCGGAATCGCAGCCGGCAGATGACCGCCTCGGTGTACCGGCGCAGTGCCCGGTCGATGACCGCGCCACGCTGGTTCTGCAGCAGCCGCTGCCATGGCCGCGGCAGTTGCATCTCGGGGATCAGCACGACGAGCCGGTCCCGGTCGTCCTCGGCGTCGACCGCTCGCACATAGTCCACCAGGGTCTTGGTGAACGAGCGGTTCTCGTTTGTCAGCACGGTCAGCGGAACGCCGGGGTGCCACCGGTCCCAGCGCTCCTGGATGCGCTCCGCGCCGCCCTCGTCGTCGACGTGCACCACGGTCACCGCGCGCACCTCGTCACCGAGGGACAGCCCGGCGCCCAGCGCCTCCCGGGTGATGGTGCTGACCGACAGCACCGGAACGATGACCAGCGACGGGCGCTTCTGCGGTGGGGCGGGTGTCTCATCGAGGTGCAGACTGGCGCCGATCCGGTTGTAGGACCGGTTGATCGCGAAGAACGAGCCGGCGAGTACCGCGAGCGCGACGAAGACGACCCAGCCGCCCTCGGCGAACTTCGCCACGAACTGGATCACCGCGGCGGCGGCGGTCAGCACCGCACCCACGCCGTTGATCACCGCACGCCCGACCCAGTTGCGCCCGCGCTCCACCCGCCAGTGCCGCACCATGCCGATCTGCGAGATGGTGAATCCGACGAACACGGCGATGGCGAAGAACGGCACCAGCGCCTGGACGTTCCCCCGCGCCACGAGCAGCAGTACCAGGGCCGCCGCCGCGAGGACCGTGACGCCGTACCGGTAGACCTGCCGCTCGGCCCGCAACGCGAACACGTGCGGCAGGTTGTTGTCCCGGGCAAGCAGCGAAGCCAGCACCGGCAGCCCGCCGAAGGAGGTGTTCGCGGCCAGCGCGAGCAGCAGCATGGTCGCGAACTGTACGACGTAGAAGGCGACGTTGTGGCCGAGTGAGGCCTCGGTGACCTGCGCGAGTACGGTCTTGGTGCTGCTCGGCGCCACGTGGAACCGTCCAATCAGGACGGACAATCCGAGCAGCATGACACTGAGCAGGATGCCCAGGACCGTTTCGGCGCGCTGCGCCCGGCGCACCCGGGGCGTGCGGAACGTGGGTACCGCGTTCGCGATCGCCTCGACTCCGGTCAGCGCCGCGCACCCGGAGGCGAACGCCCGCAACAGCAACAGCAGGCCGACCGACTGGGTGGCGGTCGCCGCCGGATGCGTCGGCTCGGCCACCGGATGCGACCGCAACAGCCCGAACACCATGACCGCGAAGATCGCGACGACGAACACCACGGTCGGCGCGATCAGTATCTTCGCCGACTCGGCGACGCCGTACAGATTGATCGCGGTCAGCAGCGCCAGGACGATCACGCACACCAGCACCCGGTCGCCGTACAGGGACGGGTAGGCCGAGGTCAGCGCGGCCACCCCGGCGGCGACCGAGACCGCGACGTTCAGCACGTAGTCGATGATCAGCGAGGCCGCCGCGACATAGCTCACCCGCCGCCCCAGGTGCTTGCCGGCCACCGCGTACGCGCCGCCGCCGTTGGGGAAGGCCTTGATCACCTGCCGGTACGAGAAGGTCAGCGCGACCAGCAGCACGACGATCGCGACCGTCACCGGCAGCGTGAAGCCCAACCCGTAGCTGCCCGCCACCGCGAGCACTACGACGATCGCCTCCGGCCCGTACGCGACCGACGCCAGCGCGTCCAGCGACAGCGCCGCGAGGCCCTGCGGAACGGTCAGCCGGTCGCGTTCCTTTCCCTGGGCCACCTGGGGTTCTCCAATCGTCCGGCGGAACGGGGTCGGTGCGGCAGAGGTGGGTCAGGGGCGGAACCGGTACCCCATACCGGGCTCGGTGATGAGGTGCCGGGGCCGGGCCGGGTCCTCCTCGAGTTTTCGGCGCAGTTGGGCCATGTACTGGCGCAGGTACTGGGTCTCGTCCTGGTAGGTCGGGCCCCACACCTCCTGGAGCAACTGCCGCTGGCTGACCAGCTTGCCGGGGCTGCGGGCCAGCGCGTCCAGCAGTTGCCACTCGGTCCTGGTCAGGTGCACGGTACGGGGCGCGTCGCCACCGTCGTGCACGGTACGGTCGGCCAGGTCGATGGTGTACCGGCCGATCCGCACCTGGGACGCGCCCTCGGTAGGCGCCTTGCGACGGGTGACCGCGCGGATGCGGGCCAGCAACTCGTCCACGCTGAACGGCTTGGTGACGTAGTCGTCCGCGCCGGCGTCCAGCGCCTCGACCTTCTCGGCGCTGTCGGCGCGACCGGAGAGCACGACGATGGGGATCGGGGTCCAGCCGCGCAGCCGGCGGATGACGTCCACGCCGTCGATGTCGGGCAGGCCGAGGTCGAGCACGACCAGGTCGGGGTGTTCGCTTTCGGCGGCCCGCAACGCCGCGGTCCCGTCCGCCGCGGTGATGACCTGGTACTGCCGGGCGGTG
>JBPYFB010000082.1:0-18761 GCA_051986465.1 Rugosimonospora sp.
CGGGCGGGGACGCCGGCGCCTGCGGTGATTCGGGCGGCGACGCGGGCGGTGGAGCGACCGGCGAAGCCGGTGGTGACTCGGGCGGCGACTGCCCCGCGGGCGGTGAACCGGTCGGCGGGGCGGGCGAGGCGGTCGGTGGCGCGGGGCTGGGCCCACCCGTACCGGTGGGGAGCGACGGCGAGGGTCCCGGCGTCGGCGCACCGGCGGGGTGAGTGGGTGTCTGGGTGGGGGTGGCGGTGTGCGTGGGCGATCGCGTGGGAGCGGGTGTGGGCGATCGGGTAGGTGTGGGTGTGGGCGATCGCGTGGGCGGGGCCGTCGTCGTCGGGGCCGGACCGCCACCGCCCTGGCCCGGCTGCAATCCGGGCGGCTTGACCGGGTGTGGGCTGGGCGCCAGCAACAGCCCGAGGAGCACACCCAAGGCAGCCACGAGAACCGCGGCGATGGTACCGGCAGCCAGGCCCCGGGCGAGCGCGACGCCCTGCTCGCGCCGGTACTCGGTGTGCCGCCGCATCCACAGTGGCTGGGGCAGCGCGGCCCGCCGGGCGGCGATGCTGTTGTACGGCGCCGCGGCCAACCCCAACGTGGGTACCACGAGCAGCGCGGCGAGCAGCGGGCCGCCGTAGGTGTCCCACCGGCTGAGCCCACCGGCGATACCGGTCAGACCCAGCAGGGCCAGCAGCGCCTCGGCCCAGTTCGCGCGCAGCGCCTGCCACCACGCGCCGGTCGGGGTGGTCTTCGGGGTACGCAGGAACTCCGCCTTGCGCGCGAACAGCCCCATCACCGAGGCGCGCGCGACCACGAGCGAGGTGGAGTGCCAGATGAAGAACGAGCCCAGCGCGTCCCGCCACGAGGCGTCGGTACCGCGGCGCAGCAGCGCGACCGCGCGGACGATGCCCAGCAGCACCAGTACCGGTACGGCCGCCACGAGGAACACGGTCAGCTTGCGGAACAGCTGCTGCCCACCGGCGGCCAGGTTGAACGCACCGGCCAGCAGGAACGCGAAGAAGGCCAGCCCCAGCAGGTCGCCGTACCACTGCAACCCGCCGGACAGGTACGACCACCGCTGCGCCAGGGTCAGCCGATTGTCCTCTGTGGACCGTCCAGGCAGCAGCGAGCGCCAGTGCATGCGCAGGATCTGGATCCCGCCGAAGCACCACCGGTACCGCTGGCTCTTGAGCGCCTCGAAGGTCAGCGGCATCACCCCGTACCCCCACGACTGGTCCACGTGCAGGCCGGCGCCGCCCGCGCGCAGCAGCCGCAGGGACAGCTCCGCGTCCTCGGTGATGCACCACTCGTCCCAGCCGCCCACCCGCTCCAGATCGGCGCGGCGGATCAGGCCCATGGTGCCGGCGAAGATGGCACCGTTGCGCTCGTTGCGGGAGGGCTGCGAGACGGCGAAGAAGTACTTGTACGAGTAGTAGAGGCGCCGGTAGTACGGGTCCTGCTGCCAGTGCCGGTAGTCCTGCGGCGCCTGTACGAAACTGACCCGCGGATCAGTGAACAACGGCGCACATCGGGTCAGAAAGCCCGGACTGAGCTGATAATCCGAGTCCACCACACCGATCAGCTCGGCGGTCGGTTCGGTCATCTGGCGGAGCGCGTAGTTCAGCGCCCCCGACTTGTACCCGGGCCAGTTGCTCAGGTGCACGAACTTCGCACCGTGCGCCTTGCACCAGCTCTCCACCGGCCGCCAGAGCGCCTCGTCATCGGTGTTGTCGTCGATCGCGACGATCTCGTACCGCGGATAGTCGATGTGCAGCAGCGTTTTGAGCGTCTGTATGACCATCTCCGGCGGCTCGTTGTGCGCCGGTACGTGCAGGCTCACAAACGGCGGCGGGCTGCGCGGCTCCGGGGTGCGGGTACCGGGGCTGACCCGCCGCCGCCAGTGCTCGGTACCGAGCGCGTCACACAGCTCCCACAGGTACGCGGCCGCGAGCAGCGCCGCGAACGCCTCGAACACCCACAGCACCAGGCCACCCGCGGTACTGGCGGGCCCCAGATTGCTGACGAACGTCCAGTTCAGTACGTACACCAGATACGCCACGAACAGAAATACCGCCATCGCCCAGCACAGGTGTGCCCGCGCGTTCCACCGCCGGGTCGCCGGCAGCCAGACCACGCTCGCCGCCATGAGCCCGATGGTGGCGGCGATCAGGTTGCTCCGCGCCACGCCCAGCAGGTACAGCACACCGACGACGAACGCGGTCAGCACGACGGTACCGATGAGCGCGAGGACGAAGCGCCGGATGTTCGGCCACACACCCGCCACCGAGCGGCGCGGTAGCGCGGGTACGAACAGCGCCGCCGAGGCGATCGGCGCGGCTATGATGCCGCTGAGGAGGAGGGCCGCGAGCATCCGTTTCTGCTTCTGTTTCTGTTCCTGTTCCTGGTTCTTGGCAACTCGCGCAACCACTACCCCCGGCCATGCCGATCACGCCCCGACGCGCCGTCCAACAAAGCCGACGCGGGTGCGACAGGCATCATGGCTTTCACGCGAATGGGGTGTCACCCCGACCGCGACCCCAGCCGTTATCTCGGTTGAGCCGGCGCTCAGGTTGGTCCACGATCCCTGGGTGCCTGATGAACCGTGGCAGCACCCGGATGTCGTCACAACCGAGCGCCTGACCCTGCGAACACCGAAGGACTCCGACGTAGCGCAGGTGTTCGCGATGTACCGCGATCCGCAGGTGTGGAAGGCCGATCCACTCAGCCGCCATGACACGCCGGAGCAGACGGCGCGTATGGTCGAGAACTGGCGGGCCGCGTGGCGCCGGGACGGCTTCGGCATGTGGACCGCTTGGCAGGCGGTACCCGACGGGGCCTCCTTCATCGGCATCGGCGGCTGTTTCGTCCGCCACGGCGTCGCGTGGAATCTCGGCTTTCGGCTCCTCCCCCGGGTTTGGGGACACGGCTACGCGCAGGAGATCGGTGTCGCGGCCAGCACCGTGGCGCATTCGCTGCGACCCGACCTGCCGCTGACCGCCTACCTGTTGGAGGGCAACGACCGGTCGCAACGGACCGTCGAACGGCTCGGGCTCACGCTGGTCTGGCGCGGACCCGATGCCGGGAATCCCGACACCGCGGCGATCCGGCTGCTCTTCAGCGACCGGCGACTGTCCCCGGAAGTCGTCGATACCCTTACCGGGCAGTGAATGCGGCTCTGGCCAGAGCCTGCTCGGCCTGGGCGGCCAGGGTGGTGACAAGGTCGGCCGCGGCGGGCAGGTCGGTGATGAGGTCGACGGCCTCGCCGGCCCAGACCGGCAACGGCGGTACGGCGCCACGCTCCACGTCGTCCTGGTAGTCCCGGGTCGCCTGGGTGTCGCCGGCGAGCTCGGCCTCGCGGCCACGCCACCGGTCGAGGTGGGGATGGTTGAGCGTGCGGGCGGTGTACCGCGACGGCCACTGCGAGCCGCGCACGATGTCCAGCACGTTGCTGCGTACGGTGTCCTCGCCGCGCCCGTCGAGAATCGCCTTGCTGATCGCGGGATCGACCAGCGCTTCGGTGGTGGCTTGGAACCGGGTGCCGATCAGGGCTCCGGCGGCACCGAGGGCCAGCGCCGCGGCCAGGCCGCGGCCGTCGGCGATCCCGCCGGCCGCCAGCACCGGAATGGGCGCCGCGAGATCCACCACGACGGGTACGAACGGCAGCGTGGAGCGACCGCGCCGGGCACCATGGCCGCCGGCCTCGGTGCCCTGCGCCACAATGACATCGGCGCCGAGCTCCACGGCCTGGCGGGCCTCGGCCAGATCGGTGGCCTGAATGATCAGCGCGGCCCCGGCCTGGCGGATGGATTCCGCGTACGGGCTTGGATCGCCGAAGGACAGCATGACCGCGCGGGGAGCGTACGCCAGCGCGTGCCGCACCACTCCGGCATCGATCGCCCACGTCAGGAAGCCGACGCCCCAGGGTTGGTCGGTGGCCGAGGCGGCGAGGGACACCTCACGGTCGAGCCACTGCCGTTCCCCGTTTCCGGCGCCCACCAGCCCGAGCCCGCCGCCGCGTGAGACGGCGGCGGCCAGCGCGCCGCCGGCCGACCCGCCCATCGGCGCCAGGGCGATCGGATGCCGCACCCCGAACAACCGGGTGAACGCCGTCGACAACGCCATCGCGCATCACTCCCAGCCGTCGTACTCTGTCAGTTGCCGTTATATCGGCTCACGATATAGCGTGGCACGTAGCTGAGGGAAGGAGCGGGGTATGGCGTCCGAGACGGATCCGGTGATCCTCGTGCTGACCAGCCTCGCCGAGGGCCCCAAGCACGGCTACGCGATCACGCAGGACGTTGCCGATACCGCCGGCGTCACGCTGGGACCGGGCACGCTGTACGGGGTGCTGGCCCGGCTGGAGGGTGACGGCCTGATCGAGGCGCTGCCGGCACAGGGCAGGCGCCGGCCGTACCAGATCACGGCCGGCGGGCAGGTCGCCCTGGCCAGGCAGGCGCGGCAGATGCGGCGCGTCGCCGACCTGGGACTGCGGCGACTTGGGCTGGCGGAGGGCGGCGCGTGAACCCGGACGAGAACCGGCGACGCCGGCGGGTCGAGCTTCTGGTGCGGCTGTACCCGTCGGCGTGGCGCCGCCGCTACGGCGACGAGTTCGCGGCGCTGCTGCTCGATACCGGCGTGGGCGCGCGGGTGGTGCGTGACGTGTTGCTGGCCGCGGCGGCGGCGTGGGCGCGCCCGCCGGCCCGCCTGCACACCCGCGGCGGCAGGATGCGGGCCACGGTCGGCGTGACGCTGTGCGCGTGGACCGTGCTGGCGGCGGCCGCGGTGCTGTTCGGCAAGCTCACCCGGGACGGCGCAGTGTACATTGTGGACCGCGCCGATCCCGTCCGCGCCTGGTGCTACGACGTGTTCGCGGCGGCCGGCTGCGCCTCTGCTGTGGTCATGCTCGGTTGCGGGCTTGTCCCGTTGGCTGTGGCGACGCTGCGGGCCTGCCCGCCGGGCCGCTCGCGTCGCCGGGTGGTGGGACTGCTGGCCGCGCCGGCCCTTGCCGTATCGGGTTTCCTGGCCGCCGCCGCGGCGGTGGCCCGGGTGGCGGGTGCGGCTGGCAACGCAGCATCCGGGGTGGGGCCCGGCGGGTTCGCGATCCTGGTCGCGCTCGGGCTGCTCGCCGCCGCGGTGTGCGCGTTGGCACCGGTCACGGCACTCGCCGACGCACCGCCACGCGGGGCCGCGCTGGTCGCCGCGGTTGTTGCCGGTATGGGCGCCAGCGCGCTGATGGCGATCGCGATCCTCGCCAGCCTCGGCTACGAACTCGCCGGCCTCGGCTTCGAGGCGGCGATGACGGTTGGCGGGTTCTCCTGGGCGGCCATTGCCGGGTACGCCGCGGTCACCGTGGTAGCACTGGCGGTGGCGACGACCTCCTCGGCCCGGGGCATGCGTGCCCTGCGCGCCCCGGCTGCGAGGCAGTGAGGTGGCGGCCCCCGGACTGATCCGCCGGATCCTGCGGTGGTGCCTGGCCACGGCGCTGGTACTGCTGGTGCTCACCGGCGGGTACCTGGGCTACGTGGCGGTCCGCCGGGCGCGGCCGGTCACGCTGCCGGCTCCCACCGGTCGCTACCCGGTCGGCCGGCGGATCGTCGACTGGACCGACCAGTCCCGTACCGATCCCCTCGCGCCACGGTCGGGCCAGCCGCGCCGGTTGTCGGTGTGGTTGTGGTACCCGGCCGCGGCGGGGCGGGCCGGGCACCCCGCGCCGTACGCCCCGGGCGCGTGGGGTCAACTGCACCTGCCGAGCCTGCCCGGCTTGGGCGAGACCAGCTTCGGCGCGGTACGCACCCACTCGCTCGACGGCGCCCCGATCGCCGCCGGTCACTTCCCGACCGTCGTCCTGGAACCGGGCCTCGGGTTCGCCGCGCCGCAATACACCACGCTGGCGGAGAACCTGGCCAGCCACGGATACCTCGTCGCCGGCGTCACCCCGACCTACAGCGCCAACCTGACCGTCCTGAGTGGACACCCGGTACCCGCCACGGCAGCCGGCGATCCACCGTTCGACGGCGACAACCTGCACACCCCCGCCAGCCAGGAGACCGCCGACCGGCTGGTGGGCATCTGGGCCGCCGACGCCCGGTTCACCGCCGCACAGGTGAAAGCCGAATACGCCGAGTATGTCGACGCGGCCCGGGTCGGCTACCTCGGGCACTCCTTCGGCGGGGCGGCTGCGCTGGAGGCCTGCCGAACCGATCCCGGCTGCAGCGCCGCCGTCGACCTGGACGGCACCCAGTTCGGCCCGGTCGCAAAGGCCGGGCTGCGCAAGCCCATGATGATCCTCGCCAGCCAGGACTCCTGCGCGGCCGGGACCTGCCAGCCCCGCAATGCCGCCGACCGCGCCGACCGCGACACCGCCCGTACCATGCTCGCCGCCGGTACCGCGCCGTGCCAGTGCCAGCAGTTGGCCGGCTTGCAGCACTTCAACTTCAGCGACTACGCCGCCTACTACCTGGCCGCCCCACTGCGACACCTCCTGGCACTGGGTCCGGTCGACGGCAAGCGCGGCCTGAGGCGCGTCAACGCGACCCTGAGCGCCTTCCTCGGCCGCGTCATGCCGGTCACCTCATAGCGCCGCAGGGCCGGACGCCTGATCCGGTGGCGGCCCGGGCCAACCGTGCCCGGGCCGCCTACTGGCGTCGTTGCGGCGCGCTCAGCCGATACCGGTTACTGCCAAGGCAGTGGTCCAGTTGTTGCGGATCGCGCTGCGCGCCGCGGACAGGGTGATCCGTCCACTGCAGACAGCGTTCTTCAGCTTGGTCTCCACACCGTCCTTAGTGGACGAGTTCTTCGTGCCGGAGTGCGGTTCGGGCCACAGGTTGCCCGGGTCCCGCGGCGCGCCGCCCAGCTCCAGCGGAACCAGGTGGTCCTCCTCGTAGTCGGACATGCTCGTGTCGCTGTAGCCGTAGTCGATGATGCCCTGCGCCTTCAGCGGGTTGGTGTACGAGGTCGGTGGGCGAACGGTGGCGGTCCAGCCGGATACGCAGATCGTGCTGTTGATGGTGGACTGGGTCACGCTCGGGTTGTAGCTGCCCGGGGTGCAGTACGGGTCGGGCAGCGGCAGGTACGACCGGGAGCAGGTGCTGGCGAGGGCGGCGCCCGGGGTGGCGGCGACGACAACGCCGCTGACGGCAACGCAGAGCGTGAGGGTGGCCGTCGCGACGAGGGCGCGGTTGACGGTGCGCATGGACTCTCCGGGTGGGGTCGGGCCCGGCGCGGGGTGCCAGGGATGCGTCAATGACAGCAACCCGGCGACTCCATGAATAGATCTACAACGATGAACTCGGCGTAGCGAAACCGTGGCTCTTGGCTCAACGGTTGGACCCGGAGGTCGTGAAGGCAGGGCTGATGTTGACGCGCTACTCTGCCAGACGTGGACAACCCCAAGATCCTCGCCGAAGCCCGCGCGGTCGGGCTTCGTGGCCGCGGGGCTACGGTCGTTGGACGGGTTCTGGTCGCACTTCCCGGGCCTGTACGAGCCAGGCTGCTGCGCCACCGGGAGATGCTGAAGTTTCTGCTCGTCGGCGGCGCCTGCTTTCTCATCGCCGTAGCGGTCAACTATGCCCTCAAGCTGACAGTCTTGGTAGATAAACCGGTCACCGCGCTCACCATCGCGAACATCACGGCGACCGTCGTGTCCTACGTACTCAACCGCGAATGGTCCTTCCGAACCCGAGGCGGGCGCGAGCGTCACCACGAGGCGGCGCTGTTCTTCGGCATCAGCGGTGTCGGTGTCGTGATCAGTGATGTACCGATGTGGATCGCGCGCTACCTCTTCGACCTGCAGACGCCGCACGTGAGTCGGCTTGTCCAGGAGATCAGCGACTTCGCCTCAGGCATCGTCATCGGTACCCTGATCGCGATGGTGTTCCGGCTGTGGGCGTTCAGGAAGTGGGTCTTCCCCCAGCAAGATGTGCGGCCGAGTCGCTCCACGATCTCGCGGCACCTGCGCGCCCGAGTACCCGGTCCGGCGCCGCATTCCGATGCGCAGTCACCGGTCGCCGGCCGGGCGTCCGATGATTCGACCAAGGTCCGATTCCGCCGCTGAACGTCGTCGCTTCGAGACAGGCGGCGTCGACCACGTACCAGGATCTGACTTGACCATGTCCGGCGACTCCGGTCTGATGCCCTGCAGTAACGGACGGGGGATCGATGGACACGGGAATCGACGTCGCCACCGCTGAGCAGATCGGGGCGGACGCCGCCCGCCCGACGCTGCGGGGGCTGCGAGATCGATGGCGGCAACGCCGGACGGCGTCGCGCCAGCTGTGGAGCCTGACGCGGTACGCAGGCCGCGGGCTGATCGGCGGGACAGTCGCGGTACACGTGCTCGCGGGCGTGACGCCGGTGGCATTCATGGTCGGGGTCGGCATGGCCCTGCGACTGCTCGCCGGCGCGGACGCGATGCCCTGGCTCGGGCTCGCGCTCGCCGGCTTCATGCTGCAGCAGGTGCTGACGCCGCTGCAGCTCGTCCTGTCGAGGGAGATCGCGCGCCGCGTCGATACCGCATGCATCACCCGGTTCACCTCGTTCGCCCTGCGCCGCGCGTCGCTGCGGGCGTTGGAGCGCCCGGACGTCGCGGACCGGCTCAACGATGCCGACGAGGCGTTCGAGCAGTGGACGCTGACGCCCGGTGGTGCGCTGGAAGGCGCTGTCGCACTGGCCGCGCGATACACGCAGCTTGCCGGTGCGGTGGTACTCATCGCAGTGGTGGCCGGGGCCTGGCCGGCGCTGGCCGGGTTGCTCGTGGCGCTGGTCGCCCGGCTCGGGCAGACCGAGGCGTTCTTCCGGTGGGGCCAGCTGATCCGCGGGTTCCGGCCGGCCCGCCGCCGCGTCGCATACCTGCGCGAGCTGTCCACGAGCACCCGGGCCGCGAAGGAGATCCGCGTGCTCGGCCTGGCCGGATGGCTGGATGACCGCTACGGGAAGGAGACTCGGGCCCTGCTGGACCCGATGTGGCGCTGGCGCCGCCGCGTCTACGGGCCGCCGTTCCTCGGCTACGCCATCGCGGCGCTGGGCGGCACCGCGATCGCGCTCGTACTGGTGGCCCGCGGTGGCGGCGCGGAGGCCGGCCGGGTCGCGATGGCGGTCCAGGCGCTCGTGCTGTGCGCTCGGTTCGGGGTCATGTTCCCCGAGTCGGACGTCAAGCTCGTCTACGGCCGCAGCGCGTGGGAGGCGCTGCTGGAGTTCGAGGTGCTCGCGGATGCTGGCGCCGAACCGCCGGACGAAGGGCAGGCTCCGATCACGCCACGTTCGGCTATCACGCTGACCGGGGTCAGCTTCGGCTACCGGCCGGCCGCTCCGGTGCTCAACGGGCTGAACCTGACGCTGCCCGTGGGCACCTCCACCGCACTGGTCGGAGTGAACGGTGCCGGCAAGACGACGCTGGTCAAACTGCTCACCGGCCTGTACCGGCCGGACGCCGGCACGGTCACCGTGGACGGCGTCGACCTGCGTGACCTGCATCCGGACGCCTGGCAGCGCGCCTTCGCGATCACCTTCCAGGATTACCTGCGCTACGAGCTGTCCCTACGGGACAACGTCGCGATGGGCTCGATCGGCCACCGCGACGATGACGCGGGCATCCGCGCCGAGCTGGCCCGGGTCGGCCTCGGCGACCTCCTCGCGGAGTTGCCGGACGGCCTTGAGAGCCCGCCCACCCGGTCACTGCCCGGCGGCCGCGACCTGTCCGGCGGGCAGTGGCAGCGGCTGGCCCTGGCTCGGGCTCTGTTCGCGGTGCGGCACGGCGCCTCAGTCCTTGTGCTCGACGAGCCGACCGCCCAGCTGGATGCCCGCGGCGAGGCCGAGTTCTACGACACATTCCTCGACCTGACCCGGGGCGTGACGAGCCTGGTGATCTCCCACCGGTTCTCCTCGGTGCGCCGCGCCGACCGGATCGTCGTGCTCGACGGCGGCGAGATCACCGAGGCCGGTACGCACGACGAGCTGGTCGGGCTCGGCGGCTCCTACGCCCGGCTGTTCGAGGTCCAGGCCGCCCGGTTCGAGGAGGCACGATGAACGACGTTCTGTTCACCCTGCGCCGGCTGTTCGCACTCGGCTGGCGCCTCGACCGCCGCCGCCTGCTGATCGGAGCCACGCTGCTGCTGTGCGGCGCACTCGCCACGCCGCTCGTCGCGATCGCCGCGGGTCAGCTCGTGGACTCTGTCGCGCACGGCCGCCTCGGCGAAGCGACCGGGTGGGGGCTCGCCGGTGCCGCCGCGCTCGCCGGTGAGCTGATGCTCGGTCACTTCGCGCACCTGTACTACTTCGAGCTGGCCGAGCTGACCGAGGAGCGCTTCAGCCGCGACCTGCTCGGACTCGTGAACGGTACGGAGAACCTGGACCACATCGACAATCCCGCCTTCGCCGACCGTGTCGACCTGCTGCGGCAGGACATCATGCAGATGCGCGTGACACTCCAGAACGGGCTGCAGCTCGGCGCGATCGTGGCGCAGACACTCCTGACCGCCGCCGCACTGGCCATCTTGTCGCCGGTGTTGTTGCTGCTGCCCGTGGTGGCTCTGGTACCCGTACTCCTCGGGCGGCGCGCGGAGGCGGGCCTGCAGGCCGTACGCGAAGCTCAGTCGCCGGCCACCCGGGCGATCCGATCATTGCGCCGCCTGGCCGCGAATCCCGCGTCGCAGAAGGAGATCCGGCTGTCCGGGGGCGCGGGTTATCTGGTACGGCGGCAGCAGGTACTGCTGGATGGGTACGGCTCGGCGATGGCCCGCGCCTACCTCCGCCATGCCCTGATGCGCGCGGCTGGGCAGGTCGTGTTCGCACTCGCGTATGTGGCGGCGGTGCTCTGGGTGTACGAACTCGCCCGGCACGACCGGGCGAGCCTCGGCGACGTGGTGCTGACGGTCACGCTGGCGACGCAGTTCAACGTCCAGATGACGGCGGAACTGGAGCTGCTCGGCTCCGTCCATCGGGCCGCGGTCGGCCTGCGGCGGTTTGTCGCGCTCGCCGACGAGGCCGCCGCGTCCACCGCGCCAACAGCCACGGGCACGGTTCCGCAGTCCACGGGCGACGGGATTCGGCTGGATGGCGTCGTGTTCACGTATCCCGGCTCGACGACAGAGGTGCTGCACGGCGTGGACCTGCACCTACCTGCGGGCTCATCCGTAGCGCTGGTCGGTGAGAACGGCGCCGGCAAGAGCACGCTGCTCAAGCTGCTCGCCGGTCTCTATCAACCGACCCGCGGGCGGGTACTGGTGGACGGCGTCGAACTCGCGACCGTCGCGCCAGCAGCCTGGCGCGAACGCCTAGCCGCGTTGTTCCAGGACTTCGCTCGCGTCGAGCTGTCCCTCCAGCACAGCGTCGGGATCGGCCGGCTCCCGGACGTCGACTCGACCCCGGCCGTGCTGGCCGCCGCGGACCGGGCCGGGGCCGCGGCACTCGTCGACCAGCTCGGGACGGACACCGTGCTCGGCACCGGCTACGCCGACGGCCGGGAGCTGTCCGGCGGGCAATGGCAAAGCATCGGCTTCGCCCGTACGCTCATGCGCACCGACCCGATCCTCCTCACCCTGGACGAGCCGGCCGCCGCCCTCGATGCCCTGGCGGAGCAGCGTCTGGTGGACGCATACCAGGCCACCGCGGCCGAGGTCGCGGCGACCGTCGGCGGGGTGACCGTCTTCGTGACACACCGGATGTCGACCGTCCGCCTCGCCGACCGCATCGTGGTACTCGATGCCGGTCGCGTCGTCGAGCACGGCAGCCACGCCGAACTGCTCGAGCGCGGCGGGCGATACGCGCAGCTGTGGACACTGCAGTCCCGCGCCTACCGCTGACGGTCACCGACCCGGCTACCCCAACTCAGCGAGGACCGTCCAGTTAGGACGGTTCCGGCAGCGTGGTAGCGGACGCGAGCGCGCCCCAGGCGGCCATCGCGCAGCTGATGACGGCTTCCAGCTCGGCTCGGCTGGCGCCGTCACGGGCCTGGACAGACAGGCCTTGTACCACGGTGGTGTAGTAGCGGGCGATGGCATCCAGGCTGGTCGCCGGCGCAGCCAGGTCGCCGTCGGCGACACCGCGGGCGAGCCGGTCCCTGATCGTGGCGAACATGCCTCGGCGAAGGTCGGCGAGGAATTCGCGTACGACGTGGTTTTCCACGGCACCGGTGGGCGCGGCGAGGATGAGCATGCAGTAATGTGGCCGGTCCGGGTGGGTGATCTCATTGGCGGTGGCGCGCAGCATCGCATGGATCGCGCCGCGCGCGGTCGGCTGCTCGCGCAGCGCCCGCCTTGGCGACGCTCCCGCGGTCGCGCCGTAGAGCGCCATCGTCTGCCGGAACAACTGCTCCTTGCTGCCGAAGCAGGCGTAGATGCTGGCCGAGGCGATGCCCATCGCGGCGGCGAGGTCGTTCAGCGAGGTGCCCTCGTAGCCCCGTTCCCAGAACAGGTCCAGCGCCTGGTGCAGGGCGGCGTCCGGATCGAACGCGCGCGGCCTACCGCGAGTAGCCACCTCGGTACCCCTTGCTTTTGTTGGTCGTTCGATCAAGTTTAGCTTGACCCTGCCGCACCAGCGTGAGAATGTTTTTTGGTCGTTCGATAAGAAATCGAAGACGCTTCGCTGGCCCGACCTCCGGAAGGAAGCCGACTCTGATGAGCATCCCTGCCACCATGCGTGCCCTGCAGCAGACCTCGCACAACGGCCCGCGGGATCTCCGTCTCATCACCAATGCGCCGGTACCACGCCCAGGCGCGGGCGAGATCCTGATCCGGGTCACCGCGGCCGGCGTCAACTTCGGCGACATCCTGCAGTCCCGCGGCACGTTCCCGGGCGGCCCGCAGCCACCGTTCCTGGCCGGCTTCGAGGCGGCCGGTGAAATCGCCGCCCTCGGCGATGGCGTGACCGGTCTACAGCCGGGCGTCCACGTCACCGGTGCCGGTATCGCCAGCGGCGCGTTCGCCGAGTACCTGGTCCTGCCCGCCGCCGCGGTGGTGCCAGTGCCCGCGGGCTGGACCGACGAGCAGGCGTTGGGCCTCGTCGTGAGCTGGCCGACCGCGCTGGCGGCGCTGCGGCCGCTGGGGCAGATCGCGGCCGGCCAGACCGTGCTCATCTGGGCGGCCGCGGGCGCAACCGGCCAGGTCGCGGTGAAAATGGCCAAGCACTACGGCGCGACGGTGATCGCCGCCGCCTCGCCGGGCAAGCACGACACACTGCGAGCACTCGGCGCCGACCACATCCTCGACTCCCGCAGCCCCGACGTCGCCGCCGAAGTCCTGCGCCTGACCGGCGGCGACGGCGCCGACCTGGTACTGGAATCAGCCGGCGGCACCACCGTCGGCGCCAGCCTGGCCGCGGCCAAGCGGGTCACCGGTCGGGTCGTGGTCTACGGCTCGGCCGGCGGCGATGCCGCGATCACCAACTGGGAACTGGTCTACAAGCACCAGATCCACCTCATCGGCCTGAACATCGGCATGCTGATCCAGGCCGCGCCGCAGGTCTTCGGTGCGGTGATGGGCGAGCTCTTCGCGCTCATCGCCGCCGGGGTGCTCACCCCGGCCCAGCCCACCGGGTACGACCTCGCTGACGGATCGAAGGCGCTCACCGAACTGGAGAACCGGGCAACCACCGGCAAACTGGCCCTGCTGCCCTGACCCGGGATCCGGTTGGATCAGTGAGATGGCTCGCATCGGGTACACCCATCGCGACGCGGCAGCGTTCGAAGCCACCCGCCACCTGTCCGACCACGGACTTACCGCCTGGCGCGCGGCGGTCACCCGGCACCTCGATGCTCGGGCCGGTACCCGCCTGCTCGACATCGGCGCGGGCACCGGCATGTGGGCGCGAGCCTTCACCGACTGGTGCGGCAACGTCGATGTCATCGCCGTCGAGCCGGCCGAGGCCATGCGCGCCCGGTGCCTCCATCCACGGGTCGTGGCCGCGGACGCCGCCAATCTCCCATTGGCCGAGGGATGCGTCGACGCGGCCTGGCTGTCGACCGTCATCCACCACCTGCCGGACCTGACCGCCGCCGCGCGGGAACTGCGCCGTGTACTGCGCCCGGGTGGCCCGGTGCTGATCCGCTCCGCCTTCGCCGGCCGCCACCACGCGATCACGCTGTTCCGGTTCTTCCCCGAGGCCATCCGCGTGCTGAACACCTACCCCAGCGTGGACGATGTGGAGGCCGCCTTCGCCACCGCCGGCTTCGGCACGGTCGCGTTCGAACAGGTACCGCAGACGACCGCGCCATCGCTTCATGAGGTCGCGGCCACCATCCGCCGGGAAGCACACACGCCCTTACAACTGATAACCGACGACGAGTACGCCGCGGGACTGGCTCGGCTCCGCCACGCCGCACGAACCGAATCCGGCCCAGTTGTCGACGCGCTCGACCTTCTCGTCCTTCGATAACACCGCCCCGGCACACAGTCCGCGGAACCCCGATCGGGCGTGGTTGAACAGGCATCGCACAATCGCCGGCGTGACTTTCGCATGGCTGAGACGATGGTGGGGCGCCCGGTACCCGTTCTACTGGTGCGGCATCGTGCTCGGCATCGGGGTGCTGTGGTGGCCATGGTCCACCCAACGAGACCTCGGCGACTGGGCAGTGCGGCTACGGGCGGAGGGTGTACCCACCCAAGCGATCGTCTACGACCGGGTAATCAGGAAGGGCGACTCCAAGACTCCCGACAGCCGGACCATGTACCTGCGCTACGACTTCGCCGGCGGCAGCCGTACCGGCGAGGTGGGCTGCTGGACCGTATGCGATCCCCCGGGAACCGCCGTGCGAATCTGGGTCAACTCGGCCGATCCGACCGACTTCGTGGCCGAATTCGGGACGCTGAGCGGAAACCGCGGCAGGGTACAGGCCGGCTTTGGCTTCGCCGGGGCGATGGTCGCGTTCCTCTGTGCCGCGACGGCGCTCGAACGCCGGCACCGCTTGCGAGGTCGCGTCCGTGGCAGGCGCAAGCGCAAGTGATCCCTCACCCGAGGGTGGCAGCGTCGGTCGACCTCGCGTGCCGCTGCCCGGCGCGGAACTGCCCGACGACCGCCGCGCCCAGCAACGGCACCGCCAACATCCCGAGACACGCGACCGCGGTGGGAAGCGTCGTCGCCGCGCTCAGGCCGGCCACGAGGAGAGGGCTACCGACGAATCCCGCGTAGGACGTGGTTGTCGCGGTGGCGACGGCGGCACCGTCGTCGTCCGCGGCCGCGGCGTAGCTGAGCATCGCCGGTATGACCGGTCCGAAGGCGAAGCCGGTGAGCGCGAAGGCGACCAGGCTGAGCGCGGGGTTGGGCGCGAGGGCGGCGAGCACGATGCCGGTACCGCCGCCGACCGCGCCGATTCCCAGGATCCCTCGGGTACCCAGCCGGGGCAGCGCGTGCGCGGAGAGCCGGCCGAGCGAGAGGGCCAGGTAATAGATGGCGGGTGCGGAACTCGCCAGCACCGGTGGCGCATGCCGGTAGTTCTCCAGCAGCACCGCCGACCACTGCTCCACCGCGTTCTCCACGATCAGCATGCAGGCGGCCAGTACGCCGACGCCGATCCCCGCGCGGTATCCACGCCGGCGCCGCACCCCGGGCGACTGCGGACTGTCCACTGTGTCCTGTGCTCGGATGGATCGCAGCTGGCTCGGTACCACCAGGCCGGTACCGGTGACCAGTGCCGCGACCGCCAGCAGGATGGCCGGCAGCGCCACGCCGAGCTGCCTGGCCAGGCCCGCCAGCGGTGCCGCGACGACCACCATGACCGGAAAGGCGGCATGTACCGGCTGGAAGAGGCGGGCTGCGGTAGCCCGCTCGGCCCGCGCGATCGCCATGCTCAGGCATACGTCAAAGGCACCACTGGCCATGCCGACGGCGACCAGGCAGAGCGCGAGCAGCACCGGCGACGACGCCGCGGCGAGTGCCGCGATGGCGGCGCCGAACAACAGCGTGGCCGTGGTCAGCGCGGCCGGCTCCCGCCCGCGCGCCAGCCTGCCGGTGAGCGCCATGGCCGGAATCGCGCCGACCGCGACGAACGTCAGCAGCAGGCCCAGCGATCCGGTGGAGACGCCGACCCGATGCTGTACCGCGGGTAGGAGTCCGCTCCAGCTCCCCCAGAACAGGCCCCACGCCGCACAGACCGCGATCAGTCCGCGCCGGGTACCTGGAAGCGCTGCGGTCATCGGCATCAGAATGCCGGTTTGATGGCTGCCTTGCCGTCTATCCCCGCCACTATGTCGCCACTCAGCTGGAAGGTCAGCTCGCGGGTGAATGGCGTGTTAGGCGGTGTGTTCATCTGCCCGGTGGCCAGTATGCGACCGCTGGCGGGTTTCATGACGACGGTGCCGTCCCCGCCGACCACGAGGTTCACGGCCGGATACTCGGTGACCCTCCACTGGACGCCCAGGGCGGCGTCCACCGCGAGCGACGCGCCGAACGGGCACTGGCTGCCGAGGAGGCCGTGCTCCTTCGCGCACTCGTCGAGGAACGCCCGCACCCCGGTCTCGATCCTCTCCTGTACCCCCGGCTGTGGCCGCAGCTCGAAATGCGCCGGCGCGCTCGTCCCCGCCCGTACGGTGAGCGGAGCCGGCGTGTCGACGAACGGCTTCTGCCGCAAGCTGACCCGATAGGCACCGGGAAATACGTGCGCCAGCGCGGGCGACTCCCCACTGACCGGGACTCCCGCCACGACCAGGCTGATCTCGGCGCCCCCGTCGTACGACGGGAGAGTCATGGGCAGCAATCCGTTGGTGATTTCCCACCTGGAGAGTGCGCCGCCGTCCCGGGCCAGTTGCAGCTGTATCGTCTGCTGGCCGCCGGGCAGGTCGAAGGTGGCCGCCACGGTGGCGGTGCCGCCCCGCGACCGCAGCACCCGAACCTGTACCCGCTTGGGCGGCGTGTAGCCGGGGTTGCGCAGCGCGGCCGCGGCCAGGATGTCCCGCTGGGAGTTGTTCGCGTTGCGGCCGAGCGCCGGGATGGCCCCGCTGGCGAGCATCGCGCGGGCCCGGTTGACGTCGCGGTCGCCCAGGGCCTGGAGGTAGGCGCCGACCACCCGGCCGGGATCGGCGTTGCGGAACGTGTTCCACGCCGGCCCGGCGCTGAATGCGATCCCCACGACGACGACCAGCGCTGCGGCTCCGGCGACGATCCATCTGGTACGGCCGCGCCAACCGGTACGGCGCCGCGGCGCGCTGTCCGGCACCGCCTCGGCGGTACCGGCGGCGCCGGCTGGCTGGAGGGTGCCGCACCAGCTGCAGTACCGGTCGCCGACCGGAACGGCCTGACCGCAAGCGGGACAGGCGGAGCCGGGTGCGACGGTGGGCAGCGCCCCCGGTGTGAGGGATGGCATCGGTTACCTCTCGAGTGCCTGTCGTCAGGATGGGGGTGTGAACACCGGCTTGCCGTCGCCGGGCAGTACGGTGCCTTGCACGGAGAATTCGTACTCGGCGGTGAACGGTTTGCCGCCCGGCAGGTTCTCCCGCCCGGAGACCTGGAACCGGCCGCCCATACCCAGAACGTTGGCGGCTCCGTTGGCGGCGTTGAAGGACAGCACCGGGTACGTGACGATTTTGTAGTGCAGGTCGGTGACGGGGTCGGGGTACCCGTAACCGATCGGGCAGTGCGGCGGATGGGCTTCGATGCTCGCCGCACACGCGTCAAGGTACGCGCGCACCTGGTTCTGCACCGTCGCCTGGACGTCCTGCCGCACCCGTACCGTCAGCCGGTCGGCCGACCCGCCGTTCGACGTCACGGTGAGCGGCACCGCTTCGAGGAGAGGGCCCTTGGGTAGCGTGACCAGATAGGAGCCCGGGAACACCTGGCGCAGCTCCAGTCCCGTGGCGGGGATCGTGTTTCCCGCGACGAGCAGGGCGGCACCGCGGAAGTCGACGCCGGGCAGGTTCAGGTCGCCCAGCCCGTTGCTGATCAGCCACCTGCCGAACGAGCCGGCGCTGGAGCGGAACAGTTGCAGCTGCATCTGATGGTGGCCGTCGGCCAGGTCGAACCGGGCGAGTACCACCGGATTGGACGGCTCCTGCCGCGCCGCGACCATCGCCACGTCGGTGAGCCGGGGTGGCGTGTATCCGGGGTCGCGCAGCGTGCGCGCGGAGAGCATCTCCTGCTCGGCCTGCTGCTCCCCCGATGCGGACGGGGCGGTGAACGTCAACGGGCTCAGCAGTGCCCGGGCCCGGTCGCCGTCGCGGTCGGCCAGCGCCTGGAAATAGCTGCGCACGGTATCGGCGGGATTCGTGTTGACGAGGTACTGCTGGGCCAGCGGTACAGCCACGAGGGCGATGCCGGCGATGACGGCCACCGCAACGGCGATTCCGGCGACGATCCACCTCTTCGGGTTACGGCGTGCCGGACGGTGCCGCCCGGCGCCGGGCCGCTGCGGCGCTTCGCCGGCCGGCGCCGCCATGCCGGGCACATTCGGCTGCGCGGTAACGGAAGTGTCCGACTGCACGGTGCCGGGAAGGTTCGACAGCGCGGTGCCGCACCGGCCGCAGAACCGGGCGGCGGCGGCGATGGCGGCACCACAGGCGGGACAGTACCTGCGCGGCGCGGCGGGAACCTGCGGGTCTGGGGGCACGGTCACCTCGCTTACTAGACCGTCGGTCGAGTCGACGGAACGAATACCACCTTGCCGCCGTCGCCGCGGGCCACACCGCTCAGCGTGAAAGCGATGTTCTGGACGTACGGTGCGCTGCCCGGCGGACCCTGCTGGGTGTTGCGGACCACGCCGGAGGCGCCCTTGACGACGGCCTCGCCGTTGGGGTCCAACTGGATGGTGAGGGCGGGAGGCGTGATGAGTTGCCAGCGCAGTGATGTCATACCCT